>CAJBBZ010000247.1 GCA_903951445.1 uncultured beta proteobacterium
CCGCATCCATTGCAATGTGCCCGTGCAAGCGCAGTGCACGGCCATGCCAATCGCTGACAAAAACCTCCGAGCGCGAACCTACCCAACGCACCGGCTTTTTGAGTTGGCGCGTTGACAGCATCACCAAAAGATGCTCGCTGTAGGCCGTGCCGCGCAGCCCAAACGAGCCTCCCACATCATGGGTGTGCACTTCCATGTTTTCATGGGGCCAACGCGTGATTTGAGCCAAAAACCCCGTCATGCCGCCCACCCCTTGGGTGGGGGTGTGCACATGGGTCACGCCCTTGGTCTCGTCATGCCAGGCCCATACCGTACGCGGCTCCATGGGTGAGCCAACCAAGCGTTGACTCTCGATAGCGATGTCGCTGACAAAGTGGGCTTTGGCAAAGGCAGCATCCACGGCAGCGCGGTCGCCTGACTCGAACTTGACCGAGGTGTTGCCCGGCGCTTGGGCGTGCAACTGCACCGCGCCAGGGGCGGTGGCGTCTTCAAAGGTGACCACCACGTCCAAGCTGTCGTAGTCGATCTGCGCTAGCTCGGCTGCGTCTTGCGCTTGCAGGGCCGTGTCGGCCACTACCCATGCCACCGGTTGGCCAACGTACAAAACCTTGTCAAGCGCCAACACCGGCATGTTGCACACCGTTTGCGGTTTTCCTTGCGGGTCTTTGACCTGCACCACATTGGGCAAGCCGATAAAGCCCGCGGCTTGCACGTCTTGTGCGGTCAGTACCTGTCGCACACCCGTGGCGTTGTGCACCGCGCTCATGTCCAAGCGGGTGATTCGTGCATGCGCATGGGGAGAGCGAATTACATGGCCAAAGAGCATGCCCACCGCTTGTGCGTCGGCACTGAACTGACCGGTGCCGGTGATCAGGCGCTGGTCTTCCTTGCGCAGCAAAGCGTGTGGGGTGACGGCGTTCATGGCGCGTCCCCTTGCATGACTTGGCTGGCTTGCTGCACTGCGTGGATGATGTTGACATACCCCGTGCAGCGGCACAGATTGCCCGACAAGCCCTCGGCAATTTGCGCCGGCGTTGGCTTGGGATTGCGCCGTAGCAAGTCGACCGATGCCATCACCATACCGGGCGTGCAAAAACCGCATTGCAGCCCATGGCACTGCGAAAAAGCTTGCTGCACGGGGTGTAAGCCATCAGCACCCAAGCCTTCGATGGTGGTGACCTTGCACCCATCGGCTTGCATCGCCAGCATGGTGCACGACTTGACCGCTTGGTCGTCCACATGCACGGTGCAACAACCGCATTGCGAGGTGTCGCAACCCACATGGGTGCCGGTCATGCCAAATGTGTCGCGCAACAAGTCTGCCAACAAAGTGCGCTCGGGCACATCGGCGTAGCGGAGTGTGCCATTGAGGGTAAGAGTGATTTTCATACAAGGGTATGACGCTGCTCGGCAACGCGGGTTTGGGTTGTCAAAAAGCTTGGCAGGCTTGTGCCAGCATTTGCATGGCCAAGTGGGTGCGGTAAGCCGCTGGCGCATGCACGTCGTCGATCACGTCATCGCGCTGCAATGCGGGCGTGGTCGTGCCCTTTGCCAAGGCTTGCTCGGCCTCTTGCCAACGAAACACGCCATTGGCAACGCCTGTGACTGCCACCCGCCACCCACCACGATCTAAGCCCGCAGAAGGGTACTGCGCAACAAACACGCCTGCCATCGCATAACCCGATGCAGGGTGTTTGAATTTGGCGTAGGCACTTCGCAATGCAGTGCGAAAGCGCACGCCTGTGATGATTTCATCGGGCTGCAAAGCGGTGGCAAACATGCCCAGAAAAAAATCATCGGCTGCAATGCTGCGCCGCTCGGTGACGATGTCCGCTTGCAAGGCCAATGCGGCAGCGGGGTAATCTGCACTGGGGTCGTTGTTTGCCAACGAGCCGCCTAAGGTGCCGCGTGCACGTACCTGCGGGTCGCCAATCAGCCCTGCCAGTTGTGCCAAGCCGGGCATGGCTTTTTGCAAGCCTACATGAGCTGCCACGTCTTGGTGGCGCGTGGCTGAACCCACCCACCAATGATCGGCTTGTTCACGCACACCGATCAGGTCAGGCAAGCGCGCCAAGTCAATCAGCACGGTAGGCGCGATCAAGCGGTGCTTCATGGACGGTAACAAAGTCATGCCCCCCGACAAAACCTTGGCTGCGTCGTCGGTGCTCAAGGCCGCTGCCGCCGAGGTCACCGATTCGGCGCGTTGATATTTAAATGCATACACCTGCAACTCCTCCATAGAACCGAGTCTCCGGTTAAGTCTGCAATTTACCTTAAATGTGGCGGATCATGGGAACGTTTGCGACTCACGCTCACCAACGCGCGTTGCAATACTTCTACGATTACTTCTAAAGAACTACAGATCGAACACAACTTATTGCTTTGTCAAGATTTTTATTGATTGCAACTGCTCAACAGCTCGCTTAAAGTAGATGTTCTGCCTTGAGTTGGGCTATTTGGTCCTGGGAGTAGTGCAACAACTCTCGCAAAACTTTTTCAGTATGCTCACCTTGCACGGGCGCAGGCGTTGCAATGCCATCACGGATCCCCTGTACCTTCATTGGATTTCCAGGAGCGCGTGCTCGACCGTAATCAGGATGGTTTGTTTCTACCACCATATTGCGTTCGAGCAGAACTGGATCCGTAAGTACCTGATCGACTGTACTTATCGGTCCGCACGGAACTTGAAGGGCCAGCAACTCTTCAAGCCATTTGTTCGCGGGTCGCGATTTGAGGATTGCCTGTATGACATCAAGCAACTCCGTTCGGTTCTTGGACCGAGTCTCGGAGGTGAGATATCGGGGATCCGCCGCAAGGTCTGGCCGGCCCAGGACGTCGCAAGTTTCCTTCCAGAAGCGTTCGCCGAAAATCGCAATTACGATCCACTGGGTGCTGGTTTCAAAAGCTTGGTAAGGAACATTGACCATATGACCGGACCCTTGGGGACCGGGAACGATTCCGCAATTGAGAAAGTTGCCCCCCAAGTAGCTTAAAAGAGCGGCCATGGTGTCTAGCATACTCACTTCGACATGACGTCCCTTTCCCGTATGCATACGCGCATGTAAGGCTGACAGAATGCCAGTTGCAGCGTACATTCCGGCACCGATGTCCCCCATAGGAATTCCGAGACGTACGGGCGTTCCGCCGGGTTCGCCAGTCACGCTCATCGCGCCACCCATGGCCTGAACAATCAAGTCATAACTCGACCGTTGGCTGTAAGCGCCACTCGAACCGAATCCGCTGATCGAACAGGACACCAATCTTGGGTTCACAACTCGGCGCAATTCTTCGTAATTAATGCCCAGCTTGTCAATTGTGCCTGGCCGAAAGTTGTCGATGATTACGTCTGATTGGGCTGCAAGATCGCGAAGAATCTGCACACCACGTGGGTTCTTTAAATTGATGGCCACGCCTTCCTTGTTGCGATTGACACTGCTGAAATAAGAGGACACTCCATGGCTCAAGTGAGGCGCGAGTCCCCGCGTAGTATCGCCGGCATCCCCCGGTTCAATCTTCAGTACGCGTGCGCCTAGATCGGCAAGCATCATCGTGCAATGGGGTCCGGCAAGCGCGCGTGTAAGATCAAGCACCAGAAGGCCTTCGAGGGGAGGTCTTGGGTTTTCATCGTTCTCAGTCATGTTTGTCCTGATGTTTTAATGTCTATGTGCGACAATAGGTAATATTTTTCACGAAGACACCTACGCAGCAATTCAATTGCAAATTGAGACTCGTATCATTTACTCCACCGCGCCTTGTAAGCAGCGCCACCATGAGGCTAAGCGAGGTGTCATTTACCATCAAGATGGACGCCTTCCAAGCATTAAGCATTGCTTACCATGCCTTTTTCAGCAGAGTGACGCCGCAATGCCCCCAGGCACCGAAGACCTGCGCTAGGCCTATCCTAGCGGATTCCACCTGGCGCGGACCGGCGTTTCCTCGCAGCTGCAGCACCAGCTCATATATCTGCCCAAAATGTGAAGCGCCAAGCGGCTCCCCTTTTGACTGCAGACCGCCACTGGGATTGACGGGCAGGCGCCCGCCAATTTCGAACTCGCCTACGTCGACCATGTGTCCGCCTTCTCCCTTCGCGCAAAACCCAAGCTCCTCGCAATTTTCGATCTCGGAGAAAGAGTCGGTGTCCTGCACTTCGGCGACATCGACATCCTTTGGACCAATACCAGCCATTTCATACGCAATCTTAGAAGTCATTTCATACACACTGGGGTTGCCTGCGTCAGTGGCACAGAAAGAACTGGCATTTAGAAGAGGGTATTTGGACACCGTGTGCACGCAGGCAGTCTACGCCGACAAAGTGGTGGCCACCTTGTCAGATTCTGCGCGGGGTCTGTCTGGCAGCCTAACGCTAGTGACCCGTACCGTCGGCATTGTGGCTGCCGCCTTAATTTGGCTTTGGCTAATGGAGCTGCTGCAAAACCAGGCCTTATCTCAGGGGGCTACAAAGCCTGAAGCAATTTGGGCAGGCACGATTGGGATTCTGCCGTGGGCGGCTGGCGTGGCCATTGTGTTGGCCGCGCTCAGTGTCTGGAGAAGGGCGAAGTCATGACAAAGATGCGTACTGACTGCGCCGTTTCTCAAGCAACAGTAGCAACTAGTACAGCCGCGATTGGACAAGATTTAATTAGCTTACAACGCCAAGATTCAAAGCCTGTCTCGGCAATGGTCTACAAGCCCATTGCAAGTGAATGCAAAGGCGTTGCAATTATTTCGCACGGTGCAGGTGGGTCTGAAAAAGGCTATACCTATCTCGGATCAGCGATGTCTGATTTTGGTTATCTTGCAGTAGTTGTTGGTCATCAAGAAAGTGGGCTTCAAGCTGTTAAAGCG
>CAJBBZ010000248.1 GCA_903951445.1 uncultured beta proteobacterium
GTCAGCACTTCTTCGCCCAGCCAAGCTGAGGCGAAAGCGCCAAATAACACCGAGGTAACCGATAGCAGCGCGCCATAGCCGCCAGGCAAAAACAAGGCCGCTTGCGAATACAGCGCATGCGGCCCGGCCACGGCTAGAAAGCCGATGAACATCAATTCCTTCCAATGCTCTGTGGGCCAGCGGTGCTTGAGCGCGCGCATGATGCCCGCCAGCATCAAAGTGCCCAAAACCATGCGCAGCCAGGGCGAAAAATTCGGCCCCAGTTGCGGCGCCGAAATACGCGTCAGGATGAAAGAGGCGCCCCAGAGCGCCGAGAGGCAAGCCAGTTGTAAGAGGTATTTGGCTTGCATGGCGCTTGTTCAGGCCGGGCTCATCGCCAATTAGTTAGCCTGCGCACGCAAACTATCCAGGGCTTCGTCCAGCGCTGCAGCGTCCGCAACGCTGGCGATAAATGCTTGGCAGGCGGGCAGTGAGCTAGCGCCGCCAGCCTTGAGTTGGCCCATCACTTGCGCTGCTTCTTTGGGGTTGGCAAAGCCGGTGCTTTGTAGCAGCAGTGCGCCTTTGGCATCGAGCAGCTTGAAGTAAAACTGACCATCACTCTCCCGGTATTGCTTGAACGCCGCGCTAGCGGTTTTGGCCGATTTAACAGGTCCGCCAGTGCTTTGCGCCGCCAAGCTGCGCAAGCCCACAGCCTGCCTCAGGCGCGCCATAAAGGGCGTGGCCGCGGCGCGTGCTTTGATGGCGCCTTGCAGCAGCATGGCTTCCACTTCTTGCGGATGCTCCATCAGGTGTTGGTAGCGTGCGCGCATGGGTGCAATCTCTTGGTCTATGCGCGCATGCAGCCTTTCTTTGGCAGCGGCCCAGCTGATACCTTGGGCAAATTCTTGCGCAAACGCGGCGGTCTCTTGCGGGCTGGCAAAGGCCTGGTAAATCTGAAACAAGGCCGAGCCTTCGGTGTCTTTGGGCTCGCCCGGTGCGCGCGAATCGGTCTTGATGTTGGCGATCAGTTTTTGCAACTGCGCGCTGCTGGCAAACAGGGGGATGGTGTTGTCGTAGCTCTTGCTCATCTTGCGGCCATCCAAGCCCGGCAAGGTGGCTACGCTTTCTTCAATGGCCGCTTGCGGCGCCACAAAATGTTCGCCATAGCGGTGGTTAAAACTATGCGCCATGTCGCGCGCCATTTCGATGTGCTGCACCTGGTCGCGCCCCACCGGCACATGGTGGGCGTTGAACATCAAAATGTCCGCGCCCATCAGCACCGGGTACATAAACAGGCCAGCGCTCACGTCCGTGTCCGGGTCCGTGCCAGCGGCGGTGTTTTTGTCCACCGAGGCTTTGTAGGCATGCGCGCGGTTGAGAATGCCTTTGCCGGTCACGCAGGTCAAAAACCAGGTGAGCTCGGGAATCTCGGGGATGTCGGACTGGCGGTAAAACACCACGCGCTCGGGGTCTAAACCAGCGGCCAGCCAACTGGCGGCGATCTCCAACGTGGAGCGCTGGATGCGCGCAGGCTCGTCAATTTTGATGAGCGCATGGTAGTCCGCCAAAAAGTAATAACTCTCCACGCCGGGCCGCAAGCTGGCTTGCACCGCGGGGCGGATGGAGCCCACGTAGTTGCCCAAGTGCGGTGTGCCCGAGGTGGTGATGCCGGTTAAAAAACGAACAGTACTCATGGTGCTTTAGTGAACAAGGCCAAACAAATTAAACCGGCGCTGCGCCGCTGAGCAGCAGGGCGCGCAAGGGGCTGAGCAGCAAGTCCAGGGCTTCAAAGCTCAGGCCCATCAAAGGCAGCATCCAAAAGGTGTTGATCACCTTGGTCAGTACCAGCGCCATCACAATAAAAAAGCCCCAGGGCTCCACGCGCGACAACCAATACGCTTGGCGCATGGGCAACAAACCCACCAAAATGCGCCCGCCATCGAGCGGCGGCAGCGGGAACAGATTAAACACACACATCACCACATTGACCAGCACGCCGCCCTGGCACATTTTTAGCAAAAAAGGTTCGCTGATACCAGCGCCTTGCAATACGAATAGGCCCGCGCCCCAGACCACCGCTTGTACAAAATTTATCGCCGGGCCGGCCAGCGCTACCCACACCATATCGCGCTTGGGGTGGCGCAGACGCCCAAAATTGACTGGCACCGGTTTGGCATACCCAAATAAAAACGCGCCCGAGGTGCTGAAGTACAGCAGCAGCGGCAGCAAGATGGTGCCCACTGGGTCGATGTGTTTCAAGGGGTTGAGCGAGATGCGGCCCAACATCCAGGCGGTGTCGTCGCCAAAGTAGCGCGCTGCGTAGCCGTGCGCCGCTTCATGCAGGGTGATGGAAAAAATCACCGGTATCGCGTAAAGGCTGACGGTTTGAATCAGGTTTGCAATGTCCACGTGCGGGCTTTCAATGATTAAGGCTTGAAGGCATTCGGGCTCTCACGCATTACAGACCCAGCCGGGCAAGGTCGCCCCGACCCTGGCGGACCACTTCGGCTTCGCCGCCGCTCAGGTCTATCACGGTGGTGGGCTCTAGCGCACAGGCACCGGCGTCGATCACGCCGTCTATCTGGTGCTCATAGCGTTCGCGGATGTCAGCGGCATCGTTCAGGGCCTGGCTCTCGCCCGGCGGTATCAAAGTGGTGGCCAGCAAAGGCGCGCCGTGCAGCTCTAGCAGGGCTTGCAGGCAGGCGTGCTCTGGCAAGCGCAGGCCAATGGTTTTGCGCGATGGGTGGCTCAGGCGGCGCGGCACTTCTTTGCTGGCTTCTAGGATGAAGGTAAACGGGCCGGGCGTGGCAGATTTGAGCAGCCGAAACTGCCGGTTGTCCACGCGAGCGTAATTGGCCAGCTCGCTCAGGTCGCGGCAGAGCAGCGTTAGGTGGTGCTTATCGTCCACCCCGCGTGTCTGGCGTAGCCGGTCGGCGGCGGCTTTGTCGTCTAAGTGGCAGACCAGCGCGTAGCTCGAATCGGTGGGCACCGCCAGCACGCCGCCTTTTTGCAGCAAGGCCACCGCTTGCTTGAGCAGGCGTTGTTGCGGGTTGTCCGGGTGGACTTCAAAAAACTGTGCCACGGCGCCGCTTATTGGATGCGCGTGGCCAGCAATTCCCACACCGGCGTCAAACCGCCGGGCAGGTAGGGCAGGGTGCCCAGCTCGGTGTGGCTTTCTAAGGGGCTATGAAAGTCGCTGCCGCGCGAGGCAGCCAGCCCAAACTCTTGGGCCGTGGCGGCATAAGTGACATATTCCGCCGCCGAATGGCTGCCGGTCACCACCTCCACGCCGCGTCCGCCGTGGCCTTTGAACTCGGTAAACAGGGCAAATTCTTCATTGGGCGTAAATTTGTAGCGCGCCGGATGCGCCACCACCGCCATGCCACCGGCACCGGTAATCCAGCCCACCGCGTCTTTGAGCGTGGCCCAGCGGTGCTCCACATAGCCGGGCTTGCCTTCGGTCAGGTATTTGCGAAACACCTCGTTGGTTTCTTTGCAGACGCCGGTCTCGACCAAGTGCCGGGCGAAATGCGTGCGGGAAATCAGGTCTGGGTTGCCTACGTATTGCAGCGCACCTTCAAACGCGCCCTTGATGCCCACTTTGGCCAGCCCGTCGGCCATGTCCTGCGCCCGCAGCCTGCGCCCGCCGCGGGTCTGCTCTAGGCCCTCACGCAATTCCGCGTTGTCGGTATCGATGCCCAGGCCCACGATGTGAACAGTTTTACCCAGAAAAGTGACCGAAATTTCCACCCCGGTGATGTAGCGCATGCCCACGGCCTTGGCTGCGGCTGCGGCGCGGGCCTGGCCGCCAATCTCGTCATGGTCGGTCAGCGCCCACAGCTCCACGCCGTTGGAGGCGGCACGTTCGGCCAGGGCTTCAGGGGTCAGGGTGCCGTCCGAAACCACAGAGTGGCAATGCAGGTCGGCGTTGAGGATGGAGGTCACCGCAGCATTTTAGGCGCTGGGGCTTGCCTTGCGCTTTGGCGGCTAAGGCTTGGTGGGTTGGCTGGGTTGGGTAGGGAATTTGCTGGGTATTTGGTGGGGATTGGCCAGGCCATTGCTTTTTTAGCGCAAGGTCCTGTCTGGTTGGTAGCCCGATGATTTCGGAAGGCAATTGGCCAGCCGCTTCCGAGCCTAAGCGGTCTCAAATGTCCCCAAAGTTGTCGGCTCAAAACGTATAGATCTAAGGCGACTCCTTACCTGCCGCAATCGCCTGAAAACAAGGGAAGCCGCTGCGCTATGCTCCCGCTGATGCAGTCCCGCTTCGATAACCCAACCGCTCGCGCCGCAGGCTGGATGGCCGGCTGGCTGACGCTGATGGTGGTGATCGCCGTCGCCGGGCGCGAGGCCGCGCGCGAACTGTCGGTGTTCCAGATCATGCTGCTTCGCTCTATTTTGGGAATGTTCATGCTATGGCCGCTTATACGCGCAGCAGGCGGTCTTAGCGCGGTACGGACCGAACGGCTGCCTCAACACGCGCTGCGTAATGCGGTTCACTATGCCGGGCAGTATGGTTGGTTTGTAGCCTTGACAATGATCCCGCTCGCAGAGTTGGTTTCCATTGAATTCACCATGCCGATATGGTCGGCGGCCCTGGCCGTAGTCTTTCTCGGTGAGCGAATGGGTGCGCGTAAGTGGTTCGCGGTGCTGCTAGGGCTAGTGGGTGTGGCAGTGATCGTGCGCCCCGGCGCGGGGGCGATAGACAGCGGGCAGATCATTGCGCTTGCCTCAGCCCTCGGGTTCGCAATCTCTGTGGTGCTGGTCAAGTCCCTTACCCGCATCGATGCAGCATTGGCGATAAGTTTCTGGATGCTGGTGGTACAAAGCGTGATCGGGCTGGTGCCGGCGCTCGTGGTTTGGCAATGGCCTTCTGTCCACACCTGGGCTTGGGTAGTTGTGGTGGCGTTTTGCGGAACCTACTCGCATTACTGCTTCGCCAGGGCGATGCAGCTTGCAGATGCCACCGTTGTCGTACCGATGGACTTCCTGCGTGTGCCCTTGACCGCGCTGGTTGGCTGGTTGGCTTACTCGGAAAGATTGGATCTGTTTACCTTGTTAGGCATTGGTCTGATTCTGACGGGCAACCTGCTGAACCTGACTCGCCTGCCAACTAATGATGCGCAGGTCCAGCCCAAGGAGTGAGGTGCCGTCTATTTCGGGCGAGGCTGTGCGCACCGGTTTGCGATTCGTACTTTTACGCTTGTTGGACGCCCAGTATCAAGAGTCGAACGGCACCTAAGCTGACATTAGCCCGTCATCGCAGATGGCTCGAGGCGGTATTGCAGTTAATGAAATACGCGCCACGCTGCCGAAAGCCAGGCGACCGATGCCAGGATCGGCACCTATTTCAACCTATTCCGCAGTCCGTCGAGCTTGCCTGGGAACCAGCCGTGATAATATATGTCATGGCTGATCGAAAAATTGTCGACGATACGCACCACATCACACAAAAGCGCGGGAATGGTCAGCTTCGACGTGAAATTTGGGTTGATACGCAAGGTCACGTGACTCGTTACAACCTTGCTTACATCAACCATGCACTGCATGCTGGCGATAACGTGCGCGTGGTGGGTTATGACAATCAACATGGGCATCACCACCGGCACTATTTCGGCGTTGTGGCCGCAATTGAATTCACAAGTTTTGATGATGTAGAAGATCAGTTCCAGACGGACTGGGCTGCACTGAGGAGAGCCGTATGAAAAATGTCACTCTTAAAGTAGGTAACGAACAAGATTTTTTTCGCAGAGGAAAGGCCTTGGCACGATTGGCTGATGGTGGCCAACCGATACCAGAGGAGCGCACTGTAAGCTTCGAAGATCCTGCCGATCTTTTGCGCCTGCTGACTGCCCGTCGACTCGAAGTGTTCCGCAGTGTCAAGGGAGAACCGGGTTCGATCACCGTCATCGCTGGGCGACTGCATCGCGATCGCAGCGCTGTAAAACGTGATGTAGACCAGTTAGCACAAGTCGGTCTTGTAACGATTGAGACCAAGACGCTTCCAGGTCACGGACAAATGAAAGAGATTACAGCGGCTGCAGGCATCTTCCGCCTCGAAGCGATGGTCATGTGAACCAGTTGCATAAAAAACTCAAAAGTACACATGTTCAGATCGCCGAAGGCGCGATCAAATCGGTCTGGGGCGTGGGCTCGCAGCTTTGCATCACCATCGTTTTGAAATAGTCTCGCAAGCTGTGCCAAAGCCGCACTGCCTGTGGAATTTGCAAGGCTTGTCCAATGCTTTTTAGGTATGCGCTCAAAAGGCGCGGCGACGGCCTCTTCGCTCAAAGTAGGTCAAGGTCCAACCTATCAAGGAAGGTCTGCATAAGCCCGTCATCGCTAGGAGCGCAGCGACGCGACGATCCATAAGTGCCTGGTTCGTAAGCCAAATGGATTGCTTCGCTTTGCGCGCAATGATGGGTTTGGACTAATGTAGATATTCCTTAAAAATCCGCCGGGCAATCCCAGTGCATCGGCGTGCCAGCCTGCGGATGCACCAGCTCTAGCGTGCAGGCGTGCAAAAGCAAGCGCGGGGCCATGGCCTGTACTTCTGGTGGCGCGTACAAAGCATCGCCCAATATGGGATGCCCCAAGGCTTGCAGGTGCAAGCGTAGCTGGTGGCTGCGGCCGGTCAGAGGTTCAAGTTCCACCCGGCTGCTTTGGTTTTGCGCATCCTGCGCTACGCAACGCCAGCGGGTTTGGCTGGCTTTGCCATCGGTCTGGATAACGCGCAAGGGGCGGCGCGGCCAATCGACGGCAATCGGCAAGTCGATAGTCCGCCAAATTCCGTCCGCCTCCAGCAGACCCGCCACTTGCGCTACGTAGCGTTTGCCCACCATACCGTTGGCGAAGGCGTGGTTGATATTGCGCTGGGCATCGGCGCCGCGCGCCATTAGCAAAAGTCCCGAGGTCGCCATGTCCAAGCGGTGTACCACTAGCGCGTCCGCAAAGTGCGCTCGTACGCGGGCGCTTAAACAGTCTTGCTTATCCGCGCCGCGCCCCGGCACCGACAACAGCCCAGCCGGTTTGTTTAGCACCAACAGCGAAGCGTCTTGGTATAGCAGCGTGATACCTGCGAGCGCTGGTTTATCGGTGGTGCACATTGCCGTGTTGCTGGGTGCGCAGGTCTGCGCGTTCTTGGGCAAGTTCATCGGCGCTGCTGCGGGTCGCGCACGGCTTGCACTTGCAATTCGCTAATCGGCAGCGCCTGGTTGCCCCAGGCGCTGCGGGTATAGCTCAGCACCTGGGCGATCTGGGCGTTGCTCAGTTCCAGCATAAAAGGCGGCATGCCAAACGGCCGGGCGTAGCCTTGCGTGGAAGGCGCAAAGCCACCGTAGAGTACGCTGAGCACCGCGTTATTGGGTTTGTCCATCAGCAGCGCGCGGTTTCCTGCCATGGCGGGGTAGATGCCTGCGCGGCCTTGGCCTTGGTCGCCATGGCAGTCGGCGCAATTATTTTTATAGATGTCGGCGCCTTGTGTTTGGGCCAAAGTTTCTTTGCGGGGCTTATCGCATACCGCGTTCTCGCAACCTGTTGGAGACCACGATCCCGATGCGGCTGCTTGCACGGGAAAACTCGATTGCTTAGCTACGCTCGCAATGACGGCATCTGGTTTCTCAGCCAAGCCTTGGGCTTGCGCTTGCGCATACTTAGGGCCTTGGGCCGGGCTCTGACCTTGCACCAGCGACTGCAAATAAACAGCCGTCGCCTGCGCATCCTGGTCATTCAGGTACTGCGTGCCGTGCAGAACCACCTCGGCCATAGGCCCGGCTGCAAAGCGGCCAGCGCCTACGCCGGTTTGTAAAAAGCTTTGCAAGGCCTGCGCATCGGTCGTTCCGGCTTGGGCTGCATCGCGCAAAGAAGGTGCATACCAAGGCAGGCCGGGCAAGACGCCGCCTGTGCCGCGTGACGCATTGCGCAAGCCGCCCAGTGCGTCGCGCGGGCTATGGCATTCCTGGCAATGGCCTAGGCCCTCGACCAAATAGCGCCCGCGCGTCCAGGCCACCATGTCTGCGCCTACGGGCGCTGCATCCTCATTGGCGGTTTGGAAGGGCCGGAAATACATCGCGCGCCACAAGCCCAGCGCGGTTTGGGTGCCGAAGGGCCACACCATGTTTGCTTCGGTTTTGGGCCGGGGCACGGCGGGCACCGATTGCAAAAATGCCCATAGCGCATCCGCGTCGGCGCGTGTTAGGCGGCTGTAGCTGGTGTAGGGAAACGCGGGCGAGAGTCGCTGCCCCTGCGGCCCCAGCCCTAAGTGCAGGGCTTGCCAAAAATCGTCTTGCGTCCAGCGGCCTAAGCCATGCACCGGGTCCGGCGTCAGGTTGCTGGTGTGCACCGTGCCAAATGGGGTTTGTATCGCGCGCCCGCCTGCGAGCATGGCGCCAGCGGGTGCGGTATGGCAAAACACGCAATTGCCCACGCGCGCTAGGTACTGGCCGCGCGCCACCTGCGCTTTAGAGGGTGCTTGCGCATCGGCGCTCGTCTTGCTTGCACTGCCTTCGATTGCAGAAGTGTTTTCGGATGCGCTGGTTTGCACCAAGGGGTTGACGCTGGCTGGCCGGTAATAGGCATCAAAGCCCCACAAGGCCCACAGCAGGGCGGCTGCCAGCAAGGTGCACAGCGTCAGCGCCAAGGTGCGCAAAGTGCTGCGCTTCACCACGGCGCGCTCCCGCAACGTATCTCTTTGGCGCCGGGCGCCAGCGGGGGTTTTTGCGCGGCGGCGCGGGATACCAGCGGCACGCTTTGGCTGGACAGCCAAATGCTGAGCGCATGCACATCGGCGTCACTCAGGCGCTTGGCGATATCGGCCATGCAGTCGGGCGCTTGGGCCTGGCGTTGGCCGTTTTGCCAGCCGCCCAATTGGGCGTTGAGGTAGTCGCGTGGGAGGCCTAACAGGCCGGGTACCGAGGGCTGCGTGCCGGTCAGCGCGCTGCCGTGGCATTGCACGCAGGCCGGTACTTGCAAGGCTGGGTCGCCCTGGCGCACGAGTTGCTGCCCGCGCGCCAACAAGGCTTTGTCGGTGGGCTGCGGCCCGGGCGGCGGATAGGGAATTTCAAGCCCCGCAAAGTAATCGGCCATGGTGCGCAGATAGGCATCGTCTAAAGGCGCGAGCAGGTTTTGCATCAGCGGGTAATTGCGCCGCCCTTGCTGCAAGTTGACCAACTGGTTGTACAAATAGCCTGCGGGCTTGCCGGCCAGGCGCGGGTAGTAACCGTCGGGGCCAGAGCGGCCCTGGGGGCCATGGCAGCCGGTGCAGGCCAAGGTGCGCTGGGCCATGGTGTCTTCAAAGGGGGCGGCCTCTGCCATAAGGGCAGTGCCTAGCAGCCAGCAACACAGCGCCAGGCGCCATAGTGGGTTCATCATAGTTTTTGTTATATCCCGGCACATGGGGCAAAGCTTAACGCCTCGCGGCGGGCAGGGCGCCCGAAGCCCTTTTCAATCCTGCGACAATCGAGAGGCCTTTTATCTCGTTTTTTTGTGATTGCAGTTCCCATGTCAAGCTCCTCTGTTTTTCCGGTACGCGCCACCGTGGTGCGCGATGCCAAAGCGATTAGTGATTTGTATGCGCAGGTAGCGCTTGAAACCTACCAGTCCTTATTGGGCACCGACCAGCTGCCGCCCTTGGGCCAGGACAAGCGCCAGGCCTATTGGCGCGAGGCGATTGAGTTTGCCGAGCCCCAGGTGATGGCAGCCATGCACGGCGATCGCATCGTTGGCTTTGTCGGCTTTGACCGCAGCCGGGACGACGGCAGCCGCCAAACCACCGGCGAGATTACCGACATCTATGTGCACCCGGATTTTCAGGGCCTGGGCGTGGGCCTGTCTTTGTGGCATTCGGCGCGCCAGGGTTTGCACGACGAAGGCTGTATCGACGTCACCTTGTGGATGCAAGCGCGTAACAAAACGGCTTTACGCTTTTTTGAACTGGCCGGTTTCAAGCGCGAACCGGGTGCCGAGCGCGAAGTGCAAGTGCTCGGCCATGCCATCGCCGAGCTGCGTTTGCACCGCAACCTCATTTAATTCCCGTGCCGGTAGTGCGCGGCGACCCCGGCCCGGCGCGCATGCCAGCGCCTCCCGGCGTGTTGGTCTTGCGCTCTGAACATTTTGAGGCCTGGGTCATTCCTTTTGGCGCGCGCCTCATGCAATTGTTTTGGCTGCATGCGCCCCAGGGACCGCGGCCTTTGTCTTTAGGTTTTAGCGACCCCGAAGCCTACCGGCAGGACACCATGTCCATAGGCGCGGTGTGTGGCCGCTATGGCAACCGCATTGGCGGCGCCGTGCTGGAACGCGGCGATAAGCGCTATGCGCTGGACGCCAACCATCCCCTAGGCCATTGCATCCACGGCGGTACATCAGGCTGGGGACAGCGCGATTGGCAGATTGCGCAGCACGATGCCAGCGGCCTAACGCTGACGCTGGACTCTGCCGATGGCGACATGGGCTTTGCGGGCCGCTGCCAGGCGCAAGTGCAGTACCGCTTGGAAGGCGACCGGCTGGTCTGGCAAGCCGATGCCCGCGTAGATGCCGAAAGCCCCATCAACTTGGTGCAGCATAGTTACTGGAACCTCGATGGCGCGGCCACTATCTGTCAGCATATGTTGCAAGTGGACGCCGACCGCTACCACCCGGTGGATGCGCAAGAGCTGCCTTTGTCGGCGGTGCCGGTGGACGGTAGCTGTTTTGATTTCCGCGCAGGCGCGAAGGTGTCGCCCGCCTGCGTGCCGCATCTGGATGGCGCTCTGGTATTACGCAGCGATGCCGGGGCAATGCGCCCTGTGGCCCGTGTACAAGCCGGGGGGCTGGCGATGCAGGTCAGTACCGACCGGCCTTTGTTGCATGTGTATGCCAGCGCGGGTTTGCGCCCGAGCAGCCCGGCTTTGGGCGTGGCCCATGGCGCGGGCGCGGGGCTATGTTTAGAAACCGAAGACATGCCCAACGGCCCGGCCTGGGGCAGCGATGTGTGGTACGGCCCGCAGCGCGATTACCGCCACACGCTGGCCCTGGATTTTTCTTTCACGTCTTAGACAAGGAGTTTTGCCTTGAGCACACCCGAATTTGACAGCCGTAGTTTTTTAGCCGCGCACATTGACAAAACCTTGGCCTTTTACGAGCCGAATGCCCTAGACCCTGAGGGTGGTTTTTTCCATTATTTTCTGGACGATGGCACGGTGTATGAGCGCTCGCACCGGCATTTGGTCAGCGCCACGCGTTTTGTATTTAACTGGTCTATGGCTTATCACCACACCAGCCGCGCGCACTACCTGGACTGGACGTGCCACGCGCTGGCACATTTGCAAAGCTTTCGCCTGCCCAGCGGTTTGTACGGCTGGACGCTAGAGGCGGGCCGCGTGCAAGACGCGACCGCTATGGCCTATGGGCAAGCCTTTGTGATGCTGGCGCACAGCCACGCATTTAGGGTCGGCGCCTGCTCGCGCGAGGCGGTAGGCGAGGCCTTTGACCAGATGAACGCGGCGTTTTTTCAGAGCGATGCGCGTGCCTATGCCGACGAAATTACCCCTGAAGGCGTGCTCATCGATTACCGTGGCCAGAACGCCAATATGCACATGTGCGAGGCCTGTTTGACGGCTTTTGAATTTACCGGCGAGCAGCGCTACTGGGACCGCGCAGTGCTGCTGATAGAGCGCTTTGCGTTTGAGCTGGCCGCGCAGTCGCATGGACTGGTGTGGGAGCATTACCGCAAGGACTGGTCGCTGGACTGGGACTACAACCGCGACAACCCCGGCAATATCTTCAAGCCCTGGGGCTTCCAGACCGGGCACCAAACCGAGTGGGCCAAATTGCTGATGATCGCCTGGCAGCACCAGCCCCATGGGCGCTGGCTGCAACGCGCAGAAGAGCTGCAAAGCGCCGCCTACCAACACGGCTGGGACGCGCAATACGGCGGCCTGGTTTATGGCTTTGACCCGGATTTCAAGCATTGCGATAGCGACAAATATTTCTGGGTGCAGGCCGAGTCCTTCGCCGCTGCTTGGCGCCTATGGCGTGCCACGGGCAAACAGGAATACCTAGACCAGTACACCCGCACCTGGGACTGGAGTTGGCAACACATGGTGGACCACCGGTACGGCGCTTGGTTCCGCATCCTGTCCGCCGACGGCAGCAAGCTGGAAAACACCAAGTCCCCCGCCGGTAAAACCGATTACCACACCATGGGCGCTTGCTGGGACGTGATGCAGGCGGGTGGTTTGCGGGATTAGCTTGGTCGCTGATATGAGCACTGGCGAAATTTTCTGACCGATCAAATTGCCCGTCTGCGCTTTGCAAATGCTCGGGCTTAGGTCGCAGGACCGGGGGGTTATATGCCTTTATAACTTTCCAGTGTTTAAATTGTCCTAGGTACCTAGCCCCAGTCAGCCTATAATTAGGCGAGCGTTGCGAAATGTAAAAATAATTTAATTTTTTTAATTAGCTTTTTGTTTCTTTCGAATAAAGCAATACTTTGCTCGCGTACAACACCACGGAGTCCCTCGCTTGATTCTCATTAGAAGTAAATACGCCATGCAAATATTAATTTCAAATTTCAAATTATTATTAACAATAATTATTTTGGGATTTAGTGGGTGTGGGGGTGGCGGAGAATCCAATAACACCAGTACGGACGCTGTTGTTACCGTTCCCGGTGTGCCAACGATTGGTGCTGCAACAGCAGGAAGTGCGCAAGCCAGTATTGCATTTACCGCGCCTGTATCTAACGGCGGCGCTGACATTTCAGCCTATATTGCCTCTTGCATCACCGGATCATCGACCGCAGTCACGGGTACGTCGGCCAACAGCCCGATCATCGTCACGGGATTGACGAATAGTTCGCTTTACGCATGCAGCGTGAAGGCTACCAATAGTGCGGGTACGGGCGCAGCCTCTAGCGCGGTGAGTGTTACTCCCGTCGCAGCAAGCACCGTGGTGACTTATTCCGTGCCTGCGCCCTTTGTTAATGCCGTTGCAAACGCCTACACGCCTGCAACCGCCTTGGCGCGCGATACAAGTGCCATGGCGACCCGCACTCGGTACATGATTTCAGATGCGGTGACCGCAACAATCGCCTCCAACTACCTGACGATTGGCGCGGATTACAGTGCATCGGCTGGCTACACCGTAGGGTCCGAAACCATAGGCTCAGCATCAAGCTACAACACTTATTTGTCCAAATTAGTGCAGGCAGTAGCGGCGGCAGATGGCAATTTCCGTTTGGATTCTCACCTTCACCCCAATAACTCCATCGATACGGATGCGGCAGATTCATTCAAACTGAAATTTCGTAATAACTTCGGCAAGGCGACTACGACCTATGGGTATGTCAGCTTTACTTACGATACCAGCACGCATTTGCTTCAAGCAAAAAACCGATATACCCGCGCTTATAACTCGACCACTTTTGTCAGCACCTATACCCGTGATACAACCTTCGCAGCTACTGATTACTACGTGAATTATTCTGGTGGTGTGTATAAATTGGTAGCCGCTATCGGTTCGGCCACGCCGTTGTATCTATACAGCTCGCCGATTAGTTTGGGAATCCCCGCATTTATAGACCCCATGGTGACGACCTTCGTTACCCAGGGGCCTGCGGCTTTTCTCAACAAAGTACCTTCAACTACTACGCTAGAGCAGCAAATTGCGTCGGATGTGAAGGCCGCGTATAGCGACCAAGTAACGGCTACCGGCACGAATGCGGCCACTAAAGCCAAAGCGGACGCACGATTGGCTCTTATAAAGACCGCCGTGGAAGGCAACAATGGCGCTCTCCGGTATGCGCCAGCGCTCTACACGGCTTTTAGGGATGGATTGCTTGCAAATAAATTGGTGAGTGATTCGATTTCCGATGGCACGCCAGGTCAAAATTTAGTGCCTTATGTTTATTTCACCAATGAAGCGGACAACTTGGGCGTGTATCACCCATTCATGGTCGTAATTAACTATGGAAATCAGGCCTCACCCAATGGTCTGAAAGACGTGCCTAGCCCGCCTTGTTCTGGGCAGTGTGGACCTAATGGTCTGGTGACACGATTCTCGAATCTGGAGCGCTATATCACCATGATTCCCATGCGAAATTATGGTTTGGTCACCGATGTCACCCAGAATACGACACTAACGACCAATTTGTGGAGCGACGCATCTGGCATGGTAAACGGCGTAACGCTAGAAAAAAACGTTTATACCTACGCGGACATCGCAGATAACGGTTTATTGATTGATGGTTCGGTGATGTTTCCTGTTTTCAATAACACTTTGGTGCCTTCGCATTTGAGGGGAGAGCTCTCTGCCAGTGGTTGCCACGTTGGGCAAGGCGGCGGAGGCCCGCATTGTCACGCCGATGGTTACCAGTCAGGACAAGGTTTGGGTCTGTATAACGATCCGGATTACGCCGGTAAAACGCATCCGCCGTTGATCGGATTTGGCTATGACGGTGTCGCATTGTTTGCCCAGTACCGCACTGGCGACACGGCTTTACTGGGCTACGGTACCTTGGACGCCTTTGGAGGACATGACCATAACAGTATTGGTTACCATTACCATGCGCATACGGTGGTCGACTATCAACCGATTGGTTTGGATGCCACCTATAAAAGCACAATGCATGTCCTGATGAAGGGGGCTTATATCGGGAAAATTGACGAGGTGCCCTATTTCAGAAGTCGTACGGTCAACTCCTTGAATACCAATAAATACATGGGTGGAACCGTACCTTAATGAAGGAGGTTTGATTGGGCTATTTATACAAGGCGCTTGTATCTGTTATTGCGGCCTGGGGTGCATTCCTTACCGGCCAGGTGCAGGCACAGAATGTAGCGCATTTCAATAGTGCAGAGCTTAGGGCGATGGGTGCAAATACCATTGCGCTCACCCTCCATGTCAACTGGCCTCAAGTTCTGCATCAAGCGCTTGCGCCACAGATGCAGTTCAGGGATTTCCTTAAAAAATATTCGGAATATTCGGATATTCAGTTGGGCAAAGAAATGACGCGCTTGGCGGGCAGCCTGACAAGCGGGGCTTATTTAGGCCTGCCTTCAGGCGCTAGATTGAATTTCAAGGAATGGCAGTTTCCAAGTATCCCCGCGCTGCGGGAGTGTTTGAAAATAAGTCTGATGTTGATCGATATGCCGACCCATGCCCAAGCGCATCTAGATCCGGTTACGGTTTCGGCTGAGGCACACAGCAAGAATGCACTTGCGCAGGTTCAGATACAGTTGCCCAAGGCGCTCTACCCGATATTGGTAAATTCAAAAAATGACAATTTTTGGCTCACCGAGCAAATCCCTCTGGCGGTCATTAGTTTCTGAAGTTAAGTTTATTTCCCGCCTAGTGCTAGCTTTGGCGGCGCTGGCCTTGTGTCAAAAAGCCTTGGCCCATCTGGTCGAGAGTGGCCAAGGCACCGTCAGCCTTAGCGCCGGCAAAGCATTTGTCGTCTTTTCCTTGCCGGTTGATGTATTTTTGGAC
>CAJBBZ010000249.1 GCA_903951445.1 uncultured beta proteobacterium
CGGCAGCATCGGTCTGCCACTGCCTTCCACCGAAGTGTCTATTCGCGATGTGCAGGGGAGTACTTTGCCTGCGGGCGAGCCCGGCGAGTTATGCGTGCGCGGACCCCAAGTGATGCAGGGTTATTGGCGCCGTCCGCAAGACACAGCAGCGGTGATGACCGAAGATGGCTTTTTGCGCACTGGCGATGTAGCGGTGATGGATGAAAAAGGTTTCTTCAAAATTGTGGACCGCCTGAAAGACATGATTTTGGTCTCTGGCTTTAACGTCTATCCCAATGAAATCGAAGACGTGGTGATGCTGCACCCTGGTGTGCTCGAAGCCGCTGCCGTGGGACGGCAAAGCGAGAGTACCGGCGAAGAAGTGCATATCCATGTGGTGAAGAGATCGCCCGCCCTGACCGAAGAAATGGTGGTACACCATTGCCGCGAACATTTGACCGGCTACAAAGTGCCGCGCAAAGTAGTGTTTGATAGCCAATTGCCCAAAAGCAATGTGGGTAAAGTTTTGCGGCGTGAGCTGCGCGAAGTTAAAAATTTAGTTATGGAAGAAAGTGTTGTATGACCGATTTAGTAGTAAGGCGTTTGCTGGTGGATTTGACGACGCCCTTCGATCAGCGCTGGAACGGGGGCGATGCCTTTCGTTCAGCTTTTTTCAATGCCTTGTCCATGAGCTTTCCTTGGGGCGAGCAGTATTTCATGGACTCGGTGCGCGCTTGCTTTAAAGCACTGCCCCCGGCTGAGCAAGAAAAATACGCCAAAGAAGTGCAGGGCTTTGTTGGCCAAGAGGCCACGCACCGGCGCATCCACGAACTCTTCAACGCGCAGCTCGCGCGCCAGGGCTTTGTCAACGAAATTGAAGTACGCGCTGCCAAGCGTGCCAAAAAAGCCGAACACCTAGACCCCCGCATCCACCTGGCGGTCACTGCGGCCACCGAACACTTCACCGCTATGTTTGCCGACTGGACGCTGCGCCACCCCGAGGCATTTGAAGGCGCGGAAGAACGCTTGGCAACCCTGTGGAAGTGGCATGCCTCCGAAGAGTCCGAGCACCGCAGCACCGCTTTCAATATTTACCAAGCCGCCGGTGGCAGCCATAAATGGCGGGTGCGTACCTTCAAGGTAGTGAGCTGGATTTTTACGATGGACGTGATGCGCCAGACCGTGCGCAATTTGTGGCACGACGGCAGCTTGTTCCAATGGAGCACTTGGCGCAGTGCTTGGCGTTTGTTGCTGGCCAAAGATGGCTTGTACCGTAGCAACGTGTCCATGTGGCGCGACTACCTGCGCCCGGACTTTCACCCCGAGCAACACGACGCCAGCAACTCGCAAGCCTGGTTGCGCGATAACACGCGCTTTTTCACGCCGGTTAAAGCCGTAACAGCAACGCCGGCCGCGGCGGCGTAAGAAAGCGCTTAGGCCATGCAGGCGCCCCTGGTTTTCAAAGGCACGCCCGGCTCGCCCTACACCCGCAAGATGATGGCGCTGATGCGCTATCGCCATATACCGTACCGCTACCTGGTCGGCGAGGCCGCTGACCGCGCGGGCATGCCCAAGCCGGCCGTAGAGTTGCTGCCTACGTTTTACCTGCCTGACGCGCAGGGTCAGTTGCAAGCGGTGACTGATTCGACGCCGCTGTTGCGCCGCCTGGATCGCGACGTGGCTGGCCGTGCGGCCAGGCCTGCTAATGCAGTGTTGGCCTTCATCGACTCCTTACTCGAAGACTTTGCCGACGAGTGGCTCACCAAGGCCATGTTCCATTACCGCTGGCATTACGCGCCAGATATCGACCGCGCCAGTAAAACCATTCCCCTGCATTGGGCCGGTTTGCAGATGGATGAAAAAATCTATGCCGCAAGCAAAGCATTTTTTTCCAAGCGGCAAATTGATAGGTTGCCCGTCATCGGTTCCAACCCGACCACCGCGCCTTTGATGGAGGCGGGCTATCTGCGGCTATTGGGTTTGTTAGACGCGCATTTTTCGCAGTATGCTTTTTTAATGGGCGCAAGACCAGGCGCTAGCGACTTTGCGCTGTACGGGCAGTTGTCGCAACTGGCTTTGTTCGACCCCACGTCGATGGGCTTGGCCGTACAACACGCGCCGCGCACTTTTGCCTGGACTGGTTGGATGGAAGATTTGTCGGGCCTGGAGGTGCAAGACGATGCCTGGCTAGATGCCGCGCACCTACCGGCGAGCCTCTTAGCCTTGCTGGCCGAATTGGCGCATGGCTATGTGCCGGTGATTCTGGCCAATGCCCGCGCTTTGTTGCGTGGGGAAAAACAATTAAGCGTCGAATTGCCCCAAGGCCTGTGGGAGCAGGGCACGGTAACCTACCAAGGCAAATGCCTGCGCTGGTTGCGAGAAGAATTTGCAGCGCTGGATGCCGCTGAGCAGGCGCAGGCAGATGCGATTTTGCAGGTCGCCGGAATTGCAGACCTGATTCACGCGCCCCTGTAAAGACCGCAAGCAAAGCCTTGGTCTGCGGGACAATCCCTACCGTCCCAAACAGTTCCAAGTCGCAGCACACCATGACATCCAAACGCTTGCTGGTATCGCTTGCTGCCCTCTTGCTGGCGCTGGCCGCCTGGCTGTGGTGGTCCGCCGATAAAGCACAAGAGCACGCTCGCCAAGAACCATTGCAATGTGCCTTACCCGCGCAGCCGCCATCGGCAGCGCACCCAGGCATGGTCTGGGTGCCTGGTGGCACGCTGCAACTGGGCGATAGCGTCTATCGCGAAGAATTGCCGGTGCGTAGCGTGGTGGTCAAGGGGTTTTGGATGGACCGTACCGAAGTCACCAACGCGCAGTTTGCGGCCTTTGTGCAAGCTACCGGCTATGTCACCGTGGCGGAGCAGGCCGTAGACGCCAAGGCGCACCCCGAACTTCCCCCCGATCTACGCCTGCCCGGCGCCGTGGTGTTTATCAGCCCCAACGATGTAGTGGGCGGTGGCAACCCGGCGCAGTGGTGGCGCTACCTGCCCGGTGCGAATTGGCGCCACCCTGGAGGGCAGCAAACATCTATCCAAGGCCGCGAGTCCTTTCCCGTCGTCAACCTGACGTATCGGGATGCCCTGGCCTATGCCCAATGGGCTGGGCGCGCCTTGCCTAGCGAAGCGCAGTGGGAATGGGCGGCGCGCGCAGCCGCAGCGCCTACGCAAACGGAACACGCGCAGCCTGCGCAAGCGAATACCTGGCAGGGCTTGTTTCCCGTGCGTAATTCAGCGGAGGATGGCTTTGTCGGGCTGGCGCCGGTGGGCTGCTATGCGCCCAACGCGCTGGGCTTGTTTGACATGTTGGGCAATGTCTGGGAAATCACCCGCGACCTGTACTTGCCAAATCACAATACCCTAGCGCCTGAAGTTGAAACGGCGGACTACGCCGGTCTGCGGCCTGCGGGCGGCACAGCGGTAAGCCATGTGATCAAAGGCGGCTCATTTTTGTGTGCGCCCAATTACTGCATGCGCTACCGGCCCGGCGCGCGCCAAGCGCAAGAGGATGATTTAGCCGTCAGCCATTTAGGTTTTCGCACCATCTTGCAAGCGCCCGGCCCGTAAAGGCCGCGTGCGGTTTTAGCGCTTTTGCTTGTGCACTAAGTGCTTGGCAATGATGTCTAGAAAAAACTGTTTGCTGGCGCTGGGCATTTGCGGCTGAATCAGCGCGTGAAAGCTGCCCACGACCGACAGGTAAAACAAAGTGGCTAACTCAGCAGCGGTTTTGTCGTCCTGCACCAGGCGCATGAATTTGCGTTTGAACAAGGCAATGCGTAACTCGTCCATGCTGCGCATCAGGCTTGCCACGTGTGCATCGCGTCGGCCCAGGGCGCGCAAGGCCAGTTCAAAGCGCATATTGTCCAGGTCATCGCCGCCGTGGGCCAGGGCCTGGTCTAGTAGTATTTCCAGCGCTTTGGCCGGGTCGTCGCTGCCAGCTTGCTCCAGCCTGTGGTGCGCTTCCAGCTCGTGCGCCTGCCAGCGTTCTACCAGGGCCTCGATCAAGGTCGCATGGTCTTTGAAATGCCAGTAAAAACTGCCGCGCGTGACTTGCAGCGTATCGGCCAGTGTGAGCACGCGCACACCGTCAAAGCCGTGTTCGACGGCAGCGCGAAAAGCCGCGTCCAGCCAATCGTCCCGGCCCAAGCGGGAGGCTAGTGTTTTATCCGCAGCAGTGGTACCGGCGGTTTTGCGAAGCGTGGCGTGGCTGGCCATGTAGATTTAAGGTTCCCAAAAGAGCCCGATTGTCACCGAAGCGTAATAGGCGCCTCATGGAGAACGCGACCGGTTTTGGCCGCGTGGCGGCAGGGTGTGCTTTGCTTGACAGCGCAGGTGCTGTAGGGATACAGGCGCGTGCTACATTGCCCGATGGATTTTGGCTTGCGGGGTCGCGCTGGCTAAAGCGCCATGCAATGGAAGAAGGAGATGATTGGAATGTCGATACATCAATGGCCGGGCGCGCGTCTTAGTCTGTTGGCTTTGCTGGGCTTGCTGGCGTTTCCGGTGTCGCCCAATGCCGCATCCAACGCGGGTGCCCCCGCGTCGACGGCGGCGTCTAGCGCGACGGCCAAGCGTCCCAATTTCGTGGTGCTGGTGGCCGACGACTGGGGCTTTTCTGATCTGGGCGCATTCGGCGGTGAAATCGACACGCCGCATCTCAATGCGCTGGCGCACGCCGGTTTGCGTTTTTCTAATTTCCATGTGGCGGCCTCGTGTTCGCCCACGCGGTCTATGTTGTTGACCGGCGTGGACAACCACCGCAACGGCGTAGGCAATTTGCGCGAAGCCATGCCTACCGAGCATTTAGGCAAACCCGGCTACCAGGGCTCGCTGACGCGCAATGTAGTAACTGTGGCTTCGCTCTTACAGGACAGCGGTTACCGCACCTATATCGCAGGTAAATGGAACGTGGGCTCCGAACCCTATAACCTGCCCAACCAGCGCGGCTTTGATAAATCCATTGTGCAGGGCGACACCGGCTCAGATAATTGGGAGCCCAACAAGCAATACCTTCCGCACTTGCCGGAGGTCTATTGGTTTGAAGACGGGCAGCCGGCCAAGATGCCGGCCGAGTTTTATTCTTCGCAGTATTTTGTTGATCGCACCATCGAATACATGGACGCCGACGCGCGTAAAGACCAGCCCTTTTTTGCCTATGTCGGTTTCCAGGCCAACCATGTGCCGGTGCAAGCGCCCCAAAATTTGATAGACAAATACAAAGGCCGTTACAAAGAGGGCTGGACGGCACTGCGCGAGCGGCGCCTGGCCAAGCAAATCGCCTTAGGTCTGGTGCCGCCAACTACGCGCATGACGACCATGTCCACCACGAGTGACTGGAAGGCTCTGTCCGAAAAAGAGCGCTTGCACATGGAGCGCCAGATGGAGGTCTATGCCGCCATGGCCGAGGCCATGGATTTGCATGTGGGGCGTTTGGTGGACCATCTGAAAAAAACTGGGCAATATGAGAACACCGTGTTTTTGTTTTTGTCGGATAACGGCCCTGAAGGTTCGGACTACCACGAGGCGCAGCCCTGGCTGATTTTTAACTACAAGCAAGACACCGAGACCCTGGGCGCCAAAGGCACTTACGGCATACCCGGCCCCGGCTGGGCTAGTGCATCGGCTGCACCGCTACATGCCTATAAATTTTGGGCCGGTGAGGGCGGTATCCGCGCCCCCATGCTGATGGCCGGCCCGCCAGTGCGCCGCGCCAACCAAATTGAAAACGCCCTGACCCACGTCACCGATATCACGCCCACCTTGCTGGAGATTGCGCAAGTGCCGCAGCATGCCGGGCAATACAAAGGCGCCCCCGTTGAAGCGCTGACCGGCATGAGTTTGCTGCCGCTTTTGCAGGGCACTGCTACCACCGTGCGCAAGCCCGAGCAAACCCTGGGCTATGAGTTGTCGGGCAATTCGGCTTTGTTCAAAGGCAACTTGAAATTGCTGCGCAATATGCCCCCGCTGGGCGATGGTGTGTGGCGGCTCTATGACCTCAGCACAGACCCAGGCGAAACCCAAGACCTGAGCGCCCAACGGCCCCAAGAATTTGCCACCATGCAAGCGGACTTTGCCCTCTGGGCCAAGGCCAACCAGGTGCTGGACATGCCGCCAGACTACAGCCCGCAAAAGCAAGTGATGATTAACGGATTTTGGCGTTACTGGTTGCCAGTGCATGGCAAAACCATGGCTTTGATCCTGGCCGCATTGGTGCTGCTGCCGGTGTGGCTGCTATTGCGCAAACGCAAGCGCCGCCTATGAGCGCTGGCTATTACGCCAGCCCTTGGCCAGCCGAGGATGCGGGCCCTTCGCGCTTGCAAACGGCCAGCCCCGGCAGTGGACTGCACCTGCTGCCGGGGCAGCATTTGCGCAGCACGAGCCGCAACACCACGCTATCGACCATGGCGGTGCTGGGCGACCCCGGCGAGGTGTATTTGCTCACGCACTCGGCCCTGCGCGCCAATTTCGGCTTGCCCACCACGTCTTGCGTCGAACGCATCGACCCTATCACGCTCAAGACCTTGGAAAGCTCGGGCCGCTTGCCTGGCGGTCCTATGTGGCCTGGTGGCATGGCCGTTCATCGCAACGGCGATGTGTATGTGGTGTATGGGCGCTACGCGCACCGGCTGGACCGGCATTGCGGCCTCAAGCAAAGCCGCATGCTGCCGGTGAACCAGCCTTACAACTCGTTTGTGATTTTGGACAACGGCCTGATCGTCACCAAAAACCTGTCGGACACACAGGCCGCGCAACTGACGGTGCTGGACCCCGAAGGCCTGCAGTCGGTGTGTGCCGATGTGCTCTGCCCTGAGCCCTCGATTGCGCGCCTAAGCGCCGTGGGCAATACGGTTTATGTGGTGGGTGTGCGTTCGATTTCCCGGCTGCATTGGGACGAACCAACGCAGACCCTCAAGCTGGACCCGCATTGGCGCTGGGACTACATCGGCAACAGCGCCCAAAGCTATGGCTGGGATGTGGTCATCGATGGGCACAGTGCCTGGTTCATGGACAACGGGCACCACCGCTACCGCATCAACATGCAGGGCGCGGGCGTCAGCCGCACGGCTAACCGCTTACTACGCGTATCGCTGACCGATAGCAGCGATCACGGGGCCTGGGATGTGAGCGGCTTGGCGGGCGGCAGCATTACCAACCCGCCCTTGGTCGATGTGCAGCGGCGTATCGTGCTGGGCTATGACTCGGCCAATCGCTTTTTACGCGCTTGGCGTTTTGTTGATGCGATAAAGGATTTGCAGCCTCTGTGGCACAAGGCAAACTTTGGCGTGGCCAGCCACATGGTTTTATTGCCTGAGCGTGGGCAGGTGGTGGTCAATGACTACCGGCGCTGGGGCGAAGAAGTGGTATTGCTGGACATCGCAAGCGGCGCTGAGCAGGGCAGGGTGCGCGTGGGCGGCATTACCCAGGGCGTGGTCTTCCCTAGCGTGGGCTGGAACGGCGATGTTTATTGGTCGTCCATGGGTCGTTTCTCGCGGGTATTTGCGGCATGAGCATCGAGCATATTGATACCTTGATCGTGGGCGCAGGCCTCTCGGGCGTCGGCAGTGCGGTGCATTTGCGCCAAGGCCTGCCGCAGCAATCGGTCTTGATTTTGGAAGCGCGCGAGCGCTTGGGCGGCACCTGGGATTTGTTCCGCTACCCCGGCATCCGCTCCGATTCGGATATGCACACCCTGGGCTATTCCTTCAAACCCTGGACCGGCGCCAAGGCGATTGCCGATGGCCCGTCCATCTTGCAGTACGTGCAAGAAACCGCGCAAGAGTTTGGCGTGCTGCCGCTGATCCGCTTTGAACATAAGGTGTTGGCTGCCAATTGGGACAGCGCCGCAGCCCGTTGGCATGTCGGCGTCAAGCGCTTGGCGGACTACACCGTGTTGCAAGTGCAATGCCGGTTTTTGCTCATGTGCAGTGGCTACTACAACTACGAGCACGGCTACACGCCGGCCTTCCCCGGCCTGGACAGTTTTAAAGGTCGGGTGGTGCACCCGCAGCACTGGCCGCAAGATCTGGACTACCGCGGCCAGCAAGTGGTGGTCATCGGCAGCGGCGCCACCGCCATGACGCTCGTGCCCGAGATGGCCAAGCTGGCGGCGCAGGTGACTTTATTGCAGCGCTCGCCCACCTATGTGGTAGCGCGGCCCAGCCGCGATGCGATTGCAGACGCGCTGCGCGGCTTTCTCCCCTCTGCATGGGCCTATGCGCTGACGCGTTGGAAAAATGTGCTGACGGGTTTGTTTTATTTCACCTTGGCCCGCAGCAAGCCCGCGCTGGCCAAGGCCCGCATCCTGCAAGGTGCGGCCCAGGCACTGCCCCCAGGCTATGCGGTGGACCCGCATTTCACGCCCACCTACCAACCCTGGGACCAGCGAATTTGCCTGGTCCCCGATGCCGACTTGTTTGTCGCCATCAGCCAGGGAAAGGCGCGCATGGTGACCGATACGATTGAAATGATTGAACCTCAAGGCATTCGCTTGCATAGCGGCGCGCTCCTTCCCGCCGATGTCATCGTCACCGCCACCGGCCTCGATCTGCTGGGCTTTGGCGGAATGGAAATTTCCGTCGATAGCGTGCCGCTGAAGGTCGCACAATGCCTGAGCTACAAAGGGATGATGCTCAATGGCGTGCCCAATTTCGCTTATGTCTTTGGCTACACCAATGCCTCCTGGACGCTCAAAAGCGACCTGACCGGGCAGTATGTCTTGCGCCTCTTGCGCCATATGCGCCGCCACGGGCTGGATAGCGTTGTGCCGCAGTTGAACGACGCCACAGTGCAGCCCGAGCCCTGGGTGGACTTTAGCTCCGGATATTTCCAGCGCGCCCTAGACCGCTTTCCCAAACAAGGTAATAAAAAGCCCTGGCGTCTGTACCAAAACTATGTCCGCGACCTGCTGGCCTTGCGTTGGAGTGCCCTGGAAGACGGGGTCTTGCAGTTTGGCAAAGCGCGGCCTCCCTCGCAATAGCCTGCCTTGCCTTGGGTAAATGCGACAAGCCCATCCAAAGCAGCCACTATAATAAAAAAGCACGGTCGTTCTTTTTTGCAATTCAGGCCTTTCCAGCCAGCTTGTAAGCAATGCGAACAGGGGCGGCGCATAGAATCTTGGGTTGCCCCGCAGCTTGGGCGCAAGCCATAGCAAGTTGTTCATTTATTTACCTCTGGAGTGGTGTGTATGAAAGTGTTGGTTCCGGTCAAGCGCGTGGTGGACTACAACGTCAAAGTCCGCGTTAAATCTGACGGCAGCGGTGTGGACATCGCCAACGTCAAAATGAGCATGAATCCTTTTGACGAAATCGCCATCGAAGAGGCGGTACGCTTGAAGGAAAAAGGCGTGGCCACGGAAGTGATCGCCGTTTCCTGCGGCGTCAGCCAATGCACTGAAACCCTGCGCACCGCCATGGCCATTGGCGCTGACCGCGCCATCCTGGTAGAAACTGCCGAAGAGCTGCAACCCCTGGCCGTGGCCAAAATCCTCAAAGCCTTGATGGACAAAGAGCAGCCCGGTCTGGTGATTTTGGGCAAACAGGCGATTGACGATGATTGCAACCAAACCGGCCAAATGCTCGCCGCCCTGTGCGACCGCCCGCAAGCCACTTTCGCCAGCAAAGTGGAAGTGGCCGATGGCAAAGCCACGGTTACCCGCGAGGTCGATGGCGGCTCCGAAACCCTGAGCCTGTCACTGCCGGCCATCATCACCACCGATTTGCGCCTGAACGAGCCACGTTATGTGACGCTGCCCAACATCATGAAGGCCAAGAAAAAGCAGCTCGATACCTATAGCCCCGCTGACCTGGGCGTAAATGTCACCCCCCGTATCAAAACCCTCAAAGTGGTGGAGCCCGCAGCCCGCAGCGCCGGTATCAAAGTGGCCGATGTCGCCACCTTGGTCGAGAAGCTGCGCAATGACGCCAAGGTCATCTAAGACTTTTCCGGCCTACTTGATTCAAACCATTCGTCACCAGGACTTACCATGACCTCTCTCGTCGTTGCTGAACACGATAACGCGGGCATCAAGCCCTCCACCCTCAATACCATTACCGCCGCTGTGCAATGCGGGGGCGACGTGCATGTGCTGATCGCCGGGCATAACGCAGGCGGTGCTGCCGCGGCTGCTGCTGCTGTTGCCGGTGTTGCCAAAGTCATTCACGCGGATAGCGCTGCATTTGCCAACGGCCTGGCCGAAAACGTGACGGCCCAGGTCGTCGGCATGGCCAGCGCCTACAGCCACATTCTGTTCCCCGCTACTGCGGTGGGCAAGAACATCGCCCCGCGCGTGGCCGCCAAGCTGGATGTGGCGCAAATTTCCGACATCACCAAGGTCGAAAGCCCGGACACTTTCGAGCGCCCGATTTATGCCGGTAACGCGATTGCCACGGTACAAAGCGGTGACGCCATCAAAGTCATCACCGTGCGTACCACCGGTTTTGACGCAGCAGCCAGCATAGGCGGCAGCGCCGCTGTCGAAACCCCCGTCGCCCAGGCTGCTAGTGCGGATGTCAGCTTTGTGCGCTCAGAAATCGCCCGCAATGACCGCCCCGAATTGACGGCGGCCAAGATCATCGTCTCCGGTGGTCGCGCTTTAGGTTCCAACGAAAAATTCATGGAAATCATGACGCCGCTGGCCGACAAACTCGGTGCTGCCATGGGCGCCAGCCGTGCGGCGGTGGATGCGGGTTACGCGCCCAACGACTGGCAAGTGGGCCAAACCGGCAAGATCGTCGCGCCCCAGCTGTATATCGCCTGCGGCATCAGCGGCGCCATCCAGCATCTGGCCGGTATGAAAGACAGCAAGGTCATCGTGGCGATCAACAAAGACGCCGAAGCGCCGATCTTTAGTGTGGCCGACTATGGCCTAGAGGCAGACCTTTTCGTGGCCGTGCCCGAGTTAGTCGCAGCGCTCTGATCCAGCGCTCCCCGAAGGCAGCCAAGCGCTGCCTTTTTTTTGCTTTTCGTTTTTGTGAGATGTGCCATGACCTATTTAGCCCCCGTCAAAGACATGCTGTTCAATATAGAGCACCTGGCGCGTATCGACCAGATCGCCCAATTGCCCGGCTTTGAGGATGCAGACCTGGACACGGCGCAGGCGGTGTTGGAAGAATCGGCCAAGTTCAACGAAGAAGTGCTAGCCCCCCTGAACTGGGCCGGTGACCAAAACCCCAGCGCTTGGAAGAACGGCGTGGTCACTGCCACCCCCGGTTTCAAAGAGGCTTACAAGCAATTTGCCGAGGCAGGTTGGCAGGGTTTGCAGCACCCGGTGGGCTTTGGTGGCCAGGGCCTGCCCAAGACGATTGGCGCGGTCTGCGGCGAAATGCAGAACTCGGCCAATATGAGTTTTGCGCTCTGCCCATTGCTCAGCGACGGCGCCATCGAGGCGTTGCTCACTGCGGGTTCGGATGAGCTTAAAGCGATTTACCTGGAAAAAATCGTTAGCGGCCAATGGACCGGCACCATGAACCTGACCGAGCCGCAAGCCGGTAGCGACTTAGCCCTGGTGCGCACCCGCGCCGAGCCGCAGCCCGACGGCACTTACCGCGTTTTCGGTACCAAAATTTACATTACCTGGGGTGAGCATGACATGGCCGAAAACATCGTCCATTTGGTGCTGGCGCGAGTGCAGGGCGCGCCCGAGGGCGTCAAAGGCATTAGCCTGTTTGTGGTGCCCAAGTTTGTGGTGGATGCCCAAGGAAACCCGGCTGCGCGCAACGATGTGCAATGCGTCAGCATCGAACACAAAATGGGCATCAAAGCCAGCCCGACGGCGGTGCTGCAATTTGGCGATGGTCTGGGCGGTTCGCTGGCCGATAGCGCAGGGCCGGGCGCTGCGGGCTACCTAGTGGGCCAGGAAAACCGGGGCCTGGAGTACATGTTCATCATGATGAACGCCGCCCGTTATGGCGTGGGTGTGCAAGGCATTGCCATCGCCGAGCGCGCCTACCAAAAAGCCGCGCAGTTCGCGCGCGACAGGGTGCAAAGCCGCCCGGTTGATGGTTCGATGAATACCAGCGCACCCATCATCCACCACCCGGATGTGCGCCGCATGCTCATGACCATGCGCGCCTATGTGCAAGGCTGCCGCGCCTTGGCATCGGTGGCTGCTGCCGCATTTGATGTGGCGCATCACCACCCGGATGCGCAGGCGCGCAAAGAGCACCAAAGCTTTTATGAATTTATGGTGCCCTTGGTCAAAGGCTTTAGCACCGAGATGAGCCTGGAAGTCACTTCGATGGCAATACAAGTGCATGGCGGTATGGGCTTTATCGAAGAGACAGGCGTGGCGCAGTACTACCGCGACGCCAAAATTTTGACGATTTACGAAGGCACCACCGCGATCCAAGCCAACGACTTGGTAGGCCGCAAAACCGCGCGTGATGGCGGCCAAGCCGCCAAGGCCATCGCCGCCCAAGTGGCCGCCACGGTAGCGGATTTGCAAGCCGATGGCAGCGCAGATGCAATGGCCATGGCCAAACGCCTGGACGCTGCGCGCGCCGCCTTTGTCGAGGTGGTGGATTTCGTAGCCGGGCATTCCAAAGCCAGCCCGAATGCGGTCTATGCCGGTAGCGTGCCTTATTTGATGCTGGCAGGAAATGTGATGGCAGGTTGGCAAATGGGTCGCTCGCTACTGGTGGCGCAAGCGCAACTGGCTGCTGGTGTGGATAAAGATTTCATGCAGGCCAAAATCAGCACCGCACGTTTTTATGCCGACCACATCCTGACCAAGGTGCCAGGCTTGCGCGACAGCATTGTCGACGGCGCCGACGCGGTGACGGCCTTGGCTTTGGAAGCGTTTTAAGTTGCTTTAGCGGTGTGCGATTGCAGGCTTGCAGGCTTGCAGGCTTGCAGGCTTGCGCGCCAAGGCGCTGCCTTACAAATGCGTTGATATTTTTTTGAAATTGAATTCACAATAAGGTAGCTACCATGATGATGCAAACTAAACGGGTACTCGCAGCGCTATGCGCTTGCATGGTGATGGCGGCGCACGCGGCTGATGCGCCCAAACCTCTGGTTAGCGTCAATGGCGTGAAATTGGGAACTGAACTCATGGACGTGCTGGTCAGTAATGCGCTGGCGCAAGGCGCTACCGACAGCGTAGACTTGCGCAACCAACTGCGCAATGAACTCGTGGCGCGTGAGGTGCTGGCGCAGGAAGCGCGCAAGCTGGGTCTGGACAAAGAGCCAGCGATCAAGGCGCAAATGGCTTTGCAACAAAACGCGTTTCTGAGCGAAGTGTTGGTTGCCAAGCAAAATGAAAAAATCAAACCCTCGGAGGAGAAACTGCGCGCTGAATACAAGCGCCAGGCCGACTTACTGGCCGATGCCAAAGAATTTCAGATCAGCCATATCGTGACCGCTACCGAGCCAGAAGCCAAGGCGGTGATTAAAGCAGCGAAAGACGGCGCAGCCTTTGATAAATTGGCATCCGAAAAATCCATAAACCCCAGCGCCAAGGGTGGCGGTAACTTGGGTTGGCTCTTGATGAATCAGATCAATCCCTTGCTTTCCAATGTGGTGGCGAACATGGCCGTGGGCGGCGTCACCGCTTTGCCGATTCAGACCCAAGAAGGCTGGCAGGTACTCAAGCTTGTCGCCAAGCGCAAATACAAAGTGCCTACTTTTGATGAGAGCAAGCAGCAAGTAATCAATGCCGTCATGGCCAGCGAGCGCGCTGAGTACGTGCAAAAGCTGGTGAAGGCGGCCAAGGTCGAATAAGTAGATCTGCGGCGCGGGCCACACCTGAGGCCTCACGAGGGCAGGTAACTGGGGATAGGTTCAGGATGCCGGTGAGGGATCTATCCATGGCCTATGCTTGTGCATGATGGCTGCAAATGCCGCCGAGGCTTCGAGCTTTGCCAGCCAGCGCGCTAGATGCGGCCAGGCTTGCGCTGCAAACCAGGTCTTGTCGGTATGCGCGAACTGCCGCACAAAGGGCGCTAGCGCGGCGTCGCACAAGCCCTGTTGTTCCCCGGCAAGATGGGGCTGGGTCACCAACATCGCCTCCAATCGCAGGAGGAACTCGGCGCCTGCTTCGCGCCAAGCAGCACCATCTGCCAAGCCGAATCGGTGCGGGTATTTGTAGCGGTCTAAGGCGTGCTTAAACGAGCCGTCGTTTTCTTCGATCAAAGCTATGGTCGCTGCCAAACGCAGCGGATCATTTGGCCACCAGCGCAGCGGATCATTCGCTTGCAAAGCCCAGCGCATGATGTCTAGGCTTTCGGCTAAAACCTGGCCATCGGGCAGCACCAACACCGGCACCGTGCCCTTGGGTGAGGCGGTCAGCATGCGTGCCGGTTTGTTTTTGAGTTCCACTTCACGGTGCTCCACTGCCAATCCGCTGGCCTGTAAAGCCAGGCGCGCCCGCATCGCATAGGGGCAGCGGCGAAAGGAATACAGGACGGGCAGCGCGACCTCAGCCATGGCCCGTTACCGCATCTTGGCCCGTGGCTGTAAATGCTCCGCCTTCGCCGCTTTCCGCGTCTTGGTTGCCACGCAATGCCGCCTTAGCCTTGGCGCGCTCCCACTGCCTCTGCCTTTCGCGCGCACTTCTTTTCTGCGTTTCGCTCGTCTGGCTAAAACAGCGCGGGCAGCTGACACCCGGCTCATAGTGGCTGGACTCTAAAGCGCCCGGTGGCAAGGGCTGTCGGCAACAACGGCACAGTTGGTGGCTACCGGTTTGCACACCGTGGGCCACCGACACCCGCTCGTCAAACACAAAGCATTCGCCTTGCCAGCGGCTGGCCTCGGGCGCCACGGTTTCCAGGTATTTCAGGATGCCGCCTTCCAAGTGATACACCTCCTGCAAACCCTGGGCGCGCAAGAGCGCGGTGGATTTTTCGCAGCGGATACCGCCAGTGCAAAACATGGCCACTTTGCGCGGCTTGGCCGGGTCTAGCAGCCCCTGCGCCGCCAGCCAAGCGGGCAATTGCGAAAAGGACTGTATGCGGGGATTGATAGCCCCTTCAAAGCTGCCCAATTCCACTTCATAGTCATTGCGCGTGTCCACCAGCAGCACGTCCGGATCGGCGATCAAGGCGTTCCAGTCCTTCGCGCTGACATAGCGCCCCGCCTGGCTGGCCGGATGCAGCTCGGGCACGCCCATGGTCACAATTTCTTTTTTGATGCGCACGCGCATACGGCGAAAAGGTGCTTTGTCGGACCAGGATTCTTTATGTTGCAAAGCGGCAAATAGGGCTTGGCTGCGCAGCCAAGCCAATATCGCGTGCACACCCTCTGCTGGGCCGGCAATCGTGCTGTTAATACCCTCGGGTGCCAGCAAAATTAGGCCCTTTACTTGCTCCGCTTCACACAGCGCTTGCAGCGGTGCTTTGAAATGCGCACAGTCGGGCAGATCGACAAACAGATAAAACGCTGCCGTCAAATAGCGCATGGGCGAATTGGCAGTGGTGGGCCCGGCCATACGCTGTGTGGCTATTTTTCAGCAAAAAAAATCAGCTGAAAAAGCTTTTCAAGCGATCCGTCCAGCTATCGCCCGAGGGCGAATGCTTGCTGCCGCCTTTGCGGAAGGAATCGTCGAGCTCGCGCAGCAGCTTGCGCTGGTGCTCGGTGAGTTTGACTGGCGTCTCCACCGTGATGTGGCAGTACAAATCGCCGGGGTAGCTGGAGCGCACGCCTTTGACGCCCTTACCGCGCAGCCGAAATTGCTTGCCGGTTTGCGTGCCTTCGGGCAAATCAATAGCCGCTTTGCCTTGCAAAGTGGGTACTTCAATTTCACCGCCCAAGGACGCTTCCACAATGCTGATCGGCACGGTGCAATGCAAATCGTCGCCGTCGCGTTCAAAAATATCGTGTTTCTTGAGTCGGATCTCGATGTACAAGTCGCCTGGCGGCCCGCCGTTGGTGCCCGGCTCGCCATTACCCGCGCTGCGAATGCGCATGCCCGCGTCGATACCGGCGGGGATTTTGACTTCCAGGGTTTTTTGCTTTTTGATCTTGCCCTGGCCCGCGCAGGCGATGCAGGGTTCAGCCACAATTTTGCCAGCGCCACGGCAGGTAGGGCAGGTTTGCTGCACACTGAAAAAGCCCTGGCGCATCTGCACCACGCCCGCGCCGCCGCAGGTTCCGCAATTCTTGATCTGGCTGCCCGGCTTGGCACCGACACCGGCGCAGACATCGCAGTTTTCGTGGGTGGGGATGCGGATTTGCGCGTCCTTGCCATTGGCCGCTTCTTCCAGCGTCATCTCCATGGCATAGCTCAGGTCACCGCCGCGAAACACTTGGCGGCCGCCACGTCCGCCGCGCTGTTGACCGAACATTTCGCCAAAAATATCCCCAAAAGCCTCGGCGAAACCGCCCATCCCTTCGCCACCAGGACCGCGCATATTGGGGTCCACACCGGCGTGGCCGTGCTGGTCATAGGCCGCGCGTTTTTGCGGGTCGGACAGCATCTCGTAGGCCTCTTTGGCCTCTTTGAATTTGACTTCCGCTTCTTTGGCCGCTTCGCCCTGGTTGCGGTCCGGGTGGAATTTCATCGCCAGCTTGCGGTAGGACTTTTTAATTTCCTCATCCGAAGCGGTCTTGGGCAAGCCCAGAATTTCGTAAAAATCGCGTTTGGCCATGGCTTTTGCGGGCTCCGTAACAACAGAAAAGCCGCGTTGAACTCCAAAGCGGGTTCAGCGCGGCGGGTTTTTAAGCAGCCAACAGCTGCTGCGGGCTTATCCCTTTTTCACTTCCTTGACTTCCGCGTCCACCACATTGTCGTCGGCGGGTTTGGCAGACTGCTCAGCGCCTGGGCCTGCGGCCTCGGCGGCTTGCTTGGCTTGCATGTCGGCATAGACTTTTTCTCCCAGCTTCTGGCTGGCGGCCATCAAGGCGGCGCTCTTGGAACTGATGCTTTCTTTGTCTTCGCTCTTGATCACGCCTTCCAGGTCCTTGATCGCAGCTTCGATTTTTTCTTTCTCGCCCGCATCGAGCTTGTCGCCATGCTCGCCCAGGCTCTTCTTGACGCTGTGCATATTGGCTTCGGCTTCGTTGCGCGCCTGAATGACTTCGAGTTTCTTCTTGTCATCGGCCGCATTGAGTTCGGCGTCTTTCACCATTTGCTGGATCTCGGCTTCGCTCAGGCCCGAGTTAGCTTTGATGGTGATTTTGTTTTCCTTGCCAGTGCCTTTGTCCTTGGCGCCCACGTGCAAGATGCCGTTGGCGTCGATGTCAAAAGACACCTCAATTTGCGGCGTGCCGCGTGGCGAGGGCGGGATGCCTTCGAGGTTGAATTCGCCCAGCGATTTATTGGCCACCGCCATCTCGCGCTCGCCTTGGTACACCTTGATGGTGACCGCCGGTTGGTTGTCGTCAGCAGTGGAGAAGGTTTGCGCGAACTTGGTCGGGATGGTGGTGTTCTTGGTGATCATCTTGGTCATCACACCGCCCAGGGTTTCGATGCCCAGGGATAGCGGCGTCACGTCCAACAACAACACGTCTTTGCGGTCGCCCGAGAGCACCTGGCCTTGGATGGCGGCGCCCACGGCCACGGCTTCGTCGGGGTTGACGTCTTTGCGCGGCTCTTTGCCGAACAATTCTTTCACTTTGTCCTGGACCTTGGGCATGCGCGTCATGCCGCCGACCAAAATCACGTCATGGATGTCCGCGACGTTTACGCCCGCGTCTTTGATCGCCATGCGGCAAGGCGCAATCGTGCGCTCAATCAGCTCTTCGACCAGGGCTTCGAGCTTGGCGCGGGTGAGCTTGATGTTCAGGTGCTTCGGACCGGTGGCGTCTGCCGTGATGTAGGGCAGATTGATGTCGGTCTGCGAGCTGCTGGAGAGCTCTATCTTGGCTTTTTCGGCCGATTCTTTGAGGCGCTGCAGGGCCAATACATCGCGGCTCAAGTCCACGCCTTGGTCTTTTTTGAACTCAGCAATCACAAAGTCGATGATGCGCTGGTCAAAGTCCTCGCCACCGAGGAAGGTGTCGCCGTTGGTGGACAGCACTTCAAATTGCTTTTCGCCATCGACGTCGGCGATTTCGATGATGGACACGTCAAAGGTGCCGCCTCCCAGGTCATACACCGCAATCTTGCGGTCGCCTTTTTCGTTTTTGTCCAAGCCAAAGGCCAGGGCCGCAGCAGTGGGTTCGTTGATGATGCGCTTGACGTCTAGACCGGCAATGCGTCCGGCGTCTTTAGTCGCCTGGCGCTGCGCGTCGTTGAAATACGCCGGCACGGTGATCACTGCGTCGGTGACTTCTTCGCCCAAGTAGTCCTCGGCGGTTTTCTTCATTTTGCGCAAAATGTCGGCGCTCACTTGCTGCGGCGCCATGCGGTTGCCACGCACTTCCACCCACGCATCGCCGTTGTCGGCAGCGGCGATTTTGTAAGGCATCAGGTCGATGTCTTTTTGCACTTCTTTTTCGGTGAACTTGCGCCCGATCAGGCGTTTGACCGCATAAAGCGTGTTCTTCGGGTTGGTGACCGACTGGCGCTTGGCCGATGCGCCGACCAGCACTTCGCCGTCTTCCTGGTAGGCAATGATGGACGGCGTGGTGCGCGCGCCTTCAGCGTTTTCGATGACCTTGGGCGTATTGCCCTCCATGATGGCGACACAGCTGTTGGTGGTGCCAAGGTCAATTCCGATGATTCTTCCCATGATGAAACTCCTGCTAATGCAATAAAACTGATAGATACAAGTTCGGGGCAGTGCCCCGGTTTTCAAGGCGCGCGGTGCGGTATTTGCTTCAAGAGCCGCCGGGCTGTGGATACAAAAGGCTACGGCGCTCCGGTTTATTTGGGCGCCGCTACCGTAACCAGTGCCGGGCGCAGCACGCGATCGGCAATCAAATAACCTTTTTGCAGCACCGTCACCACGGTATTGGCTTCCTGCTCGGCGGGCACCACGCTGATGGCTTGGTGGTGGTGCGGGTCAAATTTGGCACCGGACTCCGGGTTAATGGCAATCACTTTGTTGCGCTCCAGGGCGGCAATCAGCTGGCGCAGCGTGGCTTGGGAGCCCTCGTTGATCTGGGCGGCGGTCGCGTCTTTGATAGCCAGACCGGCTTCTAGGCTGTCGGCCACTGGCAGCAGGCTTTCGGCAAAGCTTTCCACGGCAAATTTGCGCGCTTTGGTAATTTCGTCTTCGGCACGACGGCGGGCGTTTTCGGCGTCGGCCTTGGCGCGCAGGTATTGGTCGGCCAATTCAGCGCTTTTGGCCTGCAAAACAGCCAACTCGGCCTGAGCGACGGTTAGCGGATCAGCGTCAAAAGCTGGCTCGGCACCAGCGCCTGGCGCGTTGGCCTCAGGCTGGCCATCATGGGGAGGGGTAGGGGAGGCGTTGTCGGACATGTGCTTACCAAAAATTCCGTTAATAACGCGGCGTGCAAAAGACATGGGGTGCCGCAGGCCTATTTCAAGGCCATCCGGCGGTTTTTTCTATACCCAAGGCAGCCGGCCACAGGGCGTCCTCAGACGGACAGCAGCTCAACCTCGAACTTCAGGGTCGCATTGGACGGTATCACGCCGCCTGCGCCACGCTTGCCGTAGCCCAGCTCGGGCGGGATGATCAAGGTGCGGCAACCGCCCACCTGCATACCGACCACGCCTTCGTCCCAGCCCTGGATCACCATGCCCGCGCCCAGGCGGAAGCTAAACGGGTCGCCCCGGTCTTTGCTGGAGTCAAACTGCTCGCCTTGCTCGCCGTCCTCAAACAGCCAGCCGGTGTAGTGCACCCGCACATGCTGGCCTGCGGCAGCGGTATCGCCGTCGCCGAGCACGGTGTCTTCGTATTGGAGTCCGGAGGGGCTGGTATGCATAAAAAATCCTTGGAGAATAAACCGGTGAAAAAATCGGTAAAAAACGGGGCGCCAGGCAGGGCCCGGCAAAAAAAAGGGCTTACAAACTACTGCGCACCGTGTGCAAAAGCGATTCAGAAATAGCGGGCATGGGGCCAAACCAGGCGGCAAACGCCGGGCGCGCTTGGTGTAGCAACATACCCAAGCCTTCGGCAATCGGGTTGCCACGCGCCTGGGCCGCTGCCAGCAGCGGCGTGATGCGCGGCACGTACACAATGTCTGACACCACGGCCTTAGGTGGCAGGGCGTCCAATCGAATGTCGAGCGCGTCTTGGCCGTGCATGCCCAGACTGGTGGTGTTGACCAGCAATTGCGCGTCTTGCAGCGCGGCATGGCGCTCACCCCAGGGCAGGGCCTGCACCACCGTGCCAAACTCCTGCGCCAGCGCCTGCGCTTTACCGGCATCGCGGTTGCACAGCCGGATCAGCGGCACGCCCGCATCGATCAGCGCGCACAGCACGGCACGGGATGCACCACCTGCGCCCAGCACGACCGCTGGGCCTTGGTCCGCCACCCAAGCGGGCTGGGCCTCGCGCAGGCTTTCGATATAGCCAAAGGCATCGGTATTGGTGCCGCGCAAACTGCCGTCCGCCTGCACCACCACGGTGTTGACCGCGCCAATGCGCAGGGCAATCGGGTCGATCTGGTCCAGGATCGACAGGGCCTGCACTTTGTGCGGGATGGTGAGGTTGCAACCCGCAAAACCCAGCACCGGCAGCGCGCGCAAGGCCTGCTCCAGTTGCGCGGGCTGCACCGCCAGGGGCACATAGGCGCCGCGCAGACCGTGTTGGGCGATCCAGTGGCCATGGATGAGCGGCGAGCGCGAATGCGCCACCGGCCAGCCCATGACGCCGGCCAGCACAAAGGGCTGTGCGTCTACAGACACCGCTCTACAAAGTGTCGGTGAAGCTGCGCAGTTTGTCGCTGCGGCTGGGGTGCTTGAGCTTGCGCAGCGCCTTAGCTTCGATCTGGCGTATGCGCTCGCGCGTCACGTCAAACTGTTTGCCCACTTCTTCGAGTGTGTGGTCGCTGGCCATCTCGATACCAAAGCGCATGCGCAGTACTTTTGCTTCGCGTGGCGTCAGGCTGTCCAAAATGTCTTTCACCACATCGCGCAAACCGGCTTGCATGGCCGCTTCCATGGGCGCGGTATTGGCGCCGTCTTCGATGAAATCGCCCAGGTGGCTGTCATCATCGTCGCCGATCGGTGTTTCCATGGAAATCGGCTCTTTGGCGATCTTCATGATCTTGCGGATTTTGTCTTCCGGTATCTCCATGCGCTCGGCCAGCACCGAGGCATCGGGCTCAAAGCCAAA
>CAJBBZ010000250.1 GCA_903951445.1 uncultured beta proteobacterium
CACGGCCTTTGGCTCGCCTTTCTTTTGCTTATCTTTTCTTTGGCGAAGCAAAGAAAAGTGAGGCCCGCGGCAGGCGCAAGCCCTGCGGCAAGCAAAAAATCCCGCTGCAAGCCAAAGACAGTGCGTCCCGCTGGGCCAGCGCTCTGCCAGCCGCCCAAGTCAGCACCCTTCAGGCAGCGCCACATCGACCACCACCGGCACGCGGCCCGCCAACGCACACATCAGCTCGTAGGCAATAGTGCCACCCGCCTGGGCCACCGCGTCGATGGGCATTAGCGCGCCGCTGCTCGCATAGCCCCATAAAGTCACCTCAGCGCCCTGGCCGCTGGCGGGCAAATCGCTCAAGTCCACCGCCAGCATGTCCATGCTGACCCGCCCGATGGTGCGGCTGGGCTGGCCATCGACCAATACCGGCGTGCCGGTGCCGCAGCTGCGCGGGTAGCCGTCGGCATAGCCGCAGGCCACAATGCCTATGCGCATGGGCTGCGGTGCGACAAAGCTGGAGCCATAGCCCACGGTGTCGCCGGTTTCTAGCTGCTGAGTCGCGATGACTTGCGAGCGCAGGCTCATGGCCGCTTGCAGCCCGGCGTGTACAGCGTCTGGCTGCCCGAAATCAGGCGCGCCGCCGTACAGCGCAATGCCGGTGCGCACCCAGTCGCTGGCAGGCATGCTTTGCGCCGCTTGCTGCGCATGCAGGCCATGTCGGAGCACGGCGGCGCTATTACTCAGGCAGCGCTCGCCCGGCAGTTCTGAGGTGGCGGCCTCAAAGACCGCCGCTTGGGCGGCGATGCCGATGGGCCCGTCGGCGTCACTGAAATGCGTCATGAGGGAAATTTCGTCCACCTGCGGCAGGGCGTTTAAGCGCGTCCAGGCGGCGCGGGCCTGGTGCGGCGCAAAGCCCAGGCGGTTCATGCCGCTGTTGATTTTCAGGAAGACCCGCTGCGGCACATGGGTTTTGTGCGCGGCCAGCATGTCAATTTGTGCTTCGCAATGCACCGTGTGCCACAGGTCCAGGCGCGAGCAGGCCTCCAGGTCGCGTAGTTCGAATGCGCCCTCTAATAAGAGTATGGGTCCGCGCCAGCCTAGTGCGCGCACCCGGCGCGCTTCTTCGATATCTAACAAGGCAAAGCCGTCTGCGCCCGCAAGCGCGCCAAATACATGCTCGACCCCGTGGCCATAGGCATTGGCCTTGACCACCGCCCACAGGCGTGCGTCGGGAGCGCTTGCGCGCAACACGGCCAGGTTGTGGCGTAAGGCCTCGGGGTGGATCAGGGCTTGGATGGGGCGCGGCATGGCGCTACTGTAGCGGGCGCGGCTAGGGTGTCGCGCCTGCGTGCTATAACCCGCGCACTGTGATTCCTGACTGCTGCACGCCAACCCCGCCGAGAACGGCAAACCAAAAGACGACCGGATGAAGCGCGGATTTTTCACCATCATGGCGGCGCAGTTCCTCAGCTCGCTGGCCGACAACGCCTTGTTTGTAGCTGCCGTGCAATTGCTGCGCGGCGCGCAGGCGCCCGAGTGGCAGCAGGCCGCGTTGGTGCCTATGTTCGCGCTGTTTTATGTGGTTCTGGCGCCTTTTGTGGGCGCTTTTGCCGATGCCTACCCCAAAGGCAAGGTCATGCTGGTGAGCAACGGCATCAAGATCGTCGGCTGTTTGCTCATGCTCTTTGGCGGGCATCCGCTGATGGCTTATGCCGTGGTGGGCCTGGGCGCCGCAGCCTATTCGCCAGCCAAATACGGCATCCTGACCGAATTGCTACCCGCCTCCCAATTGGTCAAAGCCAATGGCTGGATCGAGGGGTTGACAATCGCTTCTATTATTTTGGGCGTTTTGTTGGGCGGTCAATTGGTCGGGCCGCTTATTGCGCCGCATTTGCTGGCCCTAGACATTCCGTTTTTGGATACCAGTATCGACACGCCGCCCGAGGCGGCGATTTGCGCTCTCGTCTTGATCTATTTGGCAGCGGCCTGGTTCAATACCCGTATCCCGCTGACCGGCGTGGACATGCGCGCCTTGCCTAAAAACTTGGTGGTTTTATTGCCGGACTTTTGGCATTGCAATATGCAACTCTGGCGTGACCGGCTGGGCCAGATTTCGCTGGGCACCACGACCTTGTTTTGGGGCGTGAGCGGTAATTTGCGTTACATCGTGCTGGCCTGGGCTGCTGCAGCGCTGGGCTATTCGGTCACACAAGCGTCCGCGCTGGTGGGCGTGGTGGCAGTGGGCACAGCCCTGGGCGCGGTGGTGGCGTCTATGCGCATGCGCTTAGAGCATGCCACTTTGGTGCTGCCGCTGGGCGTGGGCATGGGCTTGCTGGTCATTTTGCTGAACTTTATTAGCAATGTGTGGGTGGCGGCGCCGTTTTTGATTTTGCTGGGCGCACTGGGTGGCTTTTTGGTGGTGCCCATGAACGCATTGCTGCAACACCGTGGCCACAATTTGATGGGTGCGGGCCGCTCTATCGCAGTACAAAACTTCAATGAGCAGGCCTGCATTTTGGGCTTAGGCGGTTTGTACAGTTTGTCCACCGGCATGGGCGTATCGGCTTTTGTGGCGATTAGCGCCTTTGGCCTGCTGGTAGCGGGCTGTATGGAGTTGATACGCCGCTGGCACCGCCACAATTGCAGCGCCCATGCCACCGAGCTGGAACGGCTGCTGGAGATCGCCCGCAACGACGACCTGCACGGATGAGCCGCGCCGGTTCCGCGCTGGCGGTGATGGCGCTGCTGGGCAATGCCTTTTGTTACGGACTGTCCTGGTGGCCATTTCGGTATTTGCAGGACTTGGGCGTGCATCCTCTGTGGGCCACGGTGCTGGTAAATGCACTGGTTTTGCTGGTCATTGTGGCCATGTCGCCTCGCGTGCTGGGCCAATGGAGGCGCAGTTTTGCCTTGTGGCCTTTGTTGCTAGCGGCCGGATGCACCAATGTCGGCTTTAACTGGGCGGTCACCATCGGCGATGTGGTGCGCGTGGTGCTCTTGTTTTATTTGATGCCGGTGTGGGTTGCACTATTAGCCTGGCCGCTGCTGGGCGAAAGGCCGACTTTGCGTTCAGTGGCCTATATGCTGCTGGCCTTGGGTGGCGTGGTGCTGGTGCTCAAAACCCCCGACTCGCCTTGGCCCTGGCCGCACGACCTGGCCGACGGCTTGGCCTTGATGGGCGGCTTTAGCTTTGCCTTAACCAATTTGCTGCTGCGCCGGCTGCGCGATGCCGATGCCATGACGATGACCGCCACCATGTTGCTGGGCGGCACGCTCTTGTGTGCGCTAACTGCCTGGGTCGGGATGGAGCAAGGCCTGGTGCCTGCGCTCCCCGCGCCCGCAGCACCTTGGCTGCTCGGTGCGCTCGGTTTGGCGCTGATGATCGGCGTGGGCAATGTGTCTTTGCAATACGGCGCGGCGCGTTTGCAGGCGCACACCACCTCCGTTGTCTTGCTCTGCGAAGTGGTGTTTGCCAGTGTGTCGGCGATTTTGCTGGGCGCTGCTGTGCTGACAGAACGCGTTGCGATGGGTGGTGCCCTCATATTCACGGCGGCCTTGCTGTCTGCGTTATCCTCCCCCGCCACGCACGATAGCGCGCCCGCCACACCCGCCACGGAGACCCCATGAGCACTGCTTTTGAATTTGAAGCCACCACGATTGACGGCAAACCCTTGCAACTGAAAGACTTTCAAGGCAAGGCCTTGCTCGTTGTCAACACCGCTAGCGCCTGCGGTTTCACGCCCCAGTTCGCCGGTTTGGAAGAACTGCACCAGCGTTACCAAGGCAAAGGACTGGTCGTCCTTGGATTCCCTTGCAACCAGTTTGGCGCGCAGGACAAGGGCAGCGATGCCGAGATCGCCAGCTTTTGCCAAAAAAACTATGGCGTCAGCTTTGCCATGATGTCCAAGGTCGAGGTCAATGGCTCGGGCGCGCACCCGCTGTTTAAGTGGCTCACGCACGAGGCGCCGGGCATTTTGGGCACGGAGTCCATCAAATGGAATTTCACCAAGTTTCTGGTCGGGCCCGACGGCGTGGTGCGCAAGCGCTATGCGCCTACCGACACGCCCGCCAGTTTGGCTGCCGACATCGAGGCTGCGCTGCCCGCCGCCTGATAGCGCCCCATGCGCTCGCTGGTTTTCGGCTTTGTAGTTGTACCCAACTTTTCGCTGATTGCGCTGAGCGCTTGCGTCGACCCTTTGCGCCTGGCCAACCAGGTGCTGGGGCAGACGGTGTACCAATCGGTACTCTTGTCGGTCGATGGTGGTCTGGTGGCCTCGAGCGACGGCATCCAGGTCATGACCCAGCACAGCCTGGCCCAGGCGCCGGGGCTGGACGTGGTGTTTGTCATCGGTCCCAACCCGATTCCAAAACGCGGTTTGCGCACCTTGGCGCTTTGGCTGAAAAAACAAGCGGCTTTGGGTTTGCCGCTGGGCGGCATTGACACCGGCGCCTACCTGATGGCGCAGGCCGGTCTGCTCGATGGCTACCGCAGCACCATCCACTGGGAAGACCACGAGGCCCTGGCCGAGCAGTTCCCCAAAGTCATAGTCACGCAGCATTTTTTTGAGGTGGACCGTGACCGCTATACCTGCAGCGGCGGCGTGGCGCCGCTGGATTTGATGACGTATTTGCTGACCCAGGCGCCGGGCAGCCGCGATCTGGCCAATGAAGTGGCCAACCTGCTGATCGCCGAGCGGCGTAGCCTGACCGATGTGCAGACGGTTTCCATCATCCACCAAAGCCGGGTGACCAACCCGGTGGCGATTGAGGTCTTGCGCCTGATGGAAGCTAACGTGGCCGAACCCTTGCCGATTGGTGAACTGGCGCAACTGGCCGGCGTGTCCTTGCGCAGCTTGCAGCGCTTGTTCAAACAACAATTTGAACGTTCGGCCGAGCGGGTGTATTTGGACATCCGGCTGGCACATGCACGCCTTTTGGTGCACCGCAGCGATAAAAGTGTGCGCGAAATTGCAGCGCGCACCGGTTTTGCATCCCCCTCGCACCTGACGGCGCGCTACACGCCCCGCTATGGTGCTTCGCCGCAAAAAGACCGCGACAAGCGCGCGCAGGGCATGGCATCTAAAGACAGATTATTGTCGTAATCAAAAAGTCCCCAAGCGGGCTTTACCCGCATACTCGGCCCGCTGAACCCTAAGGAGATGAACCATGACCATGCCTAACCTGATTTCTATCGACAACGGCGAACGCGTTCGCCACAGCTTCTCGGACGCCGAGTACGCCAATCGCATTGCCAAGCTACGCGCCATGATGGCCCGCAACAATGTGGACACGGTGCTCTTCACCAGCTACCACAACATCAATTACTACAGCGACTTTTTGTACTGTTCGTTTGGCCGTTTTTACGGTCTGGTGGTGACGCAAGACAAGAGCATCATCATCGCCGCCAATATCGACGGCGGCCAACCCTGGCGCAAAGGCGTGTGCGACCGCGCGGTGATTTATACCGACTGGCAGCAAGGCAATTACTTTCGCGCGATTGCGCAAGAAGTGCCCAACAAAGGCCGCGTTGGTTTGGAATATGACCATCTGCCCCTAGAGCGCATGGACAAAATCCGCGCCACTTTGTCGGGCGTCGAGTTTGCCAATGTGGCAGCCGATGTGATGAAGCTGCGCATGGTCAAGTCGGCCGAGGAAATCGAGTTCATTAAAAACGGCGCGCAGGTCTGCGACGTGGGCGGCGCGGCCCTGGTGGCGGCGGTGCATGCCGGAGTGCCTGAGCATGAAGTGGCGCTGGCATCGACCCAGGCCATGGTGCGCGAAATCGCCAAGCGCTACCCGCACACCGAGCTGATGGACACCTGGACCTGGTTCCAGTCCGGCATCAATACCGATGGCGCGCACAACCCGGTGACCACGCGCAAAGTGCAGCACGGCGACATCCTCAGCCTCAATTGCTTTTCTATGATTTCGGGCTACTACACCGCGCTGGAACGCACGCTATTCTTCGGTGATGTGGATGCGGCGTCCTTGCGGCTGTGGGAAATCAATGTGCGTGTGCACGAGGAAGGCCAAAAATTGGTCAAGCCCGGCGTGCGCTGCTGCGACGTGGCACATGCGCTGAACAAGATTTATGAAGAGTACGACGTGCTGAAGTACCGCACCTTCGGCTATGGGCACTCTTTTGGTGTGCTGTCGCACTATTACGGACGCGAAGCCGGTCTGGAGTTTCGCGAAGACATTGACACCGTGCTGGAGCCCGGTATGGTGGTTTCTATCGAACCCATGATCATGCTGCCCGAAGGCATGCCAGGGGCTGGCGGCTACCGCGAACACGATATTTTGGTGGTCACAGCGGACGGACACCAGAACATTACGGGTTTCCCCTATGGTCCAAAGCACAATGTGATCCGCGGATAGGCCTAATCTTTGCTAACCTCAAGGGCTTGATCTGAAACACCGGAATACGCACCTTTATGCAGCAACCTTTTGTTCGCTTTGACCATGTAGAAAAAAGCTATGACGGCAAACAATTGGTGGTGCGCGACCTGACGCTGGATATTGCGCAAGGGGAGTTTCTGACCTTGCTGGGGCCTTCGGGCTCGGGCAAAACGACCACGTTAATGATGCTGGCCGGGTTTGAAACCGCCACCTCGGGCGAAATCTATTTAGACGGCAAACCCATCAACCGCATCGCCCCCGAGCACCGCAATATCGGCATGGTGTTTCAAAGCTATGCGCTGTTCCCGCACATGACGGTGGCCGAGAACGTGGGTTTTCCTTTAAGCGTGCGCGGTATCACCGGCGAGGCGGCGCACAGCCGCGTTATGGCGGCTTTGGATAAAGTGGGCCTCAAAGGTTTGGAGTCACGTCGGCCTGCGCAAATGTCGGGTGGCCAGCAGCAGCGCGTGGCGGTGGCGCGTGCCTTGGTGTTTGAACCCAAGCTGGTGTTGATGGATGAGCCCTTGTCGGCTTTGGACAAACAACTGCGCGAGCAATTGCAATACGAGATTAAGCGCCTGCACAGCGACCTGGGCATCACGATTGTGTACGTGACCCACGACCAGACCGAAGCGCTGGCCATGTCCGACCGCATTGCAGTGTTCCACCACGGCCGCATCCAGCAAATCGATATTCCAACGCAGTTGTACGAGCGCCCGGCCAATGCTTTTGTGGCGCAGTTCATTGGCGAGAACAACACCCTCAAGGGCACGGTACACAGCGCCACCGGCACTAGCTGCCAGATCGCGCTGGCCGACGGCACGCTGATCCATGGCC
>CAJBBZ010000251.1 GCA_903951445.1 uncultured beta proteobacterium
CCAAATTACGCCCGAACAGGTAGCCAGCTTTGCCGACATCGTGGCCGCTGCCAAAGGGCCGGTACTGGCCTTTTGCAGAAGCGGCGCGCGCTCTACCAATATCTGGCACATGGGCCAATAAGGTTCAGCCGCCTAATTGCGCCCAAGCCTTTTCTAAGCGCTTCACGCTCACGGGCTGCGGGGTGCGCAGCTCTTGTGCAAAAAAACTGACGCGTAACTCTTCCATCAGCCAGCGAAATTCGGCCATGCGTTCATCGACCGCGCCTTTGCGCTCAGCCACCAAGCGCCAGTAGCGCTGCTCCAAGGGGCGCAACTCGGCCAGGCGGGCGGCATCGCGCGCTGGGTCTGCGCGGTATTTGTCCAGGCGCAAGCTGATGGCTTGCAGGTAGCGCGCCAAATGCTGCAAACGCGGCCAGGGTGTATTGTGCAAAAAGCGCTTGGGTACCAGGCGCTGTAATTGCGCGCTGGCGTCCTCGCAGGCGGGCGCGGCATTTTTACTGTCTTTGATTTTGCGCGCCGCGTTTTGGTACTCCAGCAATATGGTCAGCGCCATGCGCGCCACTTCATTGGCAATAAGGGTTAAGCGGCCCCGGCCTTCGTCCAGTCGCTTTTGAAACGCTGGCGCATCGGTAGGCAATTGCTCCAGCAAAAACGCCCGTTCCAGCGCCAGCGCAATGATCTGGGCTTTGAGTTCTTCCACTGTGCCGCCCGCTGCGTTGGCGCCATCGACCTTGCCTACCTGCATGTAAGCGGCGCCCATTTTTTGCAAGTCCGGGATATTTTTTTCAAGGTACTTGATGGCCTCTTTCAGTTGCAAAGCAAACAAACGCGCCAGGCCGCTGCGGTGTTTGGCAGCGGCAATCTGCGGCTCGTCAAAGACTTCCAGCGTAACGGCGTCGCCACCATCCACCAGGGCCGGAAAGCCGATCACCGCATGCGCGCCTTTGCGTATTTCCAAGAGCTCGGGCAATTCGCCAAAGGTCCACGCGGTGTAGCGCTGCTCGGCGCTATGCACTGGCGCGCTGGCGCCACTTTGTGCGCCGCCAGCCTCGCCCGCAGGCTGCGCACGTGCCGCACCCGAAGACGCTTGGCCGGGTCCTGGCCGCGATCCCGGCGCATCGCCGCTGCCCTGACCTTTAGCGCCCGGCAGCACGCCAGACTTCGCAGTACCAAAGTCTTTAGGCGCCTGGGCAGGCACGGTATCGCTCAGCTTAAGCGCCGCCAGCGCCTGGAAGGCACCCCGCGCCTGCGAGCCCCATTGCGCTTTGAGCGCGCCCAGGTTGCGGCCCTGCCCTAACTGGCGCCCATGCTCATCGACCACGCGGATGTTCATGAAGAAATGCGCTGGCAGCATGTCCACCTTGATGTCGGCGCGCACAATGTCCAGCGCCGTCGCCTCGCGCACCAATTTGAGCAAGGCATCGACCAAGCCGCCAGCGCCAAAGCGTTCGGGCGCATTCAGTACTTCAGCCATGCGCGCCGCCGTCTCGGGCAGCGGCACCAGGCGCGAGCGCGGCCGTTGGTGCAAGGTCTTGAGCAAGGCCTGCACTTTGTCTTTGAGCATGCCCGGCACTAACCATTCGCAGCGCTCTTCGCTCACTTGGTTAAGCACAAACAAGGGCACGCTCACCGTCACGCCATCGCGCGCATCACCGGGTTCATGCAAATACGTGGCCGCGCAATCGACGCCGCCTAAGCGCACCGTTTTAGGAAACTGGCTGGTGGTAATGCCCGCCGCCTCGTGGCGCATCAGCTCTTCGCGCGTCAGCATCAATAGCGTGGGCTGCTTTTTTACTTCCTCGCGGTACCAGCGCTCGCAGCTGTAGCCGCTGCACACATCGGCGGGCAGTTGCTGGTCATAAAACGCATAAATCAAGGCGTCGTCGACCAGCACATCCTGGCGCCTGGCTTTGTGCTCCAGGTCCTCGACTTGTTTAATCAACTTCAGGTTGGCTGCTAAAAACGGCAGCGGCGTTTCCCATACCCCATCGACCAGCGCCTGGCGGATAAATATCTCGCGCGCACCAGCCATATCGACGCGGCTGTAGTTCACGCGCCGCCCGCTATAGACCACCATGCCATACAAAGTGGC
>CAJBBZ010000252.1 GCA_903951445.1 uncultured beta proteobacterium
CACGGCCTTTGGCTCGCCTTTCTTTTGCTTATCTTTTCTTTGGCGAAGCAAAGAAAAGTAAGGCCCGCGGCAGGCGTAGGCCGACCTACAGGCCGAAACCTGACTTCAAAAATACAGCGACCTACAACCAACCTTTCTTTTACCAACTTTTCTTTACCCAAGCAAAGAAAAGTAAGACACGTCGCGCCCGTACCCACCCGGTAACACCGCACACACCTTGCCACCGATAATCAGCCATGGGTTTTTATCTCCACCTGCGGCTAGGCATAACTGCCCTGTTATTTACGTTCAGCGCAATAGCGCAGGCCCAGCTACCGGCACCGGTAGAAGAGGCTTTACAACGCGCCCGCATCCCGGCTAGCGCCACTGCCTTTTTGGTGGTGGACGCGCAAGACGCCAAAGCCGCGCCGCGCTTGCAACACCGCACTGAAGCGCCCATGCAAGCGGCCTCGGTCATCAAGTTGCTCACCACCTACGCGGCGCTGGACTTGCTGGGGCCGGCGTTTAGCTGGAGCACGCCGGTGTACATCGACGGCCCGGTGCGCGATGGCACGCTGGCCGGTAATTTGTACATCCAAGGCCAGGGCGATCCGCAACTCGTCTTAGAACGCTTATGGCTGCTGCTGCGCCGGGTGCAAGGCCTGGGCATTACGCGCATCAACGGCGACATCGTGCTGGACAACAGTGCGTTTTATGTGCCAGACCAAGATCCGGCAGCTTTTGATGGCGAACCGCTGCGCCCCTACAACGCGCGGCCCGAGGCGCTGCTCATCAATTACAAATCTATCGTCATGACCTTCACACCCGAGCCCGGCGGGCGTGTGGCGCGGGTGCAGTACGACCCGCCTTTATGGGGCGTGCAAACCCAGGACAGCGTGCCGCTGGGCAACGGCGCCTGCAACGACTACCGCGCGGCGCTCAAGGCAGATTTTTCCGACCCCCTGCGCATCCGCTTTGGCGGCGCCCTGCCCGCCAGTTGCGGCGAGAAAATCTGGCCGATTGCCTATGCCGATCCAGCGAGTTATGCGCCACGCTCGGTGCAAGGCCTGTGGCGCAGCATGGGCGCGGGCCTGGACGGTAGCGCGCGCTGGGGCACGGTGCCCGCCAAACTCTTGGAAGCCAAGCCGCTGCTGGAGTGGCGCTCGCCGCCGCTGGCCGAGGTGGTGCGCGAAATCAACAAATACAGCAACAACGTCATGGCCCAGCAAGTGTTTTTAACCCTGGGGCGCGAGGGCGGCAGCGGCACGGCGCGAGCCGAACAATCGCGCGCCGTGCTGCAAAAATGGTGGGAGGCGCGCATAGGCACGGAGGACGCGCCGCTGGTGGACAACGGTGCCGGCCTATCACGCAGCGAACGCGTGAGTGCCCGCGCCTTGGGCCTGCTACTGCAACACGCCTACCGCTCACCTTTGATGCCCGAATTGATGGCATCCCTGCCGATTAGCGGTATCGACGGCACACTTTTACGCTCCAAGGCCCGCGCGGCAGGCAGCGCCCACCTCAAGACCGGCAGCATCCAAGGCGTGAACGCCATCGCAGGCTATGTCGATGCCGCCAGCGGCAAACGCTATGCCGTAGTCGCCTTGATCAACCATGCCAATGCGGCAGCCGCGCGCCCCGTCCTTGACGCGCTGGTGGACTGGGCCGCCCAGGACAAATAAATACATTTATGAACCTTACCGACACCATAGGCACCGTAGGCGCCACCCTGACCACGGTCGCCTTCCTGCCTCAGGTTTGGCACACCTTCCGCACCAAGGATGTGAGCGGCATCTCGCTGGGCATGTACACCGTGCTGACCATCGGCATCGCGCACTGGGTGGTCTACGGCTGGCTGCTAACAGCCTGGCCGGTCATCATCGCCAACAGCATCACGCTGTCACTGGCGCTGGCGATATTGCTGATGAAGCTGCGCTACCGCGCGTAAATTGCATAAACGCTAACGCGAACGGCAGCGGCACCAAACGGGGCAGCCCGGGAATTCCAAGGTATTTGGCTTCGTTCCCAAACTAGCTAGAGATCTAGTTCTCACTACATTCATCCCCCGGTTAGAAGGGTATACCCGAATTACCAAATCGCCCTGGCGGGGTTAGATTACGCCGCGAATTTGATGTTTTTAACAATTTTGTTGTTTTTATCAAATTACATCGCCCTAAACAGCCAAGGAGACATTCAGTATGCGATTTGTAAAGCAATTGGCGCTCGGTTCCATCACGGCCTTGCTGCTTGCAGCCTGCGGCGGCGGATCAGAGCAAGCCGCCAAAGTGACGTATTCCAGCGTGGTGTCTTTTGGCGATAGCCTGAGCGATGCGGGGACATATGGGAGCATGTGGCTAGTTAACGGAATTTCTACTCCGATTGGCTCTGACCCGGCCCCAAGCTACGTTTGGCCTCAATTGCTTGCAGCTGCCATCGTCGGCAAACCATCCTGTGCCGCAAGATCCCAACTGGGGGGGACTGGGACGGTAACTGACGTAACAGGGTGCACCAACTATGCCCAGGGAGGCTCCAGAGTTAAAGATGCAGACGGGACGAACCATGCCGCCGGGGCCGCAACGGAACCCGTCACCGTTCAAATTGAAAAATTTTTAGCACTTGCCCCAAATAGCAAATTCAAGGGAACCGAATTGGTAACCGTGCAGGGTGGCGCCAATGACCTGTTTGCTCAGGCCAAGATTCTTGAGACAGGTGCCACAGCAGCTGGCACGGCGGCCTTTTTCACTGCCAGGGAGGCTGGAAAGACCATGGAGGAGGCCACTGCAGCCAGCGCTGCAGCAGGTGCCGCCTATGCCGCTGGTGCTGGTGCTTATGCTGCGGTAAACAACATGTCTACTGCTGGCAAAGATCTCGCCGATGCGGTCAAACTCGTCATTGCCAGCGGTGCTAAAAAAGTAGTTGTGATGAATATTCCGGATGCCAGCCAAACCCCTTATGGCGTGGGTGCGGGTCCGCAACAGCAGCCCTTAATACTTGCGATGGTCCAAGCCTTCAACAATCGCTTAAAAGCCGAACTGGCGGGCCAACAAGGTGTGCTGTTATTGGATGTTTTTGCAGAGAATCAAAAGCAGTTTCTTAATCCCACCCAATTCGGATTGACCAATGTGACAACGGAAGCTTGTACCACCAGCGCCGCTAGCTGTAACCTGACGAATGTCGTAGCAGGAGACATCTCACATTATTTATTCGCAGACGACGTACACCCCACTCCTTATGGTCACAAATTGCTCGCGCAATTTGTCAACAAAGAGTTGGTCTTGGCTGGTTGGCTTTAATCGTGCGCATGTCTGGAGAATTACCCATGAAAAAATCAATCGCATTTCTCACGTTTTCAGCGCTCGCACTCGCTGCTTCCATGGCTAGTGCCCAATCGGCCGGCACTTGGCTGGGCCGCGTCGGCGCAACCACGATTGCGCCGCAAGTCAGCAGCGGCGATATGACGGCGCCCAGCTTTGCAGGCACCAAGTCGGACGTCAGTTCGGCCAGCCAGGTCAGCGGTGGCGTCACCTACATGTACACCGATAATTTTTCTGTGGACGTGCCGCTGGCCTTACCTTTCACCCACAAATTAATCGGCGCGGGCGCATTGGCCGGGGCTGGGCAAATCGGGGAAGTACAGGCCTTGCCTTTGACGGTGTTTTTCCAATACCGGTTTATGGAAGCGGACAGCCAGTTCCGCCCCTATGTTGGAATCGGTGGCACCTACGCTTATTTCTTTAATGAAAAAGGCGGCGCGGCACTGACGGCCATGACCAATCCCGGCGGACCAACGACAACCATCAAAGTCGATTCGAAATTCACCATAACGCCGCAAATCGGGCTAACCTACGCCATCAACGACAAGTTATTCGTTGATGTGTTCTACAGCAAGACGATGCTAAAAACCCGCAATACTTTTTCAACCGGTCAAACGCTGGACATCACGCTGGACCCCGCTTCTTATGGAATTACGATAGGCACCAAGTTCTAAGATCACAGCCGGCGCAAACGCGCCGGCCCATCACAGGCCTTGAATGTAAGCCCTTGCTTTTTAGCAAGGGCTTTTTTTATGCCTGTGCGCTGCGCGTTCCAAATATCGCCGAGCCGACTCGCACCATCGTACTGCCCGCTTGGATAGCGGCTTCTAGGTCCGCGCTCATACCCAAAGACAAGGTGTCCAAGTCAAAGCCTTGGGCTTTGAGGGATTCGTACAGCGCCAGGCTGCGCTGATGGACTGCCAGGGCGCTGGCAAAGTCAGGCGCAGGTTCAGGGATGCTCATGATCCCGCGCAGGCGCAAGCCCGGCAGCGTGGCGATCTGGCGGGCCAGCTCAGCAGCTTGTTCGGGCGGCACACCCGCCTTGGTCGGCCCGCCATCGACATTGACTTGGATACAAACTTGCAGCGGCCCTAGCGCCGCCGGCCTTTGTTCGGCCAGCCTTTGCGCAATTTTGAGCCGGTCCACCGAATGCACCCAATCGAAATGCTCGGCCACCAGACGGGTTTTATTGCTTTGGATCGGGCCAATGCAGTGCCATACCAGGGGTAAATGCGCCAGGGCCTGGATTTTTTCCACGCCCTCTTGGATGTAGTTCTCGCCGAAGTCGATCTGACCTGCCGTATGGGCCTGGGCGACCGCTTGCGCGGGAAAGGTTTTAGAAACCGCCAGCAGCCGCACCGCGTTTGGCGCCCGACCCGCCGCCGCGCAAGCTTTCTCGATGCGCAGCGAAATTGCTTGCAAATTAGTTTTTATTTCTAACATAATTAGAATATAGTATTTGAAATAATTATTTTATTTGTTAGGGAGCCTCTACATAAGTTCAAACCCGTCATTGCGAGCGTAGCGAAGCAATCCATTTTTGCTTGACAAGCTTGCACTTACGGATCGCCGCGTCGCTGCGCTCCTCGCGATGACGGACTTATGCAGACCTTCCTTAGCAAAAATAACTTGGGATAGGAAATTAGCACCATGGATATATCGCAGCTACTGGCTTTTAGCGTCAAAAACAAGGCCTCGGACTTGCATCTATCGGCCGGCTTACCGCCCATGTTAAGGGTTCATGGCGATGTGCGGCGCCTCAATCTACCGGATCTTGAGCACAAAGAAGTGCTGGCGATGATTTACGACATCATGAGCGACGGCCAGCGCAAGCGCTTTGAAGAAATGCTGGAGGCTGATTTTTCATTTGAGATAGAAGGCCTTTCGCGGTTTCGAGTGAATGCCTTTAACCAGTTGCGCGGCGCAGGCGCGGTGTTTAGGACGATTCCCAGCAAAATACTAAGCCTAGAACAGCTCAACGCCCCCGCCATATTTGCCGATATCGCACTCAAACCGCGCGGCTTGGTGCTAGTGACCGGCCCTACAGGCTCGGGTAAATCCACCACCTTGGCCGGTATGGTGAACCACCTGAACGAAAACGAGCACGGACATATTCTGACGATTGAAGACCCGATCGAGTTTGTCCATATCTCGCGTAATTGCCTGATCAACCAGCGCGAGGTGGGGCCTCACACCCATGGATTTTCAGAAGCGCTGCGTTCGGCTTTGCGCGAAGACCCGGACGCGATTTTGGTGGGCGAGTTGCGCGATCTAGAGACGATTCGCCTGGCCCTATCCGCCGCTGAAACCGGGCACCTGGTGTTTGGCACTTTACACACCTCCAGCGCGGCCAAGACCATCGACCGGATTATTGATGTTTTCCCCGGCGACGAAAAAGAAATGGTGCGCGCCATGTTGTCCGAGTCGCTGCAAGCAGTGATCTCGCAAACTTTGTGCAAAAACGTGACCAACGACGGGCGCGTAGCGGCGCATGAAATCATGCTGGGCAGCAACAGCATCCGCAACCTCATCCGCGAAGGCAAAGTGGCGCAAATGTATTCCGCCATCCAAATGGGCAATGGCGTAGGCATGCAAACCCTGGACCAGAACTTGATGGCCCTGGTCAAGTCCAACCGCATCAGCCGGGACGAGGCACGCAGCAAGGCGAAAACGCCTGAATCATTCAATGGCTAGACACGCAATGCGTAAGGTATTTACGACAGATGTAAAAGGAACCGAACCATGAACCGCGAACAAGCATCTCAATTATTTTCAGAAATGCTCAAGCTCATGTCCACCCATAAAGCGAGCGACTTGTTCATTACCGCAGACTTTCCACCGGCTTTCAAAATCGACGGTATCCTGACCAAAGCCTCACCGCAATCCCTGCTGCCCGAACACACCGCCATGCTGGCCCGCGCCCTCATGACAGACCGCCAGTTTGCCGATTTTGAACGCCATAAAGAATGCAACTTTGCCATCGCACCGCAGGGCATAGGCCGCTTTCGCGTCAATGCCTTTGTGCAATTGGGCAAGGTGGGGATGGTGCTGCGCGCCATTCCTTTTAAGCCGCCCAGCGTCGATGAGATGAACTTGCCCCAGGTGCTCAAACACGTGGCCATGAACAAGCGCGGCCTGTGCATCATGGTAGGCGGTACGGGCTCGGGCAAGTCCACCACGTTGGCGGCGATGTTGGACTGGCGCAATGCCAATTCTTACGGTCATATCGTGACGGTAGAAGACCCGGTGGAATTTGTGCATCCCCATAAAAACTGCATCGTCACCCAGCGCGAAGTCGGCCTAGATACCGAAAGCTGGGAAAGCGCTTTGCGCAATGCCTTGCGCCAGGCACCCGACGTGATCATGTTTGGCGAATTGCGGGATCGCGAAGCCGTCGAGTTGATCATCGACTTTGCCGAGACTGGCCACTTTTGTATCGCTACCATGCACGCCAATAATGCCAACCAGGCGCTAGACCGAATCATCAATTTTTTCCCAGACACGCGCAGGTCGCAGCTCTTGCAGGATTTGTCCCTTAACTTGAGCGCCATCATTTCACAACGCTTGCTGCCACGCGCCAGCGGCAAGGGGCGCGTGGCGGCGATCGAAATTATGCTGAACTCCCCCATGGTGGCGGGCCTGATCAAAAAAGGCGAAGTCGCCGAGATCAAAGAAACCATGAAAAAAAGCCAAGGCCAGGGCATGCAAACCTTTGACCAAGCGCTGTATGCGCTGCACCAAAACAGCCTGATCAGCTACGACGACGCGATTCGATACGCCGATTCGGCCAATGACTTGCGCCTGGATATCAAGCTGCGCGGCAACGAAGAGGGCGTGGCCAGCCTGAGCAACGGGACCGAAAATCTCATAATCGTCTAAAGTGCGGGCTCTGTTAAACCCGCTTTATAAGGATGAAGTATGAGCCAGCCCGCCTCCGTAAACCCCAAAACCTATGCCCCGGCAGCCGCACAGCGAGTGGCATTTTTAGGACTGGGCGTAATGGGTTACCCCATGGCCGGTCACCTGGCACTGGCAGGGCACCAAGTCACGGTCTACAACCGTTCCCCGGCGAAGGCACAAAGCTGGGTGCAAGAGTTTGCGGGTCATGCCAGCACCTTAGGCGCGCATGCCAGTGCGCCAAGCCCGCGTGAAGCGGCCAATGGCGCTGACATCGTGTTTTGCTGTGTGGGTAACGACGATGACCTACGCAGCGTAGTACTGGGCAGCGATGGAGCATTTGCCGGTATGCGGGCTGGCGCTGTGCTGGTGGACCACACCACGGCCTCGGCCAAAGTGGCACGCGAACTCGATGCCCAGGCGCGGGCGCTGGGCCTGCATTTTGTGGATGCGCCGGTCTCGGGCGGCCAGGCCGGTGCGCAAAACGGCATGCTCACGGTCATGTGTGGCGGCCAGGCGGCGGCTTTTGATGCAGCGCAGGCGGCTGCCATGGCCTTCTCCCGCGCCTTTACCCTGCTAGGCGAGAGCGGCGCTGGGCAGTTGGCCAAGATGGTCAATCAGATTGCGATTGCCGGTCTGGTGCAAGGCCTGAGCGAAGCGGTTGCCTTCGGGCAAAAAGCCGGTTTGGATATGGAGCAGGTGCTCGATGTGATCGGCAAAGGCGCCGCCCAAAGCTGGCAAATGGATAACCGTGGCAAAACCATGGTGGCTGATAAATTTGATTTTGGGTTTGCGGTGGACTGGATG
>CAJBBZ010000253.1 GCA_903951445.1 uncultured beta proteobacterium
CACGGCCTTTGGCTCGCCTTTCTTTTGCTTATCTTTTCTTTGGCGAAGCAAAGAAAAGTAAGGCCCGCGGCAGGCGCAAGCCCAGCAGCAAGCAAAAAAGCCCGCTGCAAGCTAAAAGCCTTAGTTGCGCCGCGCCAACACCCGTTGCAGGTACGTACCCGTAAAACTCCCAGGAGTACCCGCAATATCCTCCGGCGTCCCCGCAGCCACCAGGGTGCCGCCACCGGACCCCCCCTCCGGTCCCATGTCGATCACCCAATCGGCGGTTTTGATGACGTCCAGGTTGTGCTCGATCACCACAATCGTGTTTCCCGCATCGCGCAACTGGTGTAGCACTTTGAGCAAAAGCGCAATGTCGGCAAAGTGCAAGCCGGTAGTGGGTTCGTCCAGGATGTAGAGCGTGCGCCCCGTGTCGCGTTTGGACAATTCAAGCGCCAGCTTCACCCGCTGCGCTTCGCCGCCCGAGAGCGTGGTGGCCGATTGGCCCAGGCGGATGTAGCTCAGGCCCACGTCCATCAAGGTTTGCAGTTTGCGCGCCAACGTCGGCACGGCCTGAAAAAAGTCCAGCGCCGCTTCTACCGTCAGGCCCAGGATATGGGCAATGTTTTTGCCCTTGTACAACACCTCTAGCGTCTCGCGGTTGTAGCGCTGGCCGGCGCAGACGTCGCAGGGCACGTACACATCGGGCAAGAAATGCATTTCCACTTTCACCATGCCGTCGCCCTGGCAGGCTTCGCAGCGCCCGCCGCCGCTGCCTGCGGGCACGTTAAAGCTAAAGCGCCCGGCGCCATAGCCGCGTTCGCGTGCCATCGGCACTTCGGCCATCAGCTCGCGGATGGGGGTGAACAAGCCGGTGTAGGTGGCAGGATTGCTGCGTGGCGTGCGCCCAATGGGCGACTGGTCTACGTTGATAACCTTGTCGAAATACTCAATGCCTTCGATGCTGTCATGCGGCGCCGGTTCTTCGTGCGCGCGGTGGATGGTGCGCGCGGCAGCGGCGTACAAAGTGTCGTTTACCAGCGTTGACTTACCCGAGCCCGAAACGCCGGTCACGCAGGTCAGTAAGCCCACCGGAAAGGCCACGCTCACGTTTTGTAAATTATTGCCACGCGCGCCCAGTACGCGCAGCGATTGCCATTCGCCCAAGGTGGCGCGGTGGCGCGCTTCGCGCTCGGCGCGCCGCTCGGCCGCAGGGCTGGGCGCAAAGCGCGACGGATTTTTGGCTTGGTAAGCGACGCTCTCTACCGTCGGTAACCACGCACGCCGTTGCGCGGGTACGGCAATTTGCAGCGCGCCCGACAGGTATTTGCCCGTGAGCGAGTTAGGGTTGTCGCGCACCTGCGCAAAGCTGCCTTGCGCCGTTACCTGCCCGCCGTGTAAACCCGCGCCCGGGCCCATGTCGATCACGTAGTCGGCGGCGCGCATCATGTCTTCGTCATGCTCCACCACCAGCACGCTGTTGCCGATGTCGCGCAAATGCCGCAAGGTGCTGATCAGGCGGTCGTTGTCGCGCTGGTGCAGGCCGATGCTGGGTTCGTCCAGCACATACATCACGCCGGTCAGGCCCGAGCCGATCTGGCTGGCCAGCCGTATGCGTTGCGACTCGCCGCCGCTCAGCGTCTCGGCGCTGCGCGAGAGGCTTAAGTAACTCAGGCCCACGTCGTTTAAAAACTTCAGGCGTAGACCGATTTCACGCACTACCTTGGCGGCAATCTCGCCTTTGGAGCCGCGCAGTTGCAGGCTCTCAAAATAGCTTTGCGCTTCTAGCAAAGTGCTTTGGCTGATCTCAAAAATCGCCCGCGCCTGGCTGCCTTCGCCCACCTTCACATGACGCGCCTCGGCGCGCAAGCGTGTGCCATTGCATTCGCTGCATGGGTGCGTGCTGCGCAAGCGGGCCAGGTCTTCGCGCACCAGGCTCGATTCGGTCTCGCGGTAGCGTCGCTGCAAATTGGGCAACACGCCTTCAAACGGGTGCTTTTTAGTCACCTTGCGGCCTTGCGAATTGCCGGACTCGATCACATAGCTGAACTTGATCTCCTCCTCGCCCGAGCCATGCAGCACCGCGTCTTGCACCTGCGCGGGCAGGTCTTCAAAAGGCGCTTCTACGTCAAATTTGTAATGCTTGGCCAGGCTCTCCAGCATGGCAAAGTAATAACCGTTGCGCCTGTCCCAGCCTTTGATGGCGCCGCTGGCCAGGCTGAGCGAGGGGAAGGCCACGACCCGCGCTACATCAAAAATATCTTGCTGCCCCAGCCCGTCGCACGCGGTGCAGGCGCCCACGGGTGAGTTGAAAGAAAACAAACGCGGCTCTAGCTCGCTGATGCTATAGCTGCACTGCGGGCAGGCAAATTTGGCGTTAAAGCGGTGCTCCACCAAGCTGCCGTCTGCGGCGCTGCTGTCCATCTCCAGCGCAATCGCGCGGCCCGCGGCCAGGCGCAGCGCGGCTTCAAAGCTTTCGGCCAGGCGTTGTTGCAACTCGGGGCGCACTTTCAGCCGGTCCACCACCACATCGACATCGTGTTTTTCGTTTTTCTTTAGCAGTGGCAAGTCTTGCGCTTCATAGACCACGCCGTTGATGCGAAAGCGCACATAGCCTTGCGCCTGCATGTGCGCAAACACATCTAAAAACTCGCCTTTCTTCTCCCGCGCTACGGGCGCCACAATCATCAGCCGCGTGTCCTGCGGCAACGCCAGCACCGCATCAACCATTTGACTGACGGTTTGTGCTTGCAGGGGCTGGCCGTGGTCGGGGCAGTAGGGCGTACCGGCGCGGGCAAACAGGAGGCGCAGGTAGTCGTGGATTTCGGTGACCGTACCCACGGTAGAGCGCGGGTTGTGGCTGGTGGCTTTTTGCTCGATGGAGATGGCGGGCGAGAGGCCCTCGATCATGTCCACATCGGGCTTGTCCATCAGCTGCAAAAACTGCCGCGCGTAGGTGGACAGGCTTTCCACATAGCGGCGCTGGCCTTCGGCGTAGAGCGTGTCAAAGGCCAGGCTGGATTTGCCCGAGCCGGACAAGCCGGTAATTACCACCAACTGGTTGCGCGGAATGTCCAGATCGATGTTCTTGAGGTTGTGGGTACGCGCCCCCCGAATGCTGATGCTGGGCTGGCGCAAACTGCGCCCCAGATAGGTGCCGGCCTCCTCGCCCAGTTCGGCAGCCAAGTTGATCGGAGTGTGTGGAGTGTTCAAAACGCGTGCGCCAAGCCAAACCGCGCATTATCGCCAAGCGCGGGTTTGCGGGCGCCGCAGCCCCGGCTTCGCCCTTGGGGTGCCCGCTAGCGGCCTAGGCACTTTCCCGCATCGCCAGCGCTTTTCAAAGGCGGGATAATGGCTGACTATCTTGGAGAAAACCCATGGCATCCGTCAATAAAGTCATCCTCGTCGGCAACTGCGGCCGCGACCCCGAAATCCGTTACCTACCCTCCGGCCAGGCCGTGGCCAATGTCAGCATCGCCACCAGCAGCCGCCGCAAAGACAAAAACACTGGCGAGTCGATAGAAGACACCCAGTGGCACCGCGTCACTTTTTACGACCGCCTGGCGGAAATCGCCGGGGAATACCTCAAAAAAGGCCGCCCCGCCTACATCGAAGGCCGCTTGAAATACGGCAAATACACCGACCAGGCCGGAGTCGAGAAAAACACCGTGGACATCATCGCCACCGAACTGCAACTGCTCGGTGGCCGCGAAGGCATGGGTGGCCCCGGCGAAGGCGATGACGGCAGCCAACGCCGTGCTGCACCGGCTGCACGCCCCCCCGCCCCCGCCCCGGCCCGCACCGCGCCCGCCGCGCGCCCGGCCAGCGGCTTTGATGACATGGACGACGATATTCCGTTCTAAACCCCGAGGGCAGCATGACAGACCGCAGCGTTCATTTGCACCGCGTTCTGCGCGCCACACCCGACAAGGTGTATCGCGCTTTTATCGAGCCCACGGCCATGGCCAAATGGATACCGCCCTATGGCTTTAGCTGCACCGTGCACCACATGGATGCGCGCGTGGGCGGCAGCTTTGGCATGTCCTTTCACAACTTCAGCACCGGCGGCGCGCATTCTTTTGGGGGCGAATACCTGGAACTGGTGCCCGGCGAACGCCTTCGCTACACCGACCGCTTTGAAGACCCGAATTTACCCGGCACGCTGGAAGTGCTGGTTACGCTGCAAGGCGTCATCTGCGGCACAGAAATCAACATCACCCAAAGCGGCATCCCCGAGGCCATTCCGCTGGAAATGTGCTATCTGGGTTGGCAAGAATCGCTGGCGCAACTAGCCACCCTGGTGGAGCCCAATATCCCCGGCTAAGGCGCACCATGGCAAACGTACCCAAGGTCCAAGGGCCTGCTTCTTACTTCCCGTCCATCGAAAAGAAATACGGCCAGCCCATGGCCCACTGGTTTGCGCTGGTGGAGACGCGCAGCGGCGCCAAGCACATGGAAATTGTGAATTGGCTGAAGGCCGAGCATGGAATGGGGCATGGGCATGCGAATGCTGTGGTGGCTTATTGCTTGGGGCTGAAGCGCTGAACGGCACTGGCATTGGCGCTTGACGAAAAACTGCGCTTTTAACGCAAAAACAGTATTCCAAATCTGCGTCATCGCGAGGCGCGAAGCGACGTGGCGATCCATTCTGGCGTGACGCATTGGCGGCAACTTGGCGTCGATGGGTGCGCCTATGAAACGCAGCATTTGAAGTCATCCTGACTTGAACAGCCCTTCATTTTTGCGGCATTTAAATCTTGCTAAAAAACATATACTTGCCTAAATAGTATTTACATCAGCCCGATTTATCCACCCGGTCTGGATGTATCAACCGGGTTTTACGATCTAGATTACGTTAGACCTCGCAAACACACGCTTAGGAGTCTGCATGCCGAAGAAGAAGAGCAACCCGGACACGTACAGGATCGCAATCAATGGCAACTGGTCCTTCGAGGATCTCTACGTCTTTCCACGCGCCTACGAACAGGTCTACTTCCTGGTTCAATCCCTTTCGCCTGAGCATGACGAGCAAGACCTGGAGCGAATCAATCACTCGTTCAGAGCTTTCCCGTGGCGCGGTGGATATAGCGCCGTAAACTTCTACAACCAACTCAAGTTCGTCACTCCGGCAAAGGCACGGCCACAAATCGTTTCAATGCACAAGGGCTCGCCTGGATGGTTTGAACTCGCGCTAGTTGTCGCAGCGGCCATCTCTGTAGAACGCCTCGTCAAGAGTGTCGCAAACTCAATTGACCACACTCACGGAATCTACGACAAGGTCGTTAAGGGGCTCATGGAAAGGAAGCTTCTTCGCCTTGACGTAAAGCGCAAAGAGCTTCAGTTTAAGCAAGAGGAACTGAATTACATTGAATCCTCGCTGAATCAAATGGCAAGGATTCTGGGCTTTGACAACTTGAAGAAAATCAACGAAAAGACTGGGCATCCATATGTTTCGTTGAAGATTCTCTTATCGCTATATCGCAGAGTCCGAAAGTTGGCGGACTACTCGGAAAAGGGAAAGGCAAATTTTGGTGACGGCGAGGTCTAACCCCTCGCTCAAGCGGAGCGCCAACGGCAGGCCACCAGGCCCGGTCTGGCGGTACGCGGTACATTTTCGCCAGCCCGGGCCTGGCGTCCTGCCGTCGTCGCCCGCTTAGCTCGAACGTTGAGGCTGTAAAAAAAGTCCTTTTCTAACGATAACGCAGTCATCACTTCGAACGGTCATAACGTTGTATTGCAAGTCCCCTCACTTGGAAAACAAATGGCCCGCTACAAACCCCAAGACCTCAACAGCCTGCTGCTACCCGTGGTCTTGTCTGAGCAAATTGTCCCCGGCACTTTCGCCTTCGCACTGAACTAGCTGGTCGATCACGAACTCGATCTCAAACCCTTAGATGCCCGGTTCAAGAACGATGAAGTCGGAGCCAGTGCGTACGACCCTCGCGTGATGCTCAAGATCGTCTTGCTGGCCTACAGCCAGGGCCTGATCTCCAGCCGCGCCATTGAGCAAGCCTGTGCGCGCAATGTCCAATTCATCGCCATCAGCGGCGACAGTCAACCCAGCCACACCCACATCGCCAAGTGCGTGGCCAACCTGGGCCATCAAATCAAACCTCTACGCCGACTCGATGGCTGAGCCACAAGACTAGGCGCGTATTCGCCAGCATTTCCAACGCGAGGGTTCAACCCAAAGAAAAAAATCAGAACTTGCCAAAGACTTGCAGTCAGACGCTTGCACATCTAAAATGTCTGTAATAACAGTCAAATAATCGTTAAAGTCTGCAATTGCAGACATTAAAGCGTGAAAAGAAACGAAACGCCACTATTGACCCCTGCCCGCCTGCAGGAATCCCGAGCCTTGGGCGAAAAGGTGGCACGCCTGCGCATGGCCCGCCAGTGGCGCCAGGCCGATGCCGCTGCGCGGGCGGGCCTATCGCGATCCACCGCCATCCTCATTGAGCAAGGCGACCCTGGCCGCACGCTGGCGCAAATCCTGCGCTACCTAGAGGCCATCGCGCCTGGGCTGCCTCTGCTGAACCTGCTGCAAGAAACAGACCCCTCGCTCACCGCGCTCGCCGCCCGTGAGCGCACACAGCGGGTGCGCGCCTTGAGCCAGGCCGAACTCAACAAGCTGGATTTCTGATGGCCGCCACCCAAGATGAACTGGCGGTATTTGCCTGGCTGCCTGGCCCGCCTGGTGTTCAACATCTTCGTCAGCAACGACGATGACCACCTGCGCAACCACGCCTTTGTGCGCGACCCGCGCCTGAGCGAAGCCCCCTCACAGCTCGGCGGCTGGCAACCAAGCCCGCTCTACGACGTGGTGCCCCGCCCCGGCGTGGCCCACGAGCGCATGCTTCATCTGGAGGTGGGCGACCAAGGCAAGCTCGCCACCCTGGACAACGCGCTCAGCCGCTTCGCGGCGTTCACGCCGTCGCGCGCACGGGCGCTGGAAATCATCCGACGCGTGTGGGGCGAAGTGCGGCAATGGAAAACCACGTTCGCGGCACACGGGGCCAGCGACTTGCTGGTAGACCAACTGGCGGGCGCGTTCCGGGTGCTGGAGGACATTGCCAGCCCGAAGTTGGTGGGGGAGATACGGGGTCGGGGGACGCTATAGCCGCAAGGCGGGGACTTTGCGCACGGGCCGGGAAAGTCAATTTGATCTCACGATACGTTTACCTTTGAAGATGACCGCTCTTCCTAGGCGAACAACGCTTTGTAACCCTTGGCTTGCTCGCTGGCATACCTGTTTCAGTCGTACATACAGAGAGTGAAAATGAAATCCGCATCATCTCGTTCCGAAAAGCAAGCAAGCGCGAGTCGCAAACCTATTACGATGAAATCCAAAACCGATTTGGCGCGACTGCAGTCCGACGTCGCCGATGTGAAGCTAACGCCAGAACACCCAGAGGCTGACGTAAAGCACATTGTGCGTGGCACGGCGCGTACCCGGCAAGGCCTCGCCATTCGCATGCCGACCCAAGACGAAGACAAAGCGATTACTGCGGCAATCAAAAGCGATCCCGACGCGTAGCCGCGTAGCCACTTGCTTAAAGCAACTCAAAAAACGGGTTTCACCATAATACAGACACATGTAATATACGGGTTTCCGTATAGTCAAAGGAGCCCCGCATGTCGAATACGAACTTCACGGTCGCCATTCCGGATGAGTTGCTGACCGCGGCCAAGGTGATGGCTGCCAAGTCGGGCACGTCTTTGAATTCCATCATTCGCAATTTACTAGACGGTTTTGTAAATAACGAGAGCACGCCGCTGTCCGGGAATTATGAAATCTTGCTCAAATATGCCTTGGGGCAGATGGCGGCCAAAAAGGCAATCAAGCAACTGCATTTGGAAAATGTCAACGAGCTCAATGCCTTTACGATTCAGGCCGGGTTTCCGCTGCCCCGGGTGTCTTTGCAAGAAAATGAAGACATGCAAAAGCGCTTTGGCCAAATGCTAGACCGGGCTGGCGCGTGACGGTTTGCAGCATTGTTATCGTCGATGCAGGCCCCTTAAAAACGCTTGCTTACTCCGGCAGGATAGACCTGCTACTTCGCTGCGGTGTGCCGGTGCAGGTCTCCGATATGGTGGTTCAGGAGATAAAAAATGGGCAGCAATTTCTTGGCAACACCATCGCACTTGCATTCATCGAGGGCCATCTTGGAAAAGGGATCACACTGGCCCTGACCGGTGTTCCCGCCATAGCAGACAAGCTTGCACAACTCAATGTTGACCCAGGCGACGAATCCATCCGCCGCTTAATTGCGCGCCTCGACGAGGCGACCGATGGGAATGAATACGCGCTGCTCGTCTCCGAAGACGATCGCTTGATGAAAACCGCAGACTTGAGCGGCATGACCTATTTCCTGACGACGCGCCCATTTCTCTTGGAAATGGAGAAACGTGGCCTGGTGGATAACGCGGAATCATTGATGCTGATCGCCGAACGTGCCGCCGTGGCAGCAGGCGAAGGGCCAGGCCGTGGCCAGTTAAAACGCAAGCGGGAATGGAGCAGTCCCCCACGCCGAAATGCGCTGGCGCAGCCATTTCCAGGCAAGAAAAATGCTGATCCTGACTTTTCCTAGCCATTGACCTGCCCTTTTTAACTTGCAAGCTAGTGCGCCGCCCAGTGATGCAATGCGCCGGCCATAGCAGATCTGCGGCGCTGACATCTTTAAGTTGCGCAGTAATTTATCTATTTAAATAAACTTATTTATCATTTAAGATGATCTATATATGCATCGAAATAGATAAATAATGGAATTCCCCCAAAAAACCTTTATTGAGCTGCACTACGCGGGCGAGTGGCATGCCGCTGCGGAATTGACCGCGTTTTCCAGTAATCGCATTCGCGTGAACTACCTGGACTCCTATGTGTTTGGTGGAGTCGGCTTGCCGGTCTCGCTGCGGCTTCCGGTGGCTATCGCCGCCGAGCCCATGGTGGAGGGCTTGACGGGCCCAGAGCCTGATCGTCGCCCGGCGCCCTTTCTTTATGACCTGGTGCCGCAGGGCAGGGGCCGGGCTTATTTGCTGTCCAAGCTCCAGTTGGCCGATGCGGATGACGATGTGATTGCGCCGCTGCTGATGGCGGGCGCTTTCAATCCTGTCGGGAACCTGCGGATTAGCTCGGCGGTGTACTTTTACAAAGACGAAGCAGCAAAGGACCCGTCCGATGTAGCGGAAACAGGATTTGCCTTGCAAGACATCGCCGACCGAAGCGAAGAGTTTCTTGAACACATTACCCTGCACTCCATGCTGGCAGCCGGGACTACCGGCGTGCAAGGCGTGGCCCCCAAATTTTTGCTGACCACCAACGCCGATGGTCGATGGTTCGCAGACCTGGCACTTGACGACAGCATGGCGCACGAACATTGGCTGGTAAAGCTCCCCCGAGGCCGCCATGAAGATGACCGCGCCGTGCTGCGCAACGAGGCCGCCTACCTGCGCTTGGCAGCGGCCTGCGGGCTCCATTGCAGGAATGACCACAAGCTAGTGGGTGAAATGCTTTTTGTGCACCGTTTTGACCGGGTGCGCCAGCACGGAATACTCCATCGGCTGCACCAAGAAAGCGTGGCCAGCATCGTGGGCCAGCGCGGATTTGGGCACAGCCACACACAGCAAACGCTGCTGGCCGGCATCCGCGATGTAGTCGATGACCCTTTGTCGCAAACCATCGAATTCATCAAGCGCGATGTTTTAAACCTTGCCATGCGCAATACCGACAACCACGCGCGCAATACCGCTATCCAAAGGACGGTGGATGGCCGTATCGCTTTAACGCCCTTGTTTGACTTTGCGCCCATGTTCAAAGACCCCGAAGTGGTCGCCAGATCATGTCTGTGGCGCGACAAGCAGGGCGTGCGTCAAGATGACTGGACGCAAATAATCGAAAACCTCGAGCTGCCCGGCGACGAAATCCCTCTGATTCAACACGCGCTCAATGAGTTTGGCCGGTCGTATGAGCTGGAAAAAATAGCCAAGGATTGCGGCGTGGAAGAAGACGTACTTGCGCAGTGCAAAAAGTCCATCGACAAGCAATGGCAGCAGTTGGAGCGACTACCGCGCTTGCCCACTAGCCCAGCACAGGTGCCACACCATGGATAAGCGAATCAAAGCCAAGCCATCGACCGATACGCAAATGGCGCGTCGCGACCAGTTTTACGCATCTATTCGCAAGGGCGAATTGTCTATCGCAGAGGCGGTGGTCGCTATGCGAAAAATGAGCCAGCTCACGCAGCCAGAGTTTGCCAAGCACCGCGGAATCAGCGTCCAGGCGCTGCGGCAAATTGAAAGCGGCACCGGCAACCCCACCGTGGAAACCCTCAACAAAATCGCCTCTATTTTTACAGTGCAAGTGGGGTTTTGCATTCCACCGGATGGGGCGGTCGGCAGCGCGCCAAAAGCACGCACCGCTTCAAGCCCAGGTAGTGCGCTTTCGCCAAAGCCATAGTGCGCAGCGATGCGGCGATCCATGCAGGCATGGAGCCATGGATTGCCACGGCCTTCGGCCTCGCAATGACCAGTTTGCACTGGTGCATAGCTTATTCAGGTAAACACGGCGCCCACGTACGGCACTCCAAGCGCCCGCAAACGCTTGGCCATGCATAACACCGCGTGGTCTTTACTCAGCAAACCGGCCCGTTGCGCCAGCGCCAGGTCGATAAAGCGCTGGTCGTCCGGATCTTTGCAGCGCAGCGGGGCGCGCTGAGCCACATCTACTGTGTGGCTGTGCGTGTCGAAGTCGCGCAGCAAGTCCTCAAAGCTGCGCTGGTAAAAATCCATGCGCTTGGCGATATGCGGGTAGTCCAGCACGCGGGCCAGTTCCTCGCGCATGGGCGCGGTGCTGATCCAGCGGATGTGCGCTTGCGCCAGGGCCTCGCGCAGCGGCTGGGCGGCGGGGTCGGCGAAGAGAAATACATCGAGCACGATGTTGGTATCCAGCACCCACAGCGGGCGCTGCGCGTTATCTGCGGATGCGGTTGGCTGGCTCAACTAAGCGCTCGCGGGGCGGGTGCTAGTTTCCGCATCCGTACCCGCTTTGCTTTTATCCATACGCCCGGCCACCAAATCAAACTTGAACAATCGGCATTCAATAGGCCCGTTCCACAGCGGCACGCGGCGCGATTCTTTCAGGCGCATCTTCCCAGGCAGTTTCAGGTCTGGCGTCAGCACCCAGGCGCTCCAGCCGCTGAAGTGCTTTTTCCAGTGGCTGGCCAGTTGGTTAAAAAATGCGCCACCTTCTTCGGTCTGCGCCACTTCGCGGGCGCCAAAGCGCGCGCCTTCGCCGGCCACGCCGCCCACTTCAATCCGCTCGCCATAGGGCGGGTTGAGCAGCATCACGCCGCCACCTTCGATGGGCGGCATACGCTGCAAAGCATCGCCGCCGCGAAAGCTGATGACCCCGGCCACACCGGCGCGCTGCGCATTGCGCTCTGCAAAATCGACCATGCGGTGCGACACATCGCTGCCGTAAATTAGGGGCGCGTCGCCGGGCTCTGGTTGGATGATGCGGGCTTTGGCCTCCTCGCGGATGGCCTGCCAAACATGGGCCTGAAAGGGCAGGTATTTTTCAAACGCAAACTGGCGCAACAGGCCCGGCGGAATATTGCAGGCGATTTGCGCCGCCTCAATCGCCACCGTGCCGCTGCCGCAACACGGGTCGTACAGGGGCAGCAAATCTGCGTCGCCATCGGCCCAGCCGCTGGCGGCAATCATGGCGGCAGCCAGGGTTTCTTTGAGGGGCGCATCGCCCGTGTCTTCGCGCCAGCCACGTTTGAACAGCGCTTCGCCCGAGGTGTCGATGTACAGCGCGCATTGGTCGGTTGTCAGGTGCGCGAAGATGCGCACATCGGGCCAGCGGGTGTTCACGTCCGGGCGCACGCCATGGGCTTTGTCGCGAAAGCGGTCGCACACCGCATCTTTGATTTTGAGGGCCGCAAAGTTCAGCGAAGTCAGCGGGCTGTGCTGCGCCGTCATTTCCACTTTGATGCTTTGCTTGGGCGTAAACCAAATTTCCCAGGCCACGGCGGCGGCGGCGCGGTACAAATCTTGTTCGCTGCGGTAGTCGGTGTGCGAGAGTTGCACCATCACCCGCTGCGCCAGGCGGCAATGCAGATTGAGCAACAACACCGCGCGCCACGAGCCTTGCAGCATCACGCCGCCGCGCCAGCGCTGAATCGACTGCGCGGGTAAGTCGGTAATCGTCTGCACCTCGCCGCACAAGTAGTCTTCCACGCCAGCGGCGCAGGGTAAAAAAATCTGTAACTGGTTCATGCCGTGGTGCTGCGCCGGGGCGCGTTGTGGAGTGCGTGGTGGGGCGCGCTCACAGCGCTTTGCGTAAGCTGGCCGGCGCGATCTTCAGGCCTTCGCGGTACTTGGCCACCGTGCGGCGTGCGCATTCAATGCCTTGCTCTTTCAGCATCTCGGACAACTGGTTGTCACTGAGCGGTTTCTTGGGATTTTCAGCCTGGATAAATTGCTTGATGATGGCGCGCACCGCCGTGCTGGAGGCACTGCCCCCGGATTCGGTATCCAGCCCGGAGCCGAAAAAATATTTAAGTTCAAACGTGCCATAGGGCGTGGCCATGTACTTGGCGGTGGTCACGCGGCTGATGGTGGACTCATGCAAACCCAGCTCTTCGGCGATCTCGCGCAGCACCAGCGGGCGCATGGCCAGTTCGCCATGGGTAAAGAAGTTTTTCTGGCGCTCCACCACGGCAGTGCTGACGCGCAAGATGGTGTCAAAACGCTGCTGGATGTTTTTGATAAACCAGCGCGCCTCTTGCAAGCGCTGTTGCAAACCGGCGTGGCTGGAGCTGGCTTTGTGGTTGCGCAGCACATTGGCGTAAATATCGTGCACCCGCAAGCGTGGCATCACTTCGGGGTTGAGCTGTACCCGAAAGCGCGGCGTCATGCCTTCTTTGTGGATGGCGGTGACCAGCACATCGGGCACGATGATGTTGCGCTCCACATCCACAAAACGGCGGCCCGGCTTGGGCTCTAGTCGCGCAATCAGTGCAATCGCTTCGCGCACCAGACTGTCGCTGCCCACGCCGTTTTGCACCAGGCGCTTGATGTCGCGCCGCGCCAGCAAATCCAAAGGTTGCTGGCAAACACGCAGCGCCACTTCCAGCACCTCCACACGGTGGCGCAAGATGGCGGTGTCGTCGTCGTCATCGGCCGGGTCTACCGGGTAGTCGTCTTCGTCCAGTTCTGCGCGGCTGTTGGCCAAGAGGGCTGCAATTTGCAAGCGCAGGCATTCGCCCAGGTCGCGCGCGCCCACGCCTACCGGGTCCAGGCTGTGCAAGAGCCCAAGCGCCACGGTGAAGTGGTGCACCAGGTCTTCCACCTGCTCGTAGTCGTCACCGGCCAGGCCCTGGGCCAGGCTTTCTAAGGTGTCTTCCAGGTAGCCGTCGTCATTGAGCGATTCAATCAAAAAGCGCAGCGCCGCTTGGTCACTGTCGCTCAGTCGCAAGCGCAGCGCCTGGCGGTGTAAGTGCGCTTGCAAAGACTCTTGCACCCGCGCCAGTTCGGTGGCGTCTTTGTCTTCGTCGTCGCCCAGGTTGTTGGATTTGGCTTTGGCGTCGCCGCCCCATTCGCCGTCGTCCGGCGTAGTCTCGGTAGTGCCATCGCCTTCCCAGCTGATAGCGTCATCGCCGCCGGGCTCAGCGGACAGTGGCGTGGCCTCTTCGTCGCGCGTGCTGTCGCTGGTTACTGTGTTGCTGTAGTCGCTGACCGTTGGCGTGGGCGCTTCGCTGAGTCGGTCGCCCTGGCTGACTAGGCTGTCCACCTGCTCCAAGCCAAATTGCTCGCGCTCGGCGGCCTCGTGGTCCATTTCCAGGAAAGGATTGGCCTCGAGCATTTGCTCGATTTCCTGCGACAGTTCCAGGGTGGAGAGCTGTAGCAGGCGTATCGACTGCTGCAACTGGGGCGTGAGCGCCAGATGCTGCGAGACGCGTAGCGAAAGGCCTTGTTTCATGGCCTCACATCCTGAAATTCTCGCCCAGATAGACGCGCCGCACTTCGGCGTTCTCGACGATCTCGGACGGCAGGCCCTGGGCCAGCACCCGGCCCTCGCTGATGATGTAGGCGTGGTCGCAAATACCCAAGGTTTCGCGCACGTTGTGGTCGGTGATCAGCACGCCGATGTTGCGGCTTTTCAGGAAATTGATGATGCGCTGGATCTCGATCACCGCAATCGGGTCGATGCCGGCAAAGGGCTCGTCCAGCAGAATAAAGCGTGGTTGGGTCGCCAGCGCACGCGCGATCTCGACCCGGCGGCGCTCGCCCCCTGAGAGCGAGAGCGCGGGCGACAGGCGCAGATGCTCCACCCGCAAATCCTGCAACAAAGCGGTGAGGCGCGATTCGATGTCCGCCTTGGTAAAGGCTTTACCTTTTGCGTCGCGCTGCAACTCCAGCACCGCGCGCACGTTGTCTTCCACATTGAGCTTGCGAAAGATGGATGGTTCTTGCGGCAAATAGCCTAGCCCTAAGCGCGCGCGCCGGTGGATGGGCATGTGTTCAATGGGCTGGCCGTCGATGGTGATGCTGCCGGCGCTGGCGCGCAGCAGGCCGACGATCATGTAAAAGGAAGTGGTCTTGCCCGCGCCGTTGGGGCCCAGCAAACCCACCACCTCGCCGGTACGCAACGACATGGACACGTCTTGCACCACTTTGCGCACGCCGTAAGACTTTTGCAAGTGCGCGGCTTCCAGCACGCCTATGGCGGTGTTGGGTGCCGCTCCAGCAGGTGCGGCTTGGGCACCCATTTGCAGCACGGAAGCGCTATCGGCTTTCATGGAGTTTTGCTGGCGGCAGGCGCCGGGCTGGTCTTTTCCGGCTTGGGCGTGATCACCGCGCGCACACGGCCCGGACCGGAGCCTGCCGCACTGCCATCGACCGCGAATTTTTCGGTAGTGTTTTCGTAATTAATGATCGCGCCGGTGACTTCATCGGCCAAGGTGCTGCCCCGAAAGCGGCGCATCACGGCATTAGTTTCAAAGCGCACCGTGTCGGCTTTGCCGTTGTAAATCAGGGTTTCGGCTTCGCCTTCGATAAATTCATCCACGCCTTCGCGCTTTTGCCGGAAAAAGGCGCGCTCTTTGGGTGTGCCGGTGACGGTGCCGTATTGGTTGCCTTCGGGGTCCTCGCGCACTTCGACTTTGGCGCCGCGAATCACGATCGTGCCTTTGGTGGCCACGACCTTGCCGGTAAATACCGTGAGTTGCTGCGCATCCTCGTAGCGCATGCTGTCGGACTCGATATGCATGGGCTTGTTGCGGTCGGCTTTTTCAGCCCAGGCGTTTTGCAGCAGCCCGCAGGCCAGTGTTACGCAGAGGATAAAGGTGAGTTTCATAAAGGCACGAAAATTGCTGAAAGCATTATTCGTGCATTCTAGCCACCGCTTTTCAAAAACCCAAGTATTTGACGGCCTCGGCTCCAAGAAAGTTGCACTGGCTAGCCAGCAGCAGTCCGGGATTTAAGCGCGCTTGCCGCGCAGGTCGTCCACTAGCGATTGCACTACTAGCAGCGCTCGCTCCATGCTGCGTGCCATGCTGCCGTCGGTATAAAACTGCCCGGCCACGCCCAGGGCCGGCACGCCTTCCACTTTGTAGGCGTTTTGCAGCTGTGAGCCTTTTTGCGCTTTGGTCACCACGCCAAAGGAGTTGTACTCTTTGACAAACTTGGCCTGATCGACACCATTTTTACCCACCCATTCGACAATCGCTTCCGCTTTGGACAGAGTGAGCTTTTCCACATGGATGGCGGCAAACACCTTGGCGTGCAGCTTGTCGAGCAAGCCCATGGATTCCAGGGTGTAAAACAGTTTTTGCTGGGGTACGAAGCTGTCATTGAAGGCCACCGGCACGCGCCTGAAGGCTACGTCCTTGGGTAGCTTCTTGATCCAATCGCTCAGAGTCGGCTCAAAGGCATTGCAGTGCGAGCAGCTGTACCAAAAGAACTCCACCACTTCGATTTTGCCGGCAGGCGCTTCCACCGGCGCGCGCACTTCGAGCACTTGGTAGTCGGTGCCGGCCACCGGTTTTTTGAGTTGGGCCAGCGCCATGGCCGGTGCCTGCAAGGCGATCAGCCCCGCCAGGGCTTGGTGTCCGAAATTACGCCGGGTGGGTGTCATACATACTCCGAAAAAATGATGCGTTTACGTGCGCCCGTGCTAGCGTTGCACTTTGATCAGGACAGTCTCTGCCCCGGTCTTGTCCAGTTTGTCTTTGGTGCGCTCGGCCTCTTCAATCTTTTCAAACGGCCCCACGCGCACGCGGAAAATGGGGCGTCCGCCTTGTTCGCGTTCGGTTACTACCGCTTCTACGCCGGTCAGCGAGAGCTTGGCGCGCTGGCTCTGTGCATCGTCCATGGCGCGAAAAGCACCTAATTGCACGTAATACGTGGTTTGCCCCGTTGGCATGGCTGCAGAGGCGGCTTTGGCAGTGGCCAGAGCGCCGATGGGGTCGGCGGCAACCGCGGGCGCTGTGGGCATCGTGGTCACCGCTGATGCGGCGGGAGCGGGTATTGGCGCAGGCGGTACGCCGCCGCTGGCGGTATCCGTGGGCGCTGCGGCTTTGGCCGCTGGCTTGCCAGTGATCAGGGCGTTAGGGTCCCAATCTTTGTTCTTTTTGGTTTCGGCGTCGTTCTGGTCGGCGCTGCGGGTTTGGCCTTTGCTCATAAAGGGCAGGGGCACTTTGGTGACATACAGCGCCACGCCAAGGGCAATGCCCAGGCCAACCACCAGTCCCAATACAAAACCCAAAAAGGTTCCGCCGCGTTGTTTTTGCATGTCTTGTTGCCTTGAATAACTACATTTTGCGCGGTGCACTTACCCCCAGCACGGCCAGGCCATTGTGCAATACCTGCGCAGTGGCGGCCACCAGGGCCAGGCGCGCCAGGCGCACCGGCTCTTCGTCCACCAAAATGCGCTCGGCATCGTAATAGCTGTGGTAGCAGGCAGCTAGCTCGCGCAGGTAAAAAGTCACATCATGCGGCGCAAAGTCTTGGGCGGCGGCGCTCAGCATATCGGGGTATTTGGCCAGAAGCAGCATCAGCGCCTGCGCTTGGGAGCTGGTCAGCGGGCCCAGGTCTGCGCTGGCTAGTTGCGCGCTGTCGCCGCCCCATGCCGCCAGCACCGAGCAAATGCGCGCATGCGCGTACTGCACGTAATACACCGGGTTGTCGTTGTTTTTGGCCACCGCCAGGTCCACGTCAAAGGTGTATTCGGTGTCAGGTTTGCGGCTAAGCAAGAAAAAGCGCACCGCATCGGCGCTGGTCCATTCAATCAGGTCACGCAGGGTGACATAGCTGCCTGCGCGTTTGGAAATTTTCACTTCCTCGCCACCGCGCACCACGCGCACCATGGTGTGCAGCACATAGTCCGGGTAGCCCTGCGGGATGCCCACGCCAGCCGCTTGCAAACCGGCGCGCACCCGGGCAATCGTGCCGTGGTGGTCGGTGCCCTGGATGTTGACGACCTTGGTGAATCCGCGCTCCCATTTGGCGATGTGGTAGGCCACGTCCGGCACGAAATAGGTGTAGCTGCCGTCGCGCTTTTTCATGACGCGGTCTTTGTCATCACCGTAGTCGGTGGAGCGCAGCCACAATGCGCCGTCTTGCTCGTAGGTCTTGCCGGCGGCTTGCAATTTTTCTACTGCGGCGGCGACCCGCCCGCTGCTGTACAAGCTGCTTTCTAAGTAGTAGTTATCAAAGTGCAGGGAAAAGGCTTTGAGGTCCAGGTCTTGTTCGCGGCGCAAATAGGCCACGGCAAATTCGCGGATGTTGTCCAGGTCGTCGATATTTCCGCTGGCGGTAAATTGCCTATCGTCTGATACCACTGTCTTACCGGCTTTGAAGTCTTCGGCAATGTCGGCGATGTAGTCGCCGTTGTAAAAAGCTTTGCTGGCCGGGTCCTCGGGGTCGGTGGGCCATCCGGCATCGCCCGGGCGCATGCCGCGTGCGCGCAATTGGGTGCTGGTGGCCAAGGTGTTGATTTGCACCCCGGCGTCGTTGTAATAAAACTCGCGGTACACGTCCCAACCCTGGGTGTGCAGCAAATTGCAAATCGCATCGCCCAGCGCCGCCTGGCGGCCATGGCCTACATGCAATGGCCCGGTCGGGTTGGCGGATACAAATTCGACCAGCACGCGCTGCCCGTTGGCCGCTTGCCGTCCAAAACTGGCGGTGGTGTGCAAAATTTCCTGCACCACTTGCTGCTTGGCCTCAGGGCGCAAGCGCATATTGATAAAGCCCGGCCCGGCAATGTCAATGTCCTGCACCCACTGCACAAAAGCGGCTTGCGCCAGCAGCAGGCTGCGCAATTGCTCAGCCACCTGGCGTGGATTACTTTTGAGGGGCTTGGCCAATTGCATGGCGGCGGTGCTGGCAAAGTCGCCATGGGCGGCGACTTTGGGCGATTCAAGGGCTGCTTGGCTACCTGCGCCGGGAAGCAGGGTTTCCAGCGAAGCGGCCAGCGCTGCCAGAAGTTCGGTTTTGACGGAAGGCATGGTGGCGATTTTAGGCGGTGGCCCTTACTCCTTGGGCGGCGCTGGGCGATGGATATGGCTTTTGCTTGTGCGCCGTCAAGAATAAGGAACCTAGGTGTCAGCGACTCTGTGCTTTGTTATGCCGCCGTTGTATGCTGGAGTCGACAGCGAGGATTGCTGTCGCCGCGCAAGCGGTTTGTTGAATTAACTCAAGGAGGTTTGTATGAAAAATAGTTTTATAGCGCTAGCCCTTTGCCTTGCTTTCGCCGCAGGCAGCGCAGTTGCCGCCAGTGACCAACAAAATAAAATGGGCAGCTGCAATGCTGAAGCCAAAACCAAAGAGATCAAAGGCGACGAGCGAAAAAAATTCATGAGCGAGTGCTTAAGCGCCAAGGCGCCGGCACCTGCCGCATCCGAAGCCGGCTCGACGCAGCAAAACAAAATGAAGACCTGTAACGCGGACGCTAAGACCAAAGAGCTCAAAGGCGACGAGCGAAAAAAATTCATGAGCGAGTGTCTGAGCGCCAAATAAGCGCAAGTGCACGGGCCTTGTTGAAGCCCGGATAAAAAAGCACAGAAGCAGGCCGTGCGAGGTCTGCACCTTCACTAAAGCGCTTTTATCCGTCAGCTAGGCCGGCTTTTTTACTTGTGGCCCCGCTCGCCGGGTGCCAATGTAGCGGCGGCGCGAGCTTAGGCCTGCGCTGCCGCGCTTTTTTCTAGAAAGTGCAGACCATGGCCAAGACCATTCTTATCACCGGCGCCGGGTCCGGCATTGGCCACGACGCCGCGTTGGCGCTGGCCGCGCGCGGCCACCAGGTGCTGGCGACCACTATCAACGAGGACCAGGCCCAGGCCTTGCGCCAGGAATGCACCGCGCGTGGTTTGTCCATCGAAGTGTTCAAGCTGGATATCACCAACGCGCAAGACCGCGCGCTGATCGCCGGGCGCGACATCGATGTCTTGGTGAACAACGCCGCTTTGGGCGAATCAGGCTCACTGGCCGAGGTGGACATGGACCGGGTGCGTCGCCTATTTGAAGTGAATTTGTTTTCTACCCTCGCGCTTACGCAAGTGGCCCTGCGCGGCATGATTGCGCGCCAGCGCGGCACCGTGGTGTTTATCAGCTCGATAGCCGGGCGCGTGCCTTTTCCTTTTGTGATGCCGTACTCGATGACCAAGTTCGCGCTATCGGCAGCAGCGGCGGGTTTGCGCGCCGAAATGGACCAGCTAGGCAAAGGCGTTGCGGTCTGCGTGGTCGAACCCGGCGCTATCCACACCGGATTTAACCAAAGCATGAGCGCCAGCAAATACGCCTGGATGGGCCCGGACTCCTACTTCCATGACCAAAGAGAAAAAATGCAGGCTGAAGAGAAACGCACCTTTAGCTTTTTAGAAGCCAAAAGCACGGATTCGGTGGTCGCTGCGATAGTGAAAGCCAGCGAAGCCAAGCGCCCCCGACTGCGCTATGTGGCGCCGTGGATTCAAGGTTTTGGCGTGCGTTTGGCACGCATCTTTGGTGTGTAGGTGCTTAAGCAGTCTGCCGACCGAACCCGGCGTGGGGTGCCTCTCAGGTGTGCGACGCGCTTGAATGCATAAGCGCGCTACCCGGGCAGGCTCAGCGCAATACCCACAAACACCGCAAATCCTAGCCAATGGTTTTGCCTGAAAGCGGTAAAACAATCGTCCCGCTCCCGCAGGCGTATCAGCCGGTAATGCCACAGCGCTTGCGCAGCCGCCACCGCCAGGCCCGTTATCCAAGCGGGGTAGTGCAAGGCCTGCGCGAGTAAAAATCCCCAGATGCCTAAATAAGCGGCATAAAAAACCATTACCGCCGCCACGTCCCAGCGCCCTAGCGTGATGGCCGAGGTGCGTATGCCGATGTGCAAATCATCGTCGCGGTCCACCATGGCGTATTCGGTGTCGTAGGCCAGCACCCAAAATAAATTGCCCACGAGCAGCAGCGCCGCCGTCCAGGGCACCGCCCCTTGCACCGCGCTATAGGCCATGGGAATGCCAAAACTGAAGGCCACCCCCAACACCGCCTGCGGCATAGACACGATGCGCTTGGCATACGGGTAGGCAATTGCCACCGCCAGGGCCGCAAACGATAAATAAATGGTGGCGGTATTGGTGGTCAACACCAGACCAAAAGCCAGCAAGGCCAGCACCGTGCCCAGGGCCAGCGCTTCGCGCACTGGTAAGCGCCCACTCGTCACCGGCCGCTGCGCAGTCCGGCGCACATGCCGGTCAAACTCGCGGTCGGCCACGTCATTGACACAGCACCCGGCGCTGCGCATAAGCACCGTGCCCAGCGTGAACACCAGCATCAAATGCCAACCCGGAAAGCCGCCAGACGCTAGCCACAAGGCGCTGAGCGTCGGCCACAATAGCAGCAGCCAACCGGCAGGGCGGTTCCAGCGAATGAGGTCCAGGTACAAAGTCAAACGCGCACGCCATGCGGGGGGTGCGGGCATCAACTCAGTCGTATCCATGGCTGCGGCAGGCGTAATGGCCCAGCAAACTAAGACAGCCGCGTCACACCCGGCAGTTCGCAGGCATAGACGGCGTTGCGCAGGGAGGCGATAGCTTCGTAGCGGGTAAAGCTGCGCCGCCAGGCCAGTACTACCCGTCGGGTGGGTGGGGCGATGCCTTTGCCGTCTTGCACCGGCAGGTATTTGACAAATAGTTTGGCGTCGCGCCGCTTGGGCGCTTGCAATGCCTGCGCGGGTACGCTCAAGCGTGGCACCAGGGTGATGCCCATACCGGCGGCGACCATGTGTTGTATGGTTTCCAGCGAGGAGCCTTCAAAGCTTTTGCGTATGCCTTCGGTGTCGCTGGAAAAGCGTGCGAACTCGGGGCAGACTTCCAGCACATGGTCGCGAAAGCAGTGGCCGTTGCCCAGCAGCAGCATGGTTTCGTTTTTTAACTCTTGTGCGGTCACATGGTCTTTTTTGGCCAGCGGGTGGCTGCTGGGTACGGCGGCAAAAAACGGCTCGTCGTACAAGGGCGCAAGCGCCAGGCCGGCATCGGGAAAGGGTTCGGCCAAGATGGCGCAATCGATTTCGCCGGTACGCAGCATCTCCAGCAATTTGACGGTGAAGTTTTCTTGCAACATCAGCGGCATTTGCGGTGTGCGGGTGATGACCTGGCGCACCAGGTCTGGCAGCAAATAGGGCGCAATGGTGTAAATCACGCCCAGCTTGAGCGCACCGGCCAGCGGGTCTTTGCCGCGCTTGGCGATGTCTTTGATGTGCGCTGCCTGCTCCAGCACGCTTTGCGCCTGGCGCACGATTTCTTCGCCCAGGGGCGTGACGTTGACCTCGTTGGCGCTGCGTTCAAACAGCTTGACGTCCAGCTCTTCTTCCAATTTCTTCACCGCGACCGATAGCGTGGGCTGGGACACAAAACAGGCGTCGGCGGCTTTGCCGAAGTGGCGTTCGCGGGCCACGGCTACGATGTATTTGAGTTCGGTCAGCGTCATGCGCGCATTATCCGCGCAGGGCTGCAGCGGGGCTCAGGCCTTCAGGAATTCGGCCTTGCTGCCCAGCCAGCGCTGCACATGCTTGGCGGCCAGCGCCGGGTGGCGCTCCAGCAGCAGAGGCGCCTCATTTCGCGCCCACTCCAGCAGTGCCGTGTCCTCTGCCAAGTCGGCAAAGCGCAGCATCTGGTCGCCGGACTGGCGCGCGCCCAAAAACTCGCCCGGCCCGCGAATCTCCAGGTCGCGCCGGGCGATTTCAAACCCATCGTTCGTCTCGGCCATCGCTTTTAGGCGCTCGCGTGCGGCCTCACCCAGGCGCGGCGCATCGCCGGTGGAATACATCAGCAAGCAAGCCGAAGCCGCTGCGCCCCGGCCAACACGCCCACGCAACTGGTGCAACTGCGACAGGCCAAAGCGCTGCGCGTTTTCAATCACCATGAGCGAGGCATTGGGCACATCGACGCCCACTTCAATCACCGTGGTGCTGACCAGCACTGATATTTGACCGGCAACAAACTGCGCCATCACGGCTTTTTTCTCATCCGGCGGCAGGCGCGAGTGCAAAAGGCCGACCGCGTGTTGGCCATCGGGTATTTGCAAAGCCTCGGCCAGTTCGGCATGGGTGGCGGTGGCGTTGCTCAGGTCGAGCATTTCGCTCTCTTCAATCAGCGGGCAGACCCAGTACACCTGCCGCCCTTGCGCCACTTGCGCGCGAATGCGCTCTATCACCTCGGCGCGCCGGTTTTCGGCCAGCACTTTGGTGACGATGGGCGTGCGCCCCGGCGGTAATTCGTCTAGGGTAGACACGTCCAAGTCCGCGTAATAGCTCATGGCCAGGGTGCGTGGGATAGGCGTGGCCGTCATCATCAGCAAATGCGGCTCCATCGCCTCGTGCTGCAATTTGTTGCGCAGCGCCAGGCGCTGGGCCACGCCAAAGCGGTGTTGTTCGTCAATTACCGCCAGCGCCAGATTTTTGAAATGCACTTTGGTCTGGATGATGGCGTGCGTGCCCACCACCAATTGCGCTTGGCCGTTTTCAATAATTTCCAGCATGGCGCGCCGCTCTTTGGTTTTTTGTGTGCCAGTCAGCCAGGCGGTGGTAATGCCCAAGGGCTCCAGCCAGCCCAGCAGTTTGCGGAAATGTTGTTCGGCCAGTATTTCGGTAGGCGCCATGAGTGCGCATTGCCAGCCCGCGTCAATGCACACCGCAGCCGCCAGCGCCGCGACCACGGTTTTGCCCGCGCCCACATCGCCTTGCAACAAGCGGTGCATGGGCGCGTGGCGCGCCATATCCAAAGCGATTTCCTCGCTGACGCGTGCCTGCGCGCCGGTTAGCGCGAATGGCAGGGCGGCGTGCAGGCGCTGGCGCAGCGCGGTGGGGCGGGCATCGGGCAGCAGCACTGGCGCACGCAAGGCAGCGCGGGCGCGGCGGGCTTGCAATTGCGAGAGCTGTTGCGCTAGCAATTCTTCGGCCTTCAGGCGCTGCCAGGCAGGGTGGCTGTGGTCCATCAAGGTATCGATAGCCACGTCTGGGCGCGGGTGGTGCAAAAACGCCAGCGCCTCGTGCAGCGTCCACAGGCCACCTTGGGCCTGCGGGTTGAGCGGACTCAGGTCGCCGGGTGAAAAAGTGTCGGACAGTTCGGCGCGCGCTAGGCCGCTGAGCACGGCCTTGCGTAAATAAGCTTGGGGTAGACCCGCCACCGTGGGGTACACCGGCGTGAGCGCGCTGGGTAGCTCGCCGCCTGCGGCCCGTGCAGTGGGATGCAGCATGGTCCAGCCGCTAAAGCCGCCGTTGATTTCGCCCCGTATGCGCAGGCGCTGGCCCACGGCCAGGGTTTTTTGCATGGACGGGTAAAAGTTGAAAAAGCGCAGCGTGCAGGTGTCCGAGCCGTCGTCCACCGTGACGATCAATTGGCGGCGCGGGCGGTAGCTGATTTCGTTGTGCGTCACCTGCGCCTCAATTTGCAGGGTATCGCCCTCGCGCGCGTCGCGCAGCTTGAGGATGCGCGTCTCGTCTTCGTAACGCAGCGGCAGGTGCAGCGCCAAGTCGATATCGCGCACCAGCCCCAGCTTTTCCAGCGCCTTTTGTGGCACAGATTTGACCGCAGTTTTGGGCGCTGCGGTTTGGGGGCTGTGGGTGGCGGGGGTGCGCATGGATGGGCGGACTTGTTAGGTGGGTGCAACGATAGCAGAGCGGTCAGCGCATGCCACAATCGTGCCCTCTTTACTTGGAACGGGTCCGTCCGGCCCTCAAGCACCGTGTCTTCTACCTACACCCTCAGCGATTTTGATTTTGATTTGCCCGCGCATTTGATTGCGCAGCAGCCGGCGCCGCAACGCAGTGGCTCCAGGCTTTTGGATGCCAGCCCCAGCCCGCCGGTGGACCGCATTTTTCGCGACTTGGCGGACATTTTGCAGGGTGGCGATTTGCTGGTGATGAACGACACGCGCGTTCTCAAGGCGCGTTTGTTTGGCGAAAAGCCGACCGGCGGCAAGTTGGAGTTATTGATTGAACGCGTACTGGGCGGCAACCAGGTGGCAGCGCATATGCGGGTGAGCAAAAAGCCCGAGATCGGGGCGACCGTGGCATTGCACAGCGCCTCGGGCCTGGCCGATGGCTTATGCGCCACGCTCTTGGGCCGCTGGCCGGATGCCGATGGGCCGTTGTTTCGTTTTGTGTTGTCCAATAACGCGGGCGATGACCCTTACACGCTGATGGAGCGCCACGGCCATATGCCTTTGCCGCCTTACATTGAGCGCCAGCAGCAGGGCGAAAACGCGGATGCGGCGCAGGACGCCGAGCGTTACCAAACCGTGTTCGCCAAAGCCCCTGGCGCCGTGGCCGCGCCCACCGCAGCGCTGCATTTTGACGAGGCCTTGTTGGCGGCTTTGCAGACGCGCGGGGTGCAGAGCGCCTATGTCACGCTGCATGTGGGCGCGGGCACCTTTCAGCCGGTGAAAACCGAAAACCTGGCAGATCACCGTATGCACAGCGAGTGGTACCAAGTGCCTCTTGAAACCCAGCAAGCGATTGCCGATTGCAAAGCGCGTGGCGGCAGGGTGGTGGCCGTGGGCACGACCACGGTGCGCAGCCTGGAGTCCTGGGCTGCGACCGGTCAGGCACAGGGCGACACCCACATATTTATCAAGCCGGGCTTTGCGTTCAGGCACGTGGATTTGCTGGTGACCAACTTCCATTTACCCAAATCCAGCCTGATGATGCTGGTCAGTGCATTTGCCGGGTATGAGTCCATCCGCGCCCTGTACCGCCACGCGATAGCGCAGAAATACCGGTTTTTCAGTTATGGCGATGCCATGCTGTTGGCGCGGGCCACGCAAGCAACGGCTTAGGTCTTTGGGAAGTAGTTCACCCCCACCAAGCCTTGGTAATCCGCGTCCTGCGTCCAGAAAGTGGCTCCGAATTCCTGCGCCATGCTGTACATCGCTGCGTCGGCCATAGCCAGTTGGTGGTGGGCCGCGATCTGCGAAGCGGCGATGGCGCGCACGTCGGTGAAATCGAGCACGCGGCCTAGGCGCATCACGTTCAAGCAGCGTTCCACCAGCTCGTAGGGCAGGCGGCGGCTGAGCACTTTGTGGACCTCAAACAGGGCGATGGTGGGCACCAGAAGGGAGTTGCGGTCTTCGACTGCGTCTGCAAACAAATCGGCGCGCGGCGTGTCTTGCAGGTATTCAATCCAGCCCGAAGAGTCAACTAGGTTCACTTAAAACTCCCGGTCCGGCTCTTTTTCAGGCTCAATATCGCCCAGGTCATAGCCCTTCAACATACCCCGGTAAGCGCTCATGGGCAATTCCGGCTTGATAACCAGTTCAGCCCCGCGCAATTCAAAGTGGATGTGCGAACCCGGTTTGATGCCCAGTTTGGCGCGCATAGCGGCAGGCAGGGTAACCTGGCCTTTACTGGAGACGATGGCCTCTACTTCTGCTATTTCCGACATTTGAAACTCCTTTACTTTATAAAAGTAAAGCGAAGTCTACATAAAGCGCTGCTTTGCCGCAAGTGCCCCGCCTAAAATCGCCGCATGCTTGAATTTGACGTGCTAGCCCGAGATCCCGCCCGCCCCGAGGGCGCCTACCTGGGCAGCCTGGCGCGCCGGGGGCGTTTGCGGCTAAACCATGGCTTTGTGCAAACCCCCATCTTTATGCCGGTGGGCACCTACGGCACGGTCAAAGGCGTGATGCCCCAAAGCCTGCACGATATGGGCGCGCAAATCATCCTGGGCAACACCTTCCACCTTTGGATGCGGCCGGGGCTGGACGTGATGGAAAAGTTCGGCGGCTTGCACCAATTTGAAAACTGGAACAAACCCATACTCACCGATTCGGGCGGCTTTCAGGTCTGGAGCCTGGGCCAAATGCGCAAAATCAGCGAGGAGGGTGTGCGGTTTTCATCGCCCGTCAACGGCGACAAACTGTTTTTGACGCCCGAAGTGAGCATGCAAATCCAGACCGTGCTCAATTCAGACATCGTGATGCAGTTTGACGAATGCACGCCGTATTTGTCGGTTGAAACGGCCACCAAAGGCCAAATCACCACCGAGCGCGAAGCGCGCCTGTCCATGGAGCTCAGCCTGCGCTGGGCCGCGCGCTGCAAAACCGAGTTTGCGCGTCTTGCCAACCCCAACGCCTTGTTTGGCATTGTGCAAGGCGGCATGTTTGAGCATTTGCGCGAGGAGTCGCTGGCCGGTTTGGAGTCGCTGGACTTTCCGGGCATTGCGGTGGGCGGTCTGTCGGTAGGCGAGCCCAAAGACCACATGGTGCGCATCCTGGAACACATTGCCCCGCGCCTGCCACAGCACAAACCGCGCTACCTGATGGGCGTGGGCACGCCCGAGGACTTGATCGCGGGCGTGCAAAACGGCATCGATATGTTTGACTGCGTCATGCCCACGCGCAATGCCCGCAACGGCACTTTGTTTAGCCGCTACGGCGATTTAAAAATTCGTAACGCGCGCCATAAAAGCGATGCCCAGCCGCTGGATACCAGCTGCACTTGCTATGCCTGCGCGGGCAGCAGCGGCGTGTCCTGGGACGACGGTGGTCGCGAGGGATTTAGCCGCGCTTATCTGCACCACTTAGACCGCTGCGGCGAAATGCTGGGGCCCATGCTGGCCAGCATTCACAACCTGCATTACTACTTACATCTGATGCAGCAAGTGCGCGATGCCTTGGAGGCCGGACGATTTGGCGCGTTTGTGGCGCAGTTTCACGCGGATCGGGCGCGCGGCGTTTAGCGGTTTTGGCCGTGCAAAGCCTTTGCTACACTCAAACCCATGTTTATTCACCGCAACAGCATCACAGGTCGTAGCGACCGGGGAGCCTGGCCCTGGCGTACCCGTACTGCTTTGCGCCGGTCCTTGTCCTCGCTGCTGGTTTAGCTCCTTAGCGCTTCGCGCGGGACTGTTGCGCACCTCCCCCCTTTTTGTTTGATTGAACGCGCCGCGCTTGCGGCCAGCGCCAATGCCCGGCGTGTGTGGCATATGCCACGTCCGGGCCGCGCTGTACCTAAGTTTTTGGGAAGGTGAATTGTGTGACTACCAAAGAAGATTTTTACGCCCTGGCGCGCCAGGGTTTCAACCGAATCCCCTTGACCGCCCAGGCGTTTGCGGACCTGGAAACGCCTCTATCGCTGTACTTGAAATTGACGGGCGATGCGCCCTATAGTTTTTTGCTGGAGTCGGTAGTGGGCGGCGAGCGCTTCGGGCGCTTTAGCTTTATTGGCCTGCCAGCGCGCACGCTTTTGCGCAGCAGCGGTTTTGGCGCTGCCGCCAAGACCGAAGTGCTGACTGATGGTGTGATGGTGGAAAGCGCAGCGGGCAATCCGCTGGACTTTATTGCCGCCTACCAGCAGCGCTTCAAAGTGGCGCTGCGGCCCGGCATGCCGCGCTTTTGCGGTGGTTTGGCAGGCTATTTTGGCTACGACGCGGTGCGCTATATCGAAAAGAAACTAGAGGCCAGCTGCCCCCCCGATGAAATCGGTTGTCCAGACATTTTGCTTTTGCAATGCGAAGAGCTGGCGGTGATTGACAACCTCTCGGGCAAATTGCATTTGATGGTCTATGTGGACCCGGCAGTGCCTGATGCCTATGTGCAAGGCAGCGCGCGCCTGGCGGCACTTAAAGCCAAGCTCGCGCATGCAGTGCAAATACCGGCGGTAGTGCCCAGCCCGCCGCAAGCAGCGGTGCGTGATTTTTCTAAAGCGGATTATTTGGCTGCGGTGGCACGCGCCAAGGAATTGATTGCTGGTGGCGACTTTATGCAAGTGCAGGTCGGCCAGCGCATCAAGAAAAAATACACCGAATCGCCGCTGAGTTTGTACCGCGCCTTGCGTTCGCTCAATCCCAGCCCCTATATGTATTACTACAACTTCAGCGGCGCCACGGCGGACAGCGCGCCGGATTTTTATGTGATCGGCGCCAGCCCGGAAATTTTGGTGCGCCAGGAGATTGCCGACGGCCACACCAAAGTCACCATCCGCCCGCTGGCCGGCACACGCCCGCGCGGCGCCACGCCGGAATTGGACAAAGCCGCAGAAGACGAATTGGTAAACGACCCCAAAGAGCGCGCCGAGCATGTCATGCTCATCGACCTGGCGCGCAATGACATCGGGCGTATTGCGCAGACCGGTAGCGTCAGAGTGACCGATGCGTTTTGCGTGGAGCGCTACAGCCATGTCATGCATATCGTGAGCAATGTCGAAGGGGTGTTAAAGCCCGGCATGCAAAGCATGGACGTGCTCAAAGCCACGTTTCCAGCGGGTACCTTAACGGGCGCGCCCAAAGTCCATGCGATGGAATTGATTGACCAGCTAGAGCCGGTCAAGCGCGGCATTTATGGGGGCGCTTGCGGTTACCTGAGCTATGCGGGTGACATGGATGTGGCGATTGCCATACGCACTGGCATCGTGAAAAACCAGACCTTGTACGTGCAGGCGGCAGCCGGCGTAGTGGCCGACAGCGTGCCCGAGCTGGAATGGGCTGAGACCGAGCACAAAGCACGCGCCTTGCTGCGCGCCGCCGAATTGGTGGAAGAGGGGCTGGAATGAGCAGTGCAAATCAAACGGTGCGTATCCATTAAGCGGGGGATATATGAAACTTTTAATGATCGATAACTACGACAGCTTCACCTACAACATCGTGCAGTACTTTGGCGAACTGGGCGCTGAAGTGGAAGTGTTTCGTAATGATGAAATTACTATCCAAGGCATAGCGCAGCGCGCACCCGAGAGGCTGGTGATTTCGCCTGGCCCTTGCTCACCGGCTGAGGCAGGGATATCGGTAGCGGCTATCCAGCACTTTATGGGCAAGCTGCCTATTTTGGGCGTGTGCTTGGGCCACCAAAGCATAGGCGCTGCGCTGGGCGGCACCATCGTGCGCGCTCAGCAACTGATGCATGGCAAAACCAGTGTGATTCAAACCACCGGCGAGGGTGTGTTTGCCGGATTGCCCGAAAGCTTTACCGTGAACCGCTACCACTCGCTTGCCATCGACCGTGCGAGTTGCCCGAAAGAATTGGCGGTGACGGCCTGGACCGAGGATGGCGAAATCATGGGCGTGCGCCACACAGGCCTGGCGGCGGAGGTACGCATGGAAGGCGTGCAATTCCATCCGGAAAGCATACTGACTGAGCATGGTCACGCGATGTTGCGCAATTTTTTGCAATAGCACCCGCTTAAAGCCACTCCTATAAGATCACCGACCTTTGAACCACCAACAGGACGTTTCAGCATGAGCACCTTCGTTGATTTGCGCAGCGACACCGTGACACAGCCCACCGCCACGATGCGCGCCGCCATGATGGCTGCGCCTTTGGGCGACGATGTGTTCGCCGACGACCCCACGGTCAATGCCTTGCAGGCGCGTATTGCCGACATGCTGGGCTTTGAAGCCGCGCTGTTTGTGCCCACTGGCACGCAAAGCAATTTGTGCGGCATCATGGCGCATTGCGAGCGGGGCGATGAATTTATTGTCGGCCAGTTAGCGCATTGCTACCGTTGGGAAGGCGGCGGCGCAGCTGTGTTGGGCAGCGTACAACCCCAGCCTTTGCAAAACCAAAATGACGGCAGCCTTGATTTGCAGGCGATTGAAGACGCGATCAAGCCCGACGATGCGCACTTCGCCAAGTCGCGCTTACTCTGTCTAGAAAACACCTTGGGTGGCAAGTTGCTGCCTTTTGACTATGTGCAGTCGGCCACCCAACTAGCCCATGACAAAGGCTTGTACCGCCATTTAGACGGCGCGCGCTTGTTCAACGCAGCCGTGGCGCAAGCGGCGCATACGGGAAAGACGGCGCAGCAGGAAGCACGCCGCATCGCGCAGTGTTTTGACAGCGTGTCGGTGTGTTTTAGCAAGGGGCTGGGCGCGCCGGTTGGTTCGGCGTTGTGCGGTAGTCGGGAATTTATTGGCCGGGCGCACCGCGTGCGCAAAATGCTGGGCGGCGGCATGCGCCAGTCCGGCGTGCTTGCCGCCGCGGCCTTGCATGCGCTGGACCACCATATCGAGCGCTTGGCCGATGACCACGCGTTGGCAATGCGTCTGGCCCAAGGCCTGCAAGGGATTGAAGGCCTGGAGGTGGAAGCGCCGCAGACCAATATTGTGTTTGTCGATTTGCATGGCGCAGCGCGCCAGCAGTCGGCGGCTTTAATGGCCCACTTACAAGAAAGCGGTGTACGTGCGACGGGCCTGTACCGTCTGCGTTTTGTCACCCATTTGGACGTGGATGCCGCTGGAGTGGAGAAAGCCATTGCGGCCATCCGCGCTTTTTTCAGGGCCTAAGCGCCCGCATCACTCCCATCAATCGCACCATGCAAAGCCACCATCTTGTTTTGTTCGCCCTGGCAGGCATTGTGCTGAACCTGACGCCAGGCCCGGATGTGCTGCTGGTGGTGCGCCATGCTTTGCGCTCCGGCGCGCGCGCGGGGTTCTTTGCCGGGTTGGGCGTGGCAGCGGGTTGCCTAGTGCATGTGAGCGCTGGCGCTCTAGGTTTGAGTGCTTTGCTCGCTGGCTCCAGCCAGGCTTTTACACTGCTGAAGTGGCTGGGCGCGGCTTATCTCTTGTACGTGGCTTGGGGTCTTTTGCGTTCTGCCCTCACACCCAGGCCGCCGTCATTCTTTGCTGATAGCTCCGTGCAACCCATGGTGAGTGCGCGCAGTGTTTTCTTGCAAGGATTTGGCACCAACGTGCTTAACCCCAAAGTAGCACTTTTCTTTCTGGCCTTTGTGCCCCAGTTCATTCCCACCGATGCCAATGACAAGCCCTTGTACTTTTTGGCGCTCGGTATTTTGTTCACGGTGAATGGTTTACTGGTGAGCAGCACCTATGCCTGGGGCGCGGCCTGGATGGCGCGCCGCGTCGCGCTATTGCAGTCGGCGTTACGCACGCTTGACGGTGTAGCGGCTTGCATGTTCATGGCTTTTGGTATTCAACTGGCGCTCTCGGATGCGCCTTCTTCGTCTTAGGAGTTTTTGCGATGTCACCCGTTCCAGCCGTCCCCAACAAAATTACGCCACAGGAAGCCTTGCAGCGCACTATCGAGCACCGCGAGATTTTCCATGACGAGATGCTGCATTTGATGCGCCAAATCATGTCGGGCGATATGTCGCCGGTCATGATGGCCGCGCTGATTACCGGCTTGCGCGTGAAGAAAGAAACGATTGGCGAAATTACCGCGGCGGCCCAGGTCATGCGTGAGTTTTCCACCAAAGTGGAAGTAGCCGACAAAAAACATTTGGTGGATATTGTGGGCACCGGCGGTGACGGTTCGCATACCTTCAACATTTCCACCTGCTCCATGTTTGTGGCGGCGGCGGCAGGTGCCAAAGTCAGCAAGCATGGCGGGCGCAGCGTCAGCAGCAAAAGCGGCAGCGCCGATGTGCTCGAAGCGCTAGGCCTCAATATCAATTTACCCCCCGCTGCGATTGCCCAGTGCATAGAGAACTATGGCGTGGGTTTTATGTTCGCGCCCAACCACCATCCGGCCATGAAAAACGTGGCCCCGGTGCGCCGCGAGTTGGGTATCAAAACTATATTCAATATCCTGGGGCCGCTGACCAATCCGGCATCGGCACCGAATATCCTGATGGGCGTGTTCCATGCCGACTTGGTCGGCATCCAAGTGCGTGCTTTAGAGCGTTTGGGCGCCGAGCACGCCGTGGTGGTCTATGGCCGCGACGGCCTGGACGAAGTCAGCCTAGGCGCGGCCACGCTAGTGGGCGAGCTGCGCGACGGGCACATTACCGAGTATGAAATTCACCCAGAAGACTTCGGCCTGGTCATGGCCAGTAACCGCGCGCTGCGGGTCGAAACTGCCCAAGAATCCCTGGCCATGATGATGGCGGTGCTGGACAACCAGCCCGGCGCGGCGCGCGATATCGTGACCCTGAACGCGGGTGTGGCGCTGTATGCGGCCAATGTCGCTGCCACGATGGCCGAAGGGATTGCGCGCGCCCAGGCCGCGATTGCGTCGGGCCAGGCCAAAGCGACAATGCAGGCCCTGGTGGCGTTTTCCAAGACTTTCCCGGTAGCCGGTGCCTGAGGCGCTATGGGTACTTTGCAGCAACCATTGCTGTCGGAGCGGATCCGGCCCAGCCATCTTTGTGTATCTGTATTCAAATCACCATGGATCGCCGCCTTAGCTTAGCTATCCGTGAAGACCCAGTTGTGCTGAACTTCTCTGGCGTAAGCGCTGACCCCTATCACACCGAAGCGCGGCCCCGGCCGCACGAAAGCAAACATGAGTGACATTCTGGACAAAATTGTTGCCGTCAAACGCGAAGAAATCGCTGCTGCGCAAAAGCGCAAATCCTTGGAAGCGGTGCGCGCTGACGCGCATTCGCGCGTGCTGACGCGTGATTTCGAAGCCAGCCTGCGTGCCAAAATTGTCGCAGGCAAACCGGCGGTGATCGCCGAGGTGAAAAAAGCCAGCCCGTCCAAAGGCGTGTTGCGCGAAGACTTTATTCCCGCCGATATTGCCCAAAGCTATGCCGAGCATGGCGCGGCCTGTTTATCCGTGCTTACCGATGTGCAGTTTTTTCAGGGCAGCGTGGATTACCTCAAGCAAGCGCGCGCCTCCTGCCATCTTCCGGTGTTGCGCAAGGACTTTATGGTCGATGCCTACCAAATTTACGAGTCGCGCGCCATGGGTGCCGATTGTGTGCTGTTGATTGCCGCGTGCCTGAGCGATACGCACATGCAAGAGTTCGAAGCCATTGCCCGCAGCCTGGACATGGCCGTGTTGGTGGAAGTGCATGACCAGCCGGAGATGGAGCGCGCCTTGCGGCTTAAAACACCACTGATCGGCATCAACAACCGCAATCTCAAAACCTTTGAAGTTTCTTTAGACACCACTTTGCAGTTGCGCGCCATGGTGCCCGCCGATCGCCTGGTGGTGACCGAAAGCGGCATCGTGCAGCGCGACGATGTGTTGCGCATGGGCGCTGCGGGTGTGAATGCGTTTTTGGTAGGCGAAGCCTTTATGCGCGCCCCGGACCCTGGCCTGGCCCTGGCCGCTTTGTTCGGCTAAGGTCGTGGATTTATTCCCCGAGGAAGCCGCTGCGGCGTGTTTGCAAAATGCCGATCCCGGGGACTGGCCTGTAGCACCGGACTGGCAGCCGGTAGTAGATCAATTCTTCGAGGGCGCTGAGGGTCAGACCTTGCTGGCATTTTTGAAGCGACGTACAGGCGCGGGCGCCGTCGTATTTCCGCCAAAGCCGCTGCGGGCCTTGGAATTGACGCCTTTGCACACGGTGCACACCGTCATCCTGGGCCAAGACCCGTACCACGGGCGCGGCCAGGCCGAGGGATTGGCATTTTCCGTCGCGCCCGGCCAGCCATTGCCCCCATCATTGCGCAATATCTTCAAAGAACGCCAGCGCGATCTGGGCGAGGCTTGGCCCGTCCACCCCGAGCCCGGCGGAAGTCTTGTTGCATGGGCGCAACAAGGCACTTTGCTTCTGAACACCTGCTTGACTGTGGAAGAAGGCCTAGCCAACAGCCACCAGGGCCAAGGCTGGGAAACTCTCACCGACGCCCTGATCGCGCAGGTATCGACCAATCTCCGGCCGGTTGCCTTCATGCTCTGGGGTGCTGCGGCACAGAAAAAGCGCAGCCTGATTGACGACCAGCGGCACCTCATCTTGTGTGCCAACCACCCATCGCCCTTGTCCGCGCTCCGAGGCCCGGAACCTTTTATCGGCTGTAGCCACTTTTCTCGCGCACAAAAATGGTGCACGGAGCACGAAAAATCCTGAGAGTCCCCGTGCGCAATGGCAGGCAGAGTCAGGTTTGCCATGCGATCACACGTTCCCGGCCCGCGCTTTCAGGCCCTAAGCGCCGATAGTGCGCCTAGTACGGCAAAGTACGCCCAGCCCTCAGCTTGCCCACACAGGCGATACCGTGGCATAATCGCGGGCTCACGTTTGGAGAGGTGGCCGAGTGGTTAATGGCAGCAGACTGTAAATCTGCCCTCTTACGAGTACGCTGGTTCGAATCCAGCCCTCTCCACCAGTGCTTGCTCTGTGCGGGGTTCGTATAGTGGTAATACCTTAGCCTTCCAAGCTAAAGCGAGGAGTTCGATTCTCCTACCCCGCTCCATGGAATGCCGGGCGTTGCACGCAGCGTCCCTGTTGAAGTTTGAAAGAAAAATCGCCAGCGAGTGCTGGCGTTTGCGCCCATTTGGCTCAGTGGTAGAGCACTCCCTTGGTAAGGGAGAGGTCGCGGGTCCGATTCCCGCAATGGGCACCAGAGTTTTATGGTTAGTCCATTGCGACGGTTACTGAATGTGGACAGGTTTTTTGTAGTTTGAACTCATTACTTTTCGGAGTCTGAAAATGGGAAAAGAAAAATTTGCGCGTACCAAGCCCCACGTTAACGTGGGCACCATCGGCCACGTGGACCATGGCAAAACGACGCTGACAGCGGCCATCACCACTGTGCTGGCGGCCAAGTTTGGCGGCTCTGCAAAAGCCTACGACCAAATTGACGCGGCACCTGAAGAAAAGGCACGCGGCATCACCATCAACACTGCAC
>CAJBBZ010000254.1 GCA_903951445.1 uncultured beta proteobacterium
ATTGGCTTCGGCCTCGGACCGCCAGCCTACTGATGCGGGCCGCTCGGTGTTTATGGACCTCAATGCCGAGCGCGCCAAAAACTATATGCGCCGCTATGGCGCCACGCCACGCCACTTTGCCCTGTGCGCCGCCAAAAACCGCCGCCACGCCAGCCTGAACCCGCAAGCCGCAGTACGCACGCTGATGGACGCTGACGCCATATTGCAAGACCGCATGGTGCTCGACCCTTTGACACGCGCCATGTGCGGCGGCATCGCCGATGGCGCTGCTGCGGTGGTCCTGGTCAGTGGCGCGTTTGCGCGCCGCCATGGTATGCACGGGCCCAAGGTGCGGGCCTCATGTGTGGTTTCGGGCCAGCCGCAACGCGGCGCAGACGCGCCCAGTGCCACCGCGCGCTGCGGGGCATTGGCTTTTGCAGCGGCGGGTCTGGACCCGCGCGATGTGTCACTCGCCGAGGTGCACGACCCGACGGCGCCGCAAGAATTGATGGATATCGAAGACCTGGGCCTGTGCGCGCCGGGCCAGGCCTTTGTGCTGACCGAAAGCGGGCACACCCAGCTAGGGGGCCGCATGCCCGTCAATGTATCGGGCGGCCTGACATGTCGGGGCCATCCGGTGGGAGCGACCGGCGTGGCGCAAATCGTGGAATTGAGCAGGCAGTTAAGCCAGCGCGCAGGACCGGCCCAAGTGCAAGGCGCGCGTTGGGGTCTAGCGCAAATGGCTGGGGGTTTGCTGGGTAGCGACTCCGCTGTCGCCTGCGTCCATCTTCTTGAACGTGCATAGGAAACACCATGGCAACGAATAGCAAGCGCGAACTAAGCAGCACGGTGCGCTCGACGTACGACCTGTACATCAACGGCCAATGGCATAGCCCACACGCAAGCGAACGCATGGAATGCCATAGCCCGCTCACGCAAGAGCTGCTTACCACCGTGCCCGAATCAGACGATGCCGACGTGGATGCCGCTGTGCAGGCCGCAAGCCAAGCGCAACCGGGCTGGGCCAATTTGAGCGCCAAAAAACGCCAGGCCATGCTGGAAGCGGCGGCCGATGCGCTGGTAGCGCAGTTAGAGCCATTGGCATTGCTGGAGACGGCAAATACCGGCAAACCGCTGCGCGAAAGCCGGGCCAATGTGTTTACTGCGGCAGACCGCTTGCGCTATTACGCTGGAGCGTGCCGCGTGTTCGAGGGCGTGGTGGTGCCGGTGACGCCAGACATCACCAGCTACGGCCTGCGCCAGCCCCTGGGCGTGGTCGGCATCATTGGTGCCTGGAATTTTCCGCTCAATATGTTTGTCGGAAAAATCGCACCAGCCCTGGCCAGTGGCAATACCGTGGTCTATAAACCGGCCGATACCACGCCGGTCACTACGCTGGAAATTGCGGCCTTATTTGGAAGCATTTTTCCGCCGGGGGTGATCAATGTCATAACCGGCAGCGGCGCGGGCACGGGCGCGGCCATGGTGGCGCATCCGGGCATACGCAAAATCTCGATCACCGGTTCCACGCGCACCGGGCAGCGGGTGATGGCAGCGGCCGGTGCCACGCTCAAGCGTTTGACGCTGGAACTGGGCGGCAAAAACGCCCAGGTGGTTTACCCCGACGCCGACCTGGACCGCGCAGCGCAAGGCATATTGCTGGGTGCGTTTTTAAATCAAGGCCAAGTGTGTACCGCAGGCAGCCGCATTTATGCGCATCACATCATCGCGGACATGCTGAAAGCAAAGATTCTGGCGCTGCTGCCTAACCTTCAGGTCGGCGACCCTTTTGATCCGAATACCCGCATGGGCAGTTTGTCCTCGCGCGCGCACTTTGACCGCGTGAGCGACTACATCGCCACCGGTGTGCGCGAAGGCGGGCGCATCTTGTGTGGCGGGCATCCTGTACGCGTGGAGCAATACCCCAAAGGCTTGTTCATGGCGCCCACTTTGTTTGAGGGCGTAGACCCGCAAGCGCGCATTGCCCGCGAAGAAATTTTCGGACCGGTGGCCACTTTTGACAGCTGGGATGACGAAGACGCGATGTTCGCGCAGGTCAACGCGGTGGAACAAGGCCTGGCCGCCGGGGTGTGGACCGGCAGCCTGACACGGGCGCATCGCGCGTCGCGCGCCATTCAGACCGGACGGGTATGGGTCAATTGCTACAACCTATATCCGTCTGGCGCAGCGTTTGGCGGTAGCAAAGCCAGTGGTTTTGGCCGCGAAGACGCCTTTGAAACCCTGCTCGATTTCACCGAGGTAAAAAACGTGATCGTCGATGCCTCAGAAACCGCGCGCGAGTTTTATGCATAAGCCAGCGTGTCTGTCCATGCAAGCGAAAAACGGCCTGCATACACCCAAAACCGTCATTGCGAGCGCAGCGAAGCAATCCATGCTTGCTTGCGCACCAATTACGTATGGATCGCCACGTCGCTGCACTCCTCGCGATGACGGACTGATGAAAATCGCCCCTCAACAAATCAACCAGTGATAAGGAAATAAACCTATGACGCAATCGGTAATGGAAGCCCCCGCACCAACGGTAGTGACTGCGGAAAATTTTTGGGACCAAGACCCTGAATACCAGGACTTGCTACTCAACCTGATCAATATCCATGTGGTCAGCGAACTGTATGGCGGAGATATCTTCGAGGCCAGCATCTTGCGCGCGCCTACGGCCGAGTTCAAGATGCGCATGGCGCGCACCGTGATGGAGGAGTATGGCCACCACCTGCGCTACCGCAAGCTGATGGAAGAGCTAGGCGTGGATTGGCAGGAATACGCACGCAGCAAAGGGCATTTGTCCACCTTTGACACGCCCATGGAATCTTGGGCCGACCAGGCAGTGTTCTTGGCGATTTTGGACCGCGCCGCAGCGCACCAGTTCCGCCATTTTGTGCAGTGCCGCTACGAGCCTTTCCGCCAGGCGGCGCAAGATACGCTCAAAGAAGAATACGGCCATGTCGGCCTGGGTATGGATGCCGTCAAAGCCTTGTTGCAAACCGACGAGGGGCGCGCCCAAGTGGAACACGCTTTGCACAAATGGCTACCAGTGGGCCTACAGTCCTTTGGCGCCGATGCCTCCAAGAAAAACGAGCGTTACCGCCACTTCGGTATCAAACAAGACACCAACGAAAACATGCGCGCCATTTACTGGGAACAGGTACGTGCTTTTGTGACCGAAGACTGGGGCTTTGCCTTGCCCGAGGACTACACCGCCATTTGGAATCCCAAGGGTCAGCAGGATACGGACCGTGCGTATTAAGTTTCGAATGGCGGTCCCGTACAAACGGCAGGCACAGCAGTAAAGAAAATCGATGTACGCATTGACACTGGATGGCAGCGAGAAGGTGGTGCATCTGCCCGAGAAAGAGACGGTGCTGGACGCCTGTCTGGCCCGGGGCCTGGAGCTACCCTACAACTGCCGCTCGGGCGAATGCGGCGAGTGCCTAGCGCAATTGCAAAGCGGTACCGTACGGCAGTTGCCAGGCAGCGACCCGGCGGTGTTTACCGAGGCCATGCGTGCCCAAGGCATGGTGCTGACCTGTATGTGTTTTGCCACCTCGGACCTGGTACTCAAAGTGCCCTTGCGCGCGCAGAGCGGCCCGGCTATACGGCAGTTGGATGCGGTGATCGAGTCGGTCGTCTGGCACGGCTCGCGTACCGCGCAAGTGCGCTTGCGTTGCCCCGAGGCAGTCGCCTTTGAAGCCGGGCAATACTTTGAATGGCAGGTGCAAGGCGTGGCCCATGCGCGTTCTTATTCGGTGTCGGTGGCACCGGGCACGGACCGGTTGGAGTTTATGGTCCGCATCTACCCCGGCGGGCAGGTCAGCGCCATGCTCAAGCGCCATGAATTAGCGCCGGGCGACATCGTGGGTTTACGCGGCCCGTTTGGCACCTACCGCTTTGACACTGCACACCCAGGGCTGGCTGTTTTTGTGGCTGGTGGCACCGGCATCGGGCCGGTGCTGGCGCTGGTGCAAGCGGCACTGCGCGGCCCGGCGCAGCGCAAATTACTGGTGCTCTATGGCGCCCGCGACGCGGCCGAAATAGCCTCTGCCAGCGCCTTGCAACAATGGGCTGCGCAGGATGCGCGCCTCAAGTTCGTGCCAGTGCTGTCCGAGGAGCCCGCCGACTCCGCATGGCAGGGGCTGCGCGGCACCGCAGTTGATGCTTTGCAAGCCCAGCGCGCGGATTTTTTCGGTGCCACCGCCTACCTGTGTGGCCCGCCGCCTATGGTGGAGGCAGCGAAAAAATTATTGCTGGCCAAGGGCGTGGACGCTACAGACATGTACCACGACCGCTTTGCCCCCGCCGCCATCGGAGCTGCGCCGTGAATAGGGCTTTGCCATCCGACGCGCTGCAAGGGCAGGAGATGGCCTTGGTTGCCGACGATGGCACTGTGCTGTCTTGGCGTTTATTTCCCAATCCGACAGCGCGGGTGCGCTTGGTGCTAAGCCACGGCAACGGTTTGGCGATGGACGGTTACCAGGTGTTTTGGCGTAGCTTGCTGGCTGATTTTGAAGTCGTGGTGTTTGATTTTCGCGGCCATGGCCGCAGCCAGGCCGGCGCCGCAGCGGCACACCACTGGACGCAGTTCGAAGCCGATATGCAGGCCTTGTGCGATGCCTTGGCTGCGCAAGGTGATGCGCGCCCGCTAGTAGGTGTTTTTCATTCGCTCAGCGCCGTAACCAGTTTGCGCCATTTGCAGCGCTATGGGCCGCGTTGGGACGCCTTGGTGCTGGTGGACCCTCCGCTGAGCCCACCGCCCGGCCATGCGATGGAAAGCGCGCATGCGCGCGAAGTGCAAGCCCTGGCCGAAGGCGCGCTTCGCCGACGCCCCGCGTTTGAGAGCGCACAGCAACTGGCCGAGCGCTTTGCGCGCGTGGCGGTGTTTGGCGCGTGGCAGGCGCAAGCGTGCTTGGACATGGCTTTGGCCACGCTGCGCCAGCCCGAAGGCAGCGGTGCATGGGCATTGCGCTGCGCGCCTGAGCGCGAAGCCTTGGTGTACCGCAGCAATATCTGGCCGTTGGCGCAACAGGTATTGGCCAACTGTCCATTCCCGGTGCATTTGCTGGCGGCAGACGCGACGCTGCAGGGCAGTGGATTGCCGGCGCGCTACGCACTGGATTTGCATCAAAGCAGCGCCATCGGCTACACGTCTATCGGCGGGACCGGCCACTTTTTGCAGCTAGAGCAGCCCCAAGCCTGCGCGGAAGCTATTGCGCAATTTGTGCAGCAAGCAGGGCTTTTCGCAAGCGCCAGCGATAAGGCCGGATAGCGCTTAGACCAGTGACTTTTAAAGCAACGAGGATGCCATGAACACCAGCCACGCGAACTTAGCAAAGCACCCAGGCTTGACCGGCAATGTGGTGGATTACCTGATGGAATTGCGCATGTCGCCCGCCGAGGCGGCTCGGCCTTATTTGGTGTGTCCCGCAGTGACATATAGCTTTGGCGATGTGTACCGCCGCGCCTGCCAGGTCGGGCACATGCTGCGCGCACACGGCATACAGGCAGGTGACAGAGTAATGTTCATCGTGCCGGACGGGCTGGATTTTGTGTCGCTGTTTTTGGGCGCTATGAAAATCGGCGCGGTGGCGCTGCCACTCAATACTTTTTTGCTGGCATCGGACTATGCCTACTACGTGCGCGACAGCGAGGCCAAAGCGCTGGTCGTTGGGCCGGACTTGTTGGCGCGCATAGACACCATCCGTCAGGCATCCGATTTTCCGGCGCTGCTGTTTGCAACTGGCGGTTCTGCACCGGGCTATGCGGACTTTCAGGCGGCGGTGGACCCAATGCCGCAGGACTTGGAGACCCACGCCTCGGATGCGCAAGATGCAGCTTTTTGGCTCTACAGCTCGGGCAGTACCGGCAGCCCCAAAGGCGTGGTGCACACGCATGCCCATATTTACTGGGCGACCGAATTGTTCGGCCTGGGCAATGTGGGCCTGAACGCCGATGACCATATTCTGTGCCCGCCCAAAATGTTTTTTGCCTATGGCTTGGGCAACCAGGTTTACTTCCCTTTGCGCGCTGGGGCTAGCATCGTGGTCGATGCCGAACCGATCAAACCCAAAGCGGTGCTAGACCATATGCTGGCCCAGCGCCCCACCGCCATGATGGCGGTGCCCACTTTGTTTGCCGGTATTTTGGAATTGATGCGTGCCATGGAGCCCGCACAAATCCACGCCGCTTGCAGCCGCTTGCGCGTATGCATCAGCGGCGGCGAGCTGCTGCCGCCTGCTTTGTACCGCAAGTGGCTAGAGGTCACGGGCAAAGAAATTTTGGATGGCGTGGGCACCACCGAACTGACACATATGTTCATGATCAACCGGCCTGGCGCGGTGGTGCCCGGCAGTTGCGGGCAAATCGTGGACGGCTACGAAGGCATTTGCCTGGACGAAAACGACGCGCCCTTGCCCGTGGGCGAGATTGGCAATTTATTCGTCAAAGGCCCAAGCGCCGCGCAGCAGTACTGGAATAAGCCGGAAAAAACCGCTGCCACCATGTGGGACGGCGGCGTGCTCACCGGCGACAAGTGCTACCGGGACGCGCAAGGCAATTACTTTTATGTAGGCCGCATGGACGATATGTTGCGCGTGGGTGGCGTCTGGGTCTCGCCCACCGAAATCGAGTCGGTGCTGGCCGAGCACCCCAGTGTTTTGGAATGCGCGGTGATCGGCGCGCCCGATGAACACGAGATGATCAAACCCAAGGCCTATGTGGTGCTGCGCCAGGGCGTCGCCGGGGATGCTGGCTTGCAAGATGGCATGCGCAGCTTTTTGCGCGAGCGCCTGGCGCATATCAAATGCCCGCGCTGGATCGAGTTTTGCGCCGAGCTGCCTAAAACGGCGACCGGCAAAATCCAACGCTTTCGCCTGCGGGCGCAATCGGTGAGCAAGGACTAAGCAAATTGGCGCAATGGATCGACCTGGAACTGGCCCGCGGCCCGGTACGCATCGAGTATGCGTGGCTGGACGCTGCGCCTGCGGACGCGCCGGTGATGGTGTTCCTGCACGAGGGCTTGGGTTCGCTGGCCATGTGGAGGGACTACCCGGCCCAACTGTGCGCCGCCGCGCGCTGCCGGGGTTTGGTGTATTCGCGCCCCGGCTATGGGCAGTCGCAGCCCTTGCCCCATCCCTGGGGCGCTGACTTTATGCATGTCCAGGCCTACGAGGTGCTACCGGCTTTGCTGACGGCGCTGGGCTTGGCGCCGCTGGAGATATCCGCCCGGACACCACAGGATGCGGGCGCGGGCCCCGCACCCGCAAGCGCACCCCTGATTCTTTTCGGCCACAGCGACGGCGCATCGATTGCACTCTTGTTTGCCGCCCGCTACCCCGCCTGGCCCGCTGCGGTGGTGGCCGTGGCACCGCATTTGTTTGTGGAAGACAAAACCCTTAGCGCAATTGCGGCCTTGCAAGCGCCGCTACTTCAGCAGCCCTTGTTAGCGCGCCTGGCGCGCCACCATCGGCATCCCGCCACGGTTTTTACGGCATGGAGCCAGGTCTGGCTGGCGCCGGAATTTGCCGCTTGGTCGATTGCTGACACAATCGCGACATTGCGCTGCCCGGTGCTGGGGGTGCAGGGCGTGGACGATGAATACGGGACAATGCACCAAATTCATGCGCTGCGCGATCTGGCCGGGCCGACGCGATTGCTGGAATTGGCCGACTGCGGGCATTCACCCCATCGCGATCAGCCTGATGCCTTGACTACCGGAGTTTGTGATTTTTTGACATTTTTACAAGGAGATTAGATATGTATCGACAATTTAAGCCAATCATCCGTTGGGTTGGTAGCGCTCTTGCAGTGACCGCGCTCACGACCTCTGCGGCCCTGGCCCAGAACACCGGCAAGCTCAAAGTCGGTTTTATGTTGCCTTACACCGGAACCTTCGCCGCCCTGGGCATTGCGATTGAAAACGGATTTCGCCAGCACGTCACGGAACTCGGCGGTAAGGTCGCCGGACGCGAAGTGGAGTATTTCAAGGTGGACGACGAGTCCGAGCCTTCCAAAGCCACTGACAACGTCAACAAGCTGATCAAGCGCGACCAGGTCGATGTGATTATTGGCACCGTCCATTCCGGCGTGGCCATGGCCATGGCTAAAGCCGCCAAGGAAAGCGGCACCTTGCTAATCGTGCCCAATGCTGGTGCCGATGCAGTGACCGGTGCCATGTGTGCCCCCAACATTTTCCGCAGCTCTTTCTCCAACTGGCAACCTGGCTACGCCATGGGCGAAGTGATGGCTAAAAAAGGCATCAAAAAAGTCGTCACCATTACATGGAAATACGCAGCGGGCGATGAGTCCGTCAAAGCCTTTAAGGAAAGCTTTGAAAAAGGCGGCGGTACGGTGGTTAAAGAGTTGAGCCTGCCATTCCCCAATGTGGAGTTCCAGGGTTTGCTGACCGAAATTGCAGCGACCAAGCCGGATGCCGTGTTTACCTTCTTTGCCGGTGGCGGCGCGGTGAAATTCGTGAAAGACTACGCAGCAGCAGGCCTGAAAGCCAATATTCCTTTGTACGGATCGGGCTTTTTGACCGAGGGTATTTTGGATGCCCAGGGCGCCTCTGCTGATGGCCTGTTTACTGCACTGCATTACGCTGACAGCCTCAATACCAAGCGAGACAATGCATTCCGCCTGACCTATGCCAAGACCTACCGCATGCAGCCCGACGTGTACGCAGTGCAAGGCTATGACGCAGCGCAAATGCTGTCCATCGGCCTGAGCGCCACCAAAGGCGATGCGACCAAGGCCACCGATATTTCTGCGGCATTGCGCAAAGCGACCATCGACAGCCCACGTGGCCCCTTCACGATTTCTGCGGCGCATAACCCGGTGCAAAACTTTTACCTGCGCCAAACCAGCGACAAGGAAAAGGAAAACAAAGTGGTGGGCATGGCCAGTGCCAAGTTGGCTGACCCCGGCCGCGGCTGCAAGATGTAAGGTTGTGGAGCGATCAGCCCGAGGGCTTGTGCTCTAACGCCACGCTGCGTTAGGCACAGCCCTGTATTCGTATGGACCTCACCACTTTTCTTATCCAGTGCTTGAACGCACTGCAATACGGCTTGCTGCTGTTTTTGGTGGCTTCGGGTCTGACGCTGATATTTGGCATCATGGGCGTTATCAATCTGGCC
>CAJBBZ010000255.1 GCA_903951445.1 uncultured beta proteobacterium
CACGGCCTTTGGCTCGCCTTTCTTTTGCTTATCTTTTCTTTGGCGAAGCAAAGAAAAGTAAGGCCCGCGGCAGGCGCAAGCCAAGCGGCAAGCAACAGGCCGGCTGCAAGCCAAAGACAGAAAGCCATTGGCCGTGCTGAGCAACGCAGCGGCGACCGGATCAGGGCGGGCGCTGTTTGAGCGTAGCGAGTTTGCGCCCGACCCCGGGCGGTGCGAGTAGCGCAAGGTACCCCGAAGGGGCACGGCCTTTGGCTCGCCTTTCTTTTGCTTACTTTTCTTTGGCGAAGCAAAGAAAAGTGAGGCCGGCGGCAGGCCAAATCTAGGCACAAAAAAATAACCTTTTCTTTGGCTACTTTCTTTAGGCGAAGCAAAAGAAAGTAACTCGCCCTACAGGCCGAAACCAGTATTCAAAGCCAGCGGCTTCTGCCGCCAAGCCAACCCCGCCCCCACCCACAAGGCCATCGCAGAAACCAACAAACCCCGCGCCAACCCGCCCTCGCCATCGGCAATCCAACCCACCATGGTCGGCCCGGCAATCTGGCCCGCTGCAAACACCACGGTAAACGCGCTGATACCGGTAGCCCACTGGGCTTGCGGCAGGTTGTGGCGCACCAGCGCCGTACTGGACGCGACGATGGACAAGAAAACACCACCAAACACGATGCCCGAAAACATCAGCACGGCGAAGTTGTCAGACACGGCCGGTAAAACCGTGGCAATACCCAGCAAACCATTGAGCAAAGCCATGGCGCGCCCGCCTTTTTCGCGGTCCAGCAAGCGCGCCCACACGCGCGAAGACGCCATCACTGCCACGCCAAGCACTGCATAAAAGACCACGATCGACTCCGTGCTATTGCCCTCGGCGCGCAACAAAGCCACGACAAAAGTCATATAGCCGATATAGCCCACGCCAAACATGCCGTAGCCCGCCAAGCCATAGACCAAAGGCCGCAAAGCCACAGGATTGCGCTTAGCCTGCTGGCCCGCGGGCGCGCCATCGGCCAACTGACTAGCTGGCCAAAACAACACCAAACTGCCCAGAAAACATACCGCTGCCATCAACCACCAGGCGTAACGCCAGCCATGCGGCTGCGCCGCAAAAACCTCCAAAGCCCAGGGGACGAGGAGCGCCGACACCGTGATGCCCAAACCGGTGCCGCCGTAATACACCCCGAGTAACCAACCCGCGCGCTGCGGATCTTGTGCGCCCAAACGCGCTGCCAGCAAACCACCAGTGATAAACACCGAGGCACTGGCAAGCCCTGCGAGAAAACGCTGCACCAGCAGCACCGAAGCATCGGTGAAGAAACCGCTCAAGGCCATAAATACCGTCGCCGCCAGCGCACCGCGTGACAAAAGCAACACCGGGTCCCAACGCCGCAAGGCCCAAGGGGCAAGCAAGGCGCCCATCAAATAACCCGCGGCATTGACCGTGTTCATGGCACCAGCCAGGGTGTAGCTCCAGACCAGGTCCTCGCGCATGGCGGGCAGCAGCAAGCCGTACGCAAAACGGGTAATACCCAAGGACAGCGCAGCGCCTACCGACAAAGCCAATGCGAGGGCAAAAAGGCGCCCTGGGGAAGCTTGCACATACACTCCAAAAATTCTTCAATCGCCCAATTGTGAGGCCTGTATTGCGCAAGCACTTGGCAAGCGATACACAGGTGCTCAAACACAAACAAGACAGGAAAACACACACCATGGCCCATTTGTTTGAACCCCTGCGCGTAGGCGCAATGGACTTGCCCCACCGCCTGGTTATGGCACCCCTAACGCGCAACCGCGCGCCCGGCTCTTTGGCCCATGCGGGTATGGCGCACTACTACGCGCAGCGCGCCGACCCGCAGCAAGGTGCGGCCCTGATCATCAGCGAAGCCACCGCGATTAGCCACCAGGCGCAAGGCTATTCCGACGTACCCGGCATCTGGAACGATGCGCAGGTGCAGGCCTGGAAACCCGTCACCGAGGCGGTGCACGCGGCAGGCGGACGCATCTTTATGCAGCTTTGGCATGTAGGGCGCGTCTCGCATGTGGACTTGCAGCCAGAAGGCCAGGCGCCGGTCGCGCCCTCGGCGATTACCGCGAACACCAAGACCGTGCTTATCAAAGATGGCGCACCTAAATTCGTCGCCACCTCGGCGCCACGCGCTTTGGCCATCGAAGAAATTCCCGGCATCGTGGAGGACTACCGGTTTGCTGCGCGCAATGCGATGGCCGCAGGGTTTGACGGCGTAGAACTACACGCGGCCAACGGCTATTTGATTGACCAATTTTTACGCTCGGGCAGCAACCACCGCGAGGACGCTTATGGCGGGCCGGTGCCCAACCGGGCACGCTTGCTGGTCGAGGTAATGCAGGCTTTGTGCGAAGAAATTGGCGGGCCGCGCTGCGCACTGCGCCTCTCACCGGTTACGCCGGCCAACGACGCGTTTGACCCCGAACCCAAGGCCTTGTTCACCCATGTGGTGCAAGCGCTCGGGCCCATGGGTCTGGCCTATGTGCATGTGATCGAAGGCTCGACCATTGCCGAGCGCGATTACCAGCAGGGCGACGGGCCTTTTGACTACGCAGCTTTGCGCCAGGCATACCGCAACGCAGGCGGCCAGGGCGCCTGGATGGTGAATAACGGCTACGACCAGGCTCTGGCCGAAAAAGCCTTGGCAGAAGGCGCCGACCTGGTGTCTTTTGGGCGCCTGTTTATCGCCAACCCCGACCTCACCGAGCGCATGCGCCAAGGTGCCCCACTCAATACGCCAGACCGCATGACGTTTTACGGCGGTGGTGACAAGGGATACACCGACTACCCGGCGCTTAAGCCCTAATCAAGGCCCTTTCCAGCGCTTGAGCAACAAAGCATTGGCCATCACGCTGACCGAGCTCAGCGCCATGGCGCCACCGGCCAGCACCGGATGCAAATAGCCTAAAGCGGCCAGCGGTATACCGGCTGCGTTGTAGAAAAAAGCCCAAAACAGGTTTTGCCGAATCTTGGCCACCGTCAGGCGCGAAATGTCCAAGGCTGCGAGCACCAGGCGCGGATCACCGCGCATCAAGGTAATGCCTGCGGCCTGCATGGCCACATCGGTGCCGCCGCCATCGGGGTTGGACATGGCCATACCCACGTCCGCTGCGGCCAGCGCAGGCGCATCGTTTACGCCATCGCCCACCATGGCCACGGTATGCGCTTTGCCGCCATGGGCTGCGATTTTCAAATCGCGCACGCGCTCTGCTTTATCGCCAGGCAAGACACCGGCCAGCACTTCGGCGCTGCCCTCACTGGCATCGAGCCCCAGGCGTACCGCCATGGCCCGCGCAGCCCCCCAGTTGTCGCCAGAGATCATGACCACTTGCAAGCCCTTGGCGCGCAGGCCGGCAATCGCTTGCTGCGCCCCGGCTTTAGGCTCGTCGTTAAAGCCCATGCAAGCGCGTACCTGCCAGTGGCCGTCTTGCAAACAGGCCAGGGCCGACACACTGCTGCCCTGGGCTTGCAGCGCACGCGCTTGCACGCCTAGGGGCGAGGCGTCCAAAGCCTCGCCGCCACCTTGCAACTCCAGCATCCAGGGCCAGCTGCCCAAGGCATAGCTTTGGCCATCGACTTTGCCAAAACTGCCCCGCCCAGGCACGGCCTGCATATCCTGCGGCGCAACCCAGCTGGTGCCTTGCGTTTTCGCAAACGCCAACACAGCGCGGGCCAGCGGATGTTCGCTGCCACTTTGCAAGCTGGCGCACACGCGCAGCAAATCGTGCTCTAGCAAACCGGGCAAAGGCAAAGAGGCTCCCACCGCGCCCGCAGGCGGCGCATCCGCCACCACAAAACGCGTCAGCCGGGGTCGGCCCTCGGTGAGCGTACCGGTCTTATCAAAAGCGACTACATCCACGCGGTGCGCAAGCTCTAGCGCCTCTGCGTCTTTAATCAAAATGCCGTACTTAGCCGCCACACCCGTACCGGCCATGATGGCCACCGGCGTCGCCAGGCCCAGCGCGCACGGGCAGGCAATCACCAGCACCGCCACCGCGCGTATCAACGCTACTTCCAGCGGCTGGCCTGCGAGCATCCAACCCACCACCGTAGCCAGCGCCACCACCAAGACCACCGGTACAAATACCGCACTAACTTGGTCCACCAGACGCTGTATCGGCGCTTTCGCGGCCTGTGCGTCTTCCACCAGGCGGATGATGTGCGACAGCACGGTTTGCGTGCCCACCGCAGTCAAGCGAACCAGCACACGCCCATCGCCATTGATGCTGCCGCCATGGACACGCGCACCCACGTTTTTGCTAACGGGCATGGATTCGCCCGTCAGCATGGATTCATCGGCCTGGGTCTGGCCTTCGCTGACCAGGCCATCGGCGGCAAAGCGCTCCCCGGCTTTGACCACCACCACATCACCGACCAGCAGCTCGGCCACCGGCACATCCACTTCGCCATCCGGGCCCATCCAATGCGCCCGCGCCGGGCGCAAAGCATGCAAAGCGCGAATGGCAGAAGTGGTTTGGCGCTTGGCGCGCACTTCTAGCCATTTGCCCAGCAGCACCAGCGTAATCACCAGGGCCGAGCCTTCAAAATACAAATGCACCATCGCCCCTTGCGGCGCACGCAGCCATAGCCACACCGACAAAGCCCAGCCCGCCGTGGTGCCCAGCGCGACCAGCAAATCCATATTGCCACTGGCCACCCGCACCGCATGCCACGCAGCTTTATAAAAGCGCGCACCCAGCACAAACTGCACAGGGGTAGCCAGCGAAAACTGCCAGGCTGCGGGCAACATCCAATGCCACCCCGCAAGCTCGCCGAGCATCGGCAAAACCAAGGGAATGGACAAGGCAAAACCCCAAGCCACCGGGCCAAAACCGGCCCAGACAGAAGGATCAGGGGCATCTAGCGCCGCGTCCGATTCTTTGGGTTCATAACCGGCATCGCGCACCGCTCTGCGCACCAGGGCGTCCACCGGCGTGTCGGCATTTTGGTTCGCAACATAGGCTACCCGAGCGGATTCGGTAGCTAAATTCACGCTGGCGCTTTGTACACCGGGGACGCGCAACAGCGCTTTTTCCACCCGCCCTACGCAAGATGCGCAAGTCATGCCACCAATGCCAATATCCAGGGAAAGCGGCGCGCTTGCACTTGTTGTGTCAGGCATAAGAGAAGCCTTTGTTGTGCGTCAAAAAAATCACACCCGCGCCGATGCACAATCGAAGGTAACTATCACGCTGTTTTGAAAGATGCGCCATGAACTATGAATTTACCGTGACCGGAATGACCTGCGGCCATTGCGAAAAAGCAGTGACCAAAGCCATCCAAAAACAAGACCCGCAAGCCCAAGTGCTGATCCAGCGGGACCACAAGCTAGTGAAAGTGCAGTCCACCAAGGAGCGCGAGGCCCTACGCCAAGCGATTGTCGAGGAAGGTTATGCGGTTGCGCCTTGACGCCGGTCAAGCTCTGCCGCCCATCACAGCAAAAGCGCCAGTGGCCCGCCCACAAACCACCCAACTTTACAAAGTCTTGCCATGGCGCAACATAGTCCACATACAAGCGGCGCACTATAGGGCCATCCGAAAAAGCATCCCGCCCCATCGGAACGACCCAAGGAATCGTGTCATGACAACCCGCACTACTTTATGGCTGACGACAGCCGCACTGACTTTGTTTAGCGCTTACGCCAGCGCCCAAAACAGCCCGCCCAAAGACGAGGCCGCCAAGCCCGGTATGCACGCCATGCACGACAAAGACGGCGAGTACATGGGCATGCGCATGAAACACCACATGCAAAGGCTGAAAACCGAACTCAAACTCTCGCCAGAACAAGAACCCGCTTGGGCTGCAATGGCTAGCGCAATCACGCCGCCAACGCGCCCGCCACGGCCCGATCGTGCTGAAATGGAAAAACTCAGCATGCCCGATCGCCTGGACAAAATGAAACAAATGATGTCGCAACACCATGAAGCACGCGTAGCCGAGATGGACAAGCATGCAGCAGCTGTAAAAGCTTTTTATGCGGTGTTAACGCCTGAGCAGAAAAAAACGTTTGATGCCAAAGCCATGCCCAGCTGGATGCACGGCCCGCACCACGGTTGATGCTTGGATGGTTGCAAGTCAACTAACGAACCCCGGCGATACCGGGGTTTTTTTACGCCAGCATTTTTTTCAATTCACCGCTGTTAATTAAGGCTTGCACATCGGTCGCGCCACCGACCAGGACGCCTTTAACAAACACCATAGGAAACGTGGGCCAGCCGCTCCACATTTTGAGCGCATTGCGTTCACGCCAGGTGTTGAAATAACTGCCGAACTCCAGGTAACCGTGGGCAATACCTGCTGCGTCTAAAGCGGCGCGGGCCTTTTTAGGCATGGGGTTTAAAGCCATGCCCACTACCAAGACCTGATTTTTCGCAATCGCTGCTTCCACCTGGTCCACCATATGGCGGTGGTGGTTGGCGACTGTCTCGCGAACCGAAGGATGGACGCGCGACTCGTCTAAAAAATGTCTAGGCATAGTGAAAACTCCGGTAAAGCTCGATTATGGCCTCTGTCATTTTTCACGCATCGTGTGCTACATCACCTGCACACCTATCAGCCAACCATGGGCCCAGCCGATAAATACCAGCCACATCGCAATGCCTATTTCGATAGTCAGGATAGTGGCGCCTTTGTTTCCAGCCGCGTAGACCACTTGATTGCGCTTATCCCGCGCTCTGGATGCTTTGAAAAGCACAACACTCCACATCAACATGCTGCCAAATAAAACTACATGCGCCAAGGTACCGTTGGCCAATACATGCGCCAAAGCCCACACCTTTACCGACAAGACCATAGGGTGGTGCAGCTTAGACTTAATGACGTTATGCGGAACATACACCGCTGCCATCAAGACCATGGCTAACAAAGTCAAAAGATAGGCCAGATGCTTCATAGCCGGTGGTGGCGTCCACAGCACAACGGGCATATCGCGTGCAATGCCAAACCCGTACACCAGCAACGCAAAACCCAACAAGGAGCTTAAAGCATAGATTGCTTTAAACCGAGCAGGACCTATGCTCTGGACCAACTGATCACGCAAGCCATCCCCGGTAACGCGGATCGAGTGCGTACCCAAAAAAATCACTAGACCCCATACTAAAAACAACATAGACATCCTTTGCCATACAAGTACAGTGCAAGCATACGCCTATCACTCCAAGCGACCAAGGCTGTGTATAAATCTGGCATAAGTAGGAACTTATCCACAGGTTTGCTTGAATCCATGAGCTTATTCATATCCACGCGCATGCTTTAGAGCACTTGATACACATATTACGCATTAGGATAAGCCATTGATCTATATCGTAAAAAACCACTTTGCCCAGAAAAGAAGCTCCCTCTATCTACTACTACTAATTTGAAATAAAGCAATAGAGGAAACATAGCGTGAAACATTCCGGTGGACAAGTTGCAATGCACACCTTCACAGAAACCCAAGCCAAAAGTCGATGATATTTCGTCAGGTAAAATTGATTTTTCGCTTTCACCTCTGTGCAGCACACCATGCCGGTTCAACCAGATCTTGCTTTTTCTGCCAGTGATGCTCCTGCGTTTGAACTGAAAAGCGCGCAGTTAACACTCGTTGCGCTGCTGATCAAAACTCCCGATTTAGCCAAGCTTGCTGCCGAATTGCTCAAAAAATTCGGTCCCAATGGCGAAAGCCCTGAATTTTTTGATACTGATGGCGTGGTTCTAGACTTCAGCCAAGCCGGTCTCAGTCTCCCGCATCCACAATGGAATTTGCTGCTTAATAGCTTGAGCCAATGCCGTTTGGTCGCCAGCGCGGTGCGCGGTTTAGATGATGCGAGTCTGGCCGTGGCCAAAAAGTCAGGCATCGCAGAAGCACCCCCCGATATCCGCCGCCCGGCAACATCCAAAGCAAGCTCCGTAGCAGCGTCACCAGCGGTCGCGCCCACTGCAGCGCTGCCCAAAGCATCCCAAGCGCTTCCAAGCCCCGCTATGACCCCTCCTGTGGCTAGAGACGGTGCCAACCCCACCATGGTGGTGAGTAAACCTTTGCGTTCAGGTCAAAAAGTCTATGCCCGGGGTGCAGATTTGATTGTGATGGCCATGGTGAACCGAGGTGCTGAAGTCATCGCCGACGGCAATATCCATGTGTATGCGCCGCTGCGCGGTAAAGCCATGGCGGGCGCCAGAGGCAATACTTCTGCCCGCATATTCGCCCTGGCCCTGGAGCCAGAGCTAGTGTCGATTGCCGGCGTATACCGCACCACAGAGCAGGAATTAGGCCCCGATGTGCTGGGTAAACCGGCGCAAGTCCGCCTAAGCGACGATGGAAAAGAAAAAATTATTATTGAAGCGTTGAAAACGTAAAATTCAGCGCATTGACCCTCTCTTTGGAAAGACAGCTCTTCATGGCAAAAATTA
>CAJBBZ010000256.1 GCA_903951445.1 uncultured beta proteobacterium
GGTGGTCGAGGCGACGGGAGACTCTAACTACATTGGTGGCGAGCAGGTGGAGCGTTCGGAAATGCTCAACACCAACGACGCTTTGCGTGCCGAAGGCAAGACGCCCGCGACCTTTAGCAACCTGCTGCTGGGTATCACCAAAGCCTCTTTGTCCACCGACAGCTTTATCAGCGCCGCGTCCTTCCAGGAAACGACACGCGTGCTGACCGAAGCGGCCATCATGGGCAAACGCGACGAGTTGCGCGGCTTGAAGGAAAACGTCATCGTCGGCCGCCTGATTCCCGCAGGTACCGGTTTGGCCTACCACGAAGCGCGTCTGGTGCGTGAGCAAATGGACGACTCCGAGCGCCGTGCGATTGCCGAAGCGGATGCTGCCGAATTGGCTGACGCTACCGGCGAGACCGAAGCCGAATCGGCCGAGGGTAGCGCTGCCGAGTAAATCTGCCAGCGCAGCTAGCTCATGCCCCATGCCTTTGTTTAAAAAGGCCTGGGGCATTTTTTTGAAGGCTTGAACGCATGGATGTGTCGCTTCTCCTGTGGCCCGTGGCTGCACTGCTGCTGTGCTGGCTGGTGGGGGTTCACGCGCGCCTGAAGCGTCTGCGCAATGCCTGCTGGCTGGCAGTGGACGCGCTGGACCGTGGCTTGCAATCACTGTTGCTGGTCGCGAAAGAAGCTTTGGACCGACCCGACCCTGCCACTAAGGCCCACGAAGTGTTGACCGTGGCGGCCTTGCAGCTATCGCTCAGCCTCAAAACCATGAAAGGCGCCAAGTTGATGACCGGGCGCGAGGACGAGGCCCTGGCCGTGAGCGCCCAGTGGGCCGAGATGTCTGGCGCCTGGGAATTATTTTGCGGCGTGCACCAAGACATCATTGAGGCCCAGGCTTTGCAGGAATTGCGTAGCGTCTGGGACGAGGTGCACAACCACGCTTTGTTTGCCAAGACCACGGCCAACCAAGCCATGCAGGATTACAACGCCGCTTTGCAGCAAGCACCGGCTGCCTGGGTGGCGGGTCGCATGGGTTTTGTCCCGGCTACGCCCTTGTAGCGGCGCTATGCAAACTGCATCCGCCCCGCCGCTGTGGCAGCAACTCCACGCCACGGCTAAGTTGCTGCACTTGGTGCGCCAGGGACAGTCCGGCACCGCTGCGATGGACAGCGTGCCCGCCCCCTTGCGCGCTGGCGTGCAGGCGCTGGCTTTTCACGCCTGGCGGCAGATGGGCCGCGCAGCCGCTTTGCGCGATTGCCTGGTACAAAGGCCGCCGCCGCCGGGTGCAGACGCCATGCTGTGCCTGACGCTGGCTTTGATCTGGGACCCGCAACTAGCGCTTTATGACGAGTTCACCCTGGTCAACCAGGCGGTAGAGGCGCTCAAGCGCGTGGCGTCCAGCCGCGCGCATGCTAATTTTGTCAACGCCTGCTTGCGACGGTTCTTACGCGAACGGGCGCAGCTGATTGCCGCTACCGACGCTGATCCGCAAGCGCGGTGGAACCATCCGCTTTGGTGGGTCCAAAGGGTGCAGCGCGAGTACCCCGAACATTGGCAAAGCGTGCTCCAGGCCTCCAACACCCAAGCCCCGATGACTTTGCGTGTGAACCTGCGCCGTGTCACGGCGGCGGACTATATGCAGCGCTTGCACGAGGCCGGCATCCAAGCGATGCCCGGTCAGGGCGCGGCGATTGTGCTGGACAAAGCCGTGCCGGTGACTCGCCTGCCGGGCTTTGCGCAGGGCCTAGTGGCGGTGCAGGATGCGGCTGCCCAATTGGCCGCGCCTTTGCTTTTGCAAGGCCTGGGCGCGCAGCCAAGGATTCTGGACGCCTGCGCCGCGCCTGGCGGCAAGACAGCCCATTTGCTGGAGTTGGCCGATGCGCAGGTGTTGGCCATCGACAAAGACGCTCAGCGCCTGGAAAAAATCCATGCCAATTTGCAGCGCTTGGGCCTGCACGCCCAGGTGCGTCAGGGGGATGCAGCCAATCCGCAAAGCTGGTGGGATGGCGTGCTGTTTGACGGCATCTTGCTAGATGCACCGTGCACCGCTTCGGGCATTGTGCGCCGCCATCCGGATGTACGCTGGCTGCGCCGCGAGGAGGACATCGCCCAGCTAGCAAGTTTGCAGGCGCAGATGCTGCGGGCGTTGTGGGCTTTGCTGCGGCCTGGCGGTCGCATGGTGTACTGCACTTGCTCGATATTCAAGGCCGAAGGCCAAGCGCAGGTGCAGGGATTTCTGCGCACCCAAGCGGACGCGCTGGCTTTGCCTGCGCCAGGCCACTTACTGCCGGGTAGCGCGGCGCAAGGTCTGTACGACAATCTAGGCCATGACCATGATGGCTTTTTCTATGCCCTGCTGGAAAAGCGCCTTGCTTAAGGGCTGGCCACGCTTTTTGCTGCTCGCTTGGCTGGCCCTAGCCAGCGCGATGGCCCAGGCGCAAACACAGGCCGAAGTGACCCTTTTGCGTGCCGAGCGCTCGGTCAACGAAGTGTTTGTATCGGCCAATGTGAACTTCGAGCTGCCCGCCGTGGTCGAGGAAGCCCTGCTCAAGGGCATACCCATGTTTTTTTTGCTCGAAGCAGAGCTGTACCAAGACCGCTGGTATTGGTATGACAAGCGCATTGCCAGTGCGCAGCGCCAGTTGCGCCTGGCCTACCAGCCTTTGACGCGGCGCTGGCGGGTCAATCCAACAGCGGGCGCAGGTGGTGACAACACGCAAGGCTTGTCTTTGAACCAAAGTTTTGAGACCCTGGCCGAGGCGCTTGCGGCGGTACGGCAAGTGTCCCAGTGGAAGGTGGCTGACCTGGCTGAGACCGATTTGACTGCCAAAATAAAACTGCAATTTCGCTTCCGGCTGGATTTATCGCAATTGCCGCGCCCTTTTCAAATCGGCGCTATCGGGCAGTCCGAGTGGGATATTCAGGGACTGGCGCGCACCGCCTTGCGCGGTGAGGGCACCCGATGATGCCCGCGGACTCTGCCTTGGCGCAGGCGCCTGGCGCGGCGGTGCGACAACCCTCTGCGCTGCTGCGGCGCGTGACGGCCTTGGTCGCCATCGCCATGGTTTTGATTGGCTTACTTTTGCTCTACCTGCTAGCCAACGCGACCAATAGCGGCGAGATGTATGAGCAAAACTACACCCAGTTGTTCACCATCAATTTAGTGGTGGCAGGGGTGCTAGGCGTTCTGATTGCCTGGGCCGCATGGCGTCTTTACCAGCGGATGCGTCAGGGGCGTTTTGGCAGTCGTTTGCTGCTGAAAATTGCGACGATTTTTGCCCTGGTGGGTGTTGCCCCTGGTTTGCTGATTTACGTCGTGTCGTACCAGTTCGTATCCCGATCGATCGAAACCTGGTTTGACGTCAAGGTGGAGGGCGCTTTAGATGCAGGCTTGGCTTTGGGCCGGGTGACTTTGGATACCTTAAGCAACGATCTGGCGGCTAAGGCGCGCGTGGCGGCGGAGCAGTTGGCCGAGAACCAACAAATCGTCCCGGAGAGTGCTTTGGTGCGCTTGATGGAGCAAGTCGGTGCCAGTGATGCCTCGGTCTGGAGCGCCAGCGGCAAATTGATTTCCAGCGCGGGCTCTATCGGCATACAGCTCAGCCCGGATAAGCCCACAAGCACCCAATTGCGTGCAGCCAAGGCCGAGCGTTCCTACGCGTGGGTCGATGGCTTGGACGATTCAGCCATGGGCAAGGCCGCCAAGCCCAGCATCAAAGCGCTGGCGCCTATCCCCAATGCCAGCTTAGGCCTGGCCAGCGAGCAGCGGTTTTTATTGGTACAAAGACTATTGCCAGCTAATTTCGTCGCCAATGCTTTGGCAGTGGATAACGCCAACCGGGAATACCAGGAGCGTGCGCTGGGGCGCTCCGGGCTCAAGCGCATGTACATCGGCACCTTGACGCTCAGTCTGTTTTTAGCTGTTTTCGGCGCAATTTTGCTGGCTATTGTTTTGGGCAATCAAATTGCCCGGCCATTGCTGGTGCTCACCGAAGGTGTCAGCCAAGTAGCTGCGGGCGATTTAACACCGAAGTTAGCCTTGCAAAGCAAAGATGAACTAGGCGGATTAACGCGGGCTTTTGCGTCTATGACGCAGCAATTGGCCGACGCCCGGCAGACCGTGCAAACCAGTATCGTCCAACTGGATTCCGCTCGTGGGCGCTTGCAAACGATTTTGGATAATCTGACATCCGGTGTTTTGGTGCTCAGTGCGGCGGGTAAGGTGCTGTCGGTGAACCCCGGAGCCGCGCGCATCTTGCAACTCGATGCAGCGCAACTGCTGGGTTCACAGCTATCTAGCTTGTCGGGAATGGAGGCTTTCAGTCAAGGCATAGCGCAGCAGTTTGATGATTTTTTGCAAACCGCTGGCGATGCGCGTAACGATCATTGGCAGCAATCGTTTGAATTAGGGGAAAGTGCGGCGCCGCTTGGGTCTCCGTCGGACCGTTCTGTCACGCTGGTGGCCCGGGGTGCCATCCTGCCCGACGCCAGCCGCTTGGTAGTTTTTGACGACATTTCTGAAATCGTCTCCGCCCAGCGTGCGCGCGCTTGGGGCGAGGTGGCGCGCCGCCTGGCCCATGAAATTAAAAACCCGCTAACGCCAATTCAACTGTCCGCCGAACGCCTGGAGCGCCGCTTGACAGGCAAGCTGGAGGCGAGCGAACAGCAGGTGCTGGCCAAGTCGGTTAAGACGATTGTGGAACAGGTCGATGCGATGAAACGCTTGGTCAATGATTTCAGAGACTACGCGCGCTTGCCAGCCGCGCAGTTAGAGGCGGTAGACCTCAACGAGTTGGTCGACGGTATTTTGCATCTGTACGAGTCCTCGCCTATTCCTATCCGGCTGGAGCTGGAGGCAGGTATCCCGCCAGTCCTAGGCGATCCGCAGCAGTTGCGGCAGGTGCTGCATAACCTTTTGCAAAACGGATTGGATGCGACCACGCTGCATTTGGAAGAAGCCATACCTAGCCCGGATGGCGCCGCGCCGCAAGCAACGGAACTGGTGGTGCGTACCCAGTTTATGGCTAGCTCCGGGCGGGTGCGGCTGATAGTCCTTGATCAGGGTGGCGGATTCCCCGAACACATTTTGAAGCGCGCCTTCGAGCCTTATGTCACCACCAAGCGCAGCGGCACTGGGCTAGGCCTTGCCGTGGTGAAGAAAATCGCCGATGACCATGGTGGGCGTATTGAAATCAGCAACCGGACGGCTGGTACCTTGGTGCTAGGCGCCCAAGTCTCGTTATCATTGGCCTGTGTGGCAAACGTCAAACATTTGGAAAATACTATTTCGGACGCAGCATAACCATGGCAAACATTTTGGTCGTCGATGATGAACACGGTATCCGGGATCTGCTCTCAGAGATTTTGAATGACGAGGGGCATGCCGTAGAGTTGGCCGAAAACGCGTCGCAGGCCCGTGCCGCACGCCTGCGCGAACGCCCAGACCTTGTTTTGCTGGACATCTGGATGCCCGATACCGATGGCGTGACTTTGCTCAAAGAATGGGCGAGCACCGGTTTGTTGACTATGCCGGTGATCATGATGAGCGGGCATGCAACGATTGAAACTGCTGTGGAGGCCACCAAGATAGGCGCTATGGCGTTTCTGGAAAAGCCGGTGACATTGCAGAAATTGCTCAAAGCAGTGGAGCAGGGCCTGGCCAAGAGTTTGGCGCAGCAGCGCGATCCCCGTCTGCTGCGTGCTATGCAGGCGTCGCCAACGAGCGATGCAGCCGACGACACTGCGGACGACGGCCAGACACCGGTGGCCAGCCAGGCCTTTGACCTGGACCGCCCCTTGCGGGAAGCCAAGGACGATTTTGAGCGCTCTTACTTCCAGTTCCATCTGGCTAAAGAGATGGGGTCTATGACCCGGGTTGCCGATAAAACCGGGCTGGAGCGCACCCACCTTTACCGCAAGTTAAAGCAGCTGGGCGTAGATGTATCGCGCGGCAAGCGTAACGCTGGTTAAGCCCTAGGGCAGGGTCGAATTTAGGCGCGAAGGGTGCGCGAATGCGCATGCACCGTCTCTACCAAAGCGGCCACGTGTTCCGGCGGCGTAAATTGGTTAATGCCGTGGCCTAGGTTGAAAATCAGGCTGGGCGCCACTCCAGGCCCTTGGTGTGCCGTACCAAAACTGTCCAGCACACGCCGCACTTCTTCGGCAACGCTTTGCGGCGGTGCGAACAGCACCAACGGGTCGATATTGCCTTGCAGCGCCTTGCCCGGCCCGCCGTCAGCGCCGCCCACCAGCGCGCGCGCGGTGCCCAAATTCATAGTCCAATCCAAGCCAAGCACTTCGCAGTCTAGTTCGCCCATTTCTTTAATCCACAGCCCGCCGCCTTTGGTAAAGACGATGCGGGGAATAACCTGTCCTTGGGGCCCCAGCCGCTGCAACTGGCTCAGCACCCGTGCGGTATAGGCCAGGCTGAACTTTTGAAAGGCGCCGTCGGCTAATACGCCACCCCAGCTGTCGAAAATCATCACCGCCTGGGCGCCGGCCTGAATCTGGGCATTGAGGTAGGCGGCCACTGCGTCGGCATTGATGGCCAAAATCCGGTGCATCAGGTCCGGCCTGGCATACATCATGGTTTTTACCAGCCGGTAATCATCCGAGCCTGCACCTTCGACCATGTAGCAGGCCAGCGTCCACGGGCTGCCGGAAAAGCCGATCAGCGGGACGCGCGATTTTCCGTTTGGAAGCGTCAAGGCCTTGCGAATGCTGCTTACCGCGTCAAACACATAGCGCAGCTTGTCCATATCCGGCACCTCAAGGCGGTCTACTGCGGCCTCATCCGAGACGCGGTGGGCAAACCTGGGGCCTTCGCCCTGGGCAAAAGTCAATCCTAAGCCCATGGCATCTGGAACGGTCAGGATGTCACTAAAAAGGATCGCAGCATCCAGCGGGTAGCGGTCCAACGGTTGCAACGTTACCTCGGTGGCGTAGTCCGGGTTGGTGGCCAAACCCATAAAACTCCCCGCTTTCTCCCGGGTGGCCCGGTATTCAGGCAGGTAGCGCCCAGCCTGGCGCATCAACCACAGCGGCGTGTAGGGAGTGGAGTGCCGAAGGCATGCGCGCAAAAAATGGGGGTTTTCTAAACCTGCGAAGGTGGCGTCTAGCGCGGAATCGGAGTGCAGCGGTGCCATGGTGGTCATTGGGATCAGGGGATAAAGTGGATGATTTTGTCCCATTTTGCTTTTGGTAGCCCGTAATGCGTTCCAAGTAGGCTATAGCGCGCTGCCCGCCGCCCCATAAAGTGAGTCAAGCTCTAAGCGCGAGCACTGCCACAGCGCGCTGGGTAGCCCTCTGTAAGGCCGGTGGTTTGTGCCTGAACACCTTGTGCGCCTGCCAGGCCAGTCCTTGTGAACGGCAGCGATACGTTCTAACCGTGCTAGACACTGGTGTGCAATGTCCTTGAAATAACTATTATCATAAATTTAACAGATAAAAATTTAACGATGGTATAGTTTCCAGCCCTACTAAACCGCCAAGTCGGCGTAATTTCAGCGGATTGCATGGACACCCACAGTGCGTGGCAGCGCGAGTTCACGCTGCTCTTAAAGTTGTTTTCGCATTGGCTCAAAGGCCGGGGTCTACGCTCGGATGTCGCATTGCAATCCATCGCGCGTCTACAGCACTTGTCCCAACGTGAGCCAGCGCAGCTTGCGCTGATATCCGCCCATGCCGAGCTTCGTTTGCGGGTAGTTCATAGCCTTTGCATGCCGCCTCGGTATCTATCCGATGCGCTTGCGCCCGATGCGCTAACGTGGCCCGGGCTAAGAACATGGACGTTCGATTCGACCTTACCAAACGCACTGCAGGTGCGCCCCGCAAGTGCGGATGACGGAAAGATAGAAAGCGGCGTTGAAGCGGTCGCTCCCGGTAAAAGCCAGACATTTTTACTTCAAGGCCACGATACAGCGGCGATGGCCAGCATATTGGATCAGGCACGTACTTTCTTCAAAGAAGAAGGTAGGGCACTCGCCGACAGCGATCAAAACGGACACCAGATAAAAGTCGTACAGAATGCGCAGGCTAAGAGCAGCGGTAGCAGCGAAATGTCTCCCTGGAATTGGCATATCAATCTTCATCACCCAACATTTTCAAATGAGCTGTGCGTCCGCGAATGCTCTATGCGGCGGCTACGCCGTGAAGAGCTTCGATCTATAGAAAATCACATCCAAAAAGCCAGCCATTACCTTTGGCTAGTGGATGCTGCGAGCTTTGACCCGGAACTCGAAACACTGGCCTATTTCTCACTCTTTAGCGACGGCATCAAAAGCGGTAAATTTTTATGGCTGGCGGTGTATACAGAAGTGGCGAACACTGCGCAGTTAGCAGATGGCAAGGCCAGGGTCACTTTAGACCCCGTGGTGCGGGAATGGGCTCTGGCGCTCGGACTGCAAGCCTCTCAGATACTGGCATTGCAGGGTAGGGCTGACGAGCGACTAGACACTACTTCAATAGTGGAGCAAATCCAAAAAAACGTTGTAAACGCACGCAGAATACGCTGGCGCACGGAACTGCATGCAGCGATCGCACAGTTAGAAAAAATGGTCTTTCAGTCGCTCGAGACCTTAGAAAATCAATGGGAAGCGCAGTCAGAAAAAATGAATGCCGAATTGCAGTCCAGCGTCCTCATGCTGCAAAAAGCAGTTGAACAAGCACAATCCGCAGAGCAGCAGTCAGCAAGCATCGCTGCGCGTCTAAGGCTTATGCGTGAAGCGCAAGTCACTATACGTGCCAAAGCATGGATGGCGCTCGATAAAGCCAATGATGCAATAGCAGGTAAAAAAGGCCGCGCAGAGCGCAGTGTTTCACTAGACACAGAACAACTGTGCCGTCAATTACTTCAAAGGTTTGACTCAGCGCAACTTAGTCTGGAGAGCACCAAAGCGCTGTTACGCGCCGGTGCGACAGCACTCAAGCAAGATTTCCAAGCGATAGATGCTACGAAATCCGAAGATAATTTCTTGGAAGTCTTACCAGATATTGGACGGCAAATCGCAAGACTGACTCAACACAAAGACCGAGCCTTATCAGACAATTTACAGTGGCGTACCTTGACCCTGGCGCAGGCTTATGAAAAAGCGCGGGTAGTACAAATCGCGCTGGACTCGATTGTGGAGACCACCCGGACCATGGTGGGTGAGTGGTATGGCAAAGCGCTTAGCGCATTAGACCGCCAGATTCAAACCCAAGAACTCCAACGCGAGCACGCCAAAACGCACCTGGATAGGACTAAAGCTGCACACCTTCAAGCAAGTCGCTCCATTGCGCCGGGTCTGCCAACCCAAAGAATCAGTCAAAAAGCAAAACTGGAAGAACAAATTGCGCTGCTAAATGCCGCTGTAATGGATGCCTTGCCCGGCAGCGCTGAATCAAACATGAGTGGATCGCGTCAGCTACCTAGGGCCCACCCCTCTTCTGACAGAGCAAATGCACCAAGCACGGCGCTACGCATTGCAGGTTAACAGACCCAAAAATCTTGCAATTTTAATTTTTAAAATTATTAAAATTATAATTTATTGCATTAAAATAATAAAATTGCATCAACTTAATTTTTAAGATTAGCAAATCCGATGAATAAAAATCTTATATCTTAGGCGAGCGGACAATGAGCACGCAAGAATACCAGGGGAAAGTGATGGTGGTCGACGACAGCAACACCATCAGGAAAAGTGCGGCCATTTTTTTAAAACAAGGTGGCCATGACGTAGTGCTGGCAGAAGACGGCTTCGACGCCTTGGCGCATCTCAATGAAAGCCTACCAGACTTGATTTTCTGTGATATTTCCATGCCGCGTTTGGATGGTTACCAAACTTGCGCCATTATCAAAAGTAACCCTAAATTCTCATCGGTTCCGGTGGTGATGCTGTCTTCGCGAGACGGTGTATTTGATAAAGCACGGGGTCGGGTGGTCGGTGCAGAGCACTACCTGACAAAGCCCTTCACGAAAGAGCAGTTGTTAGAAGTGGTCCGGAATTTTGGACCTTTGCAAAAAGAGAGTACCTCATGACGATTGAAAAAATATTGCTAGTCGAAGATTCTAAAACCGAGACAATGATCATTACACAGATCTTGGAAGATGCGGGGTACTCAGTGAAGAATGCGAGTAGTGCGGACCAAGCAATGGAGCGATTACGCACGTACAAGCCAGACCTCATACTCATGGATGTAGTAATGCCTGGCCAAAGCGGATTCCAATTCACGCGGACGTTGGGAAGGGATCCCGAATTCTCAAGCATACCCATCATTATTTGCAGCAGCAAAAATCTTGAAACCGATAAAGTTTGGGGTCTGCGCCAAGGAGCTAAAGACTATGTCACAAAGCCAGTTGAAGCTGGTGCATTACTTGCCGCCGTACGTCGGCTTGGGGTGGCATAAATGGCACTCGCGCGTGAGGACCTGAAAAACTTTCAAGCGCGTGTAGCGGAACGATTGAAAGTTGCCCGCGAGCAGGAGGTCGGCGCGAGTTGGCTGGCGGTTGCGATAGATGGAATGAACTGCCTGCTGCCCTTGTCACACGCTAACGAAGTAATGCCAGTCAGTCCTATTCTTCCAGTGCCCTATGTAAAAACGTGGTTTTATGGTGCGATCAATGCGAGGGGGAGGATTTACGGGGTTGTTGACCTGGCCACCTATTTGGCAGTCGAAGCGAAGCAATCCATCCCGAATCGAGATAAAGCCTGGTCTATTGCAGATTGCAGCCTCGTTGGCCTAAATGCAGATCTCAGCATGAACTGTGTGCTGTTGGTAAACAAAGTGATGGGTTTAAGAAATATAAGCAGTTTTGATCAGAGCCTGCCTAGTAAAGAAGATGCGCCCGACTATTTTGGAACGCGGTATCAGGATAGTGCCGGCGCAACATGGCAAGAAGTCAATTTGCAGCATTTAGCCCGTAGCACGGGATTTCTCAGCATAAGCGTTTGAAGGGAGAATACATGTCAAATACAGAAACAGGAAATGGTCGGGTAGGCCAAGAGTTGGCCACACCGCAGTTTTCTAAAACGCAATTTCAGGAATCGGTATTTCAGGACTCTGTCCTCACCGAAGCAGCATCCGATAGCATGGCAGCCGGTGCTTCGAAGTCAAGCGCACCGCCATTACAAGCGCCGGGTAAAACCGCACAAATCGCCGATGAAGAGAAACTGGTCTTCCCCGTTCTGGGCCCTGTTTCCTTTGCGAAATTACTGCGAAGTCTCTACTTCGCGCTCGCCCTGTTTTTGTCTTTTACCTTCACGCTTACTTACTATTCTTTTAAGCATTCCGAAGAGGTGGCGCTCAAGGTTAAGACGGTAGGCGATTCCCTAATGCAAGCCCAGCGGATGGCAAAGTCCGCGAATGAAGCCCTCATAGGTGGCGTCAATGGTTTTGACGAGTTAAGAGATAGTTCCGGACAGCTTAAAGGCGGCGTCCAGGGCCTTGAATCGGACTCTATCCTCGACCCCTTCGGCGACAACAAAGACCAGGCTATCAATGCGCGCTTGGGCGAAGTGACGTTACTCGTTGACCGGTCTTTACGCGCCGTTGGGGTCATACTTGGGCAAAAGGCCTTACTCACCGGCGTAAGTACATCGCTGAAAACACTGAACAATAGCTCAGATGATTTACTCGATTTGATCCGAGAAATCATCGCGGGTAAGTTGAAAAAAAATGCGACACCAACCGAAATATCGGCACTTGCCGAAATGGCGGGATTAAGCCAACGCATCGCAAAATCAGCAAACGAGTTTTTTACTACCCAAGGCGTAAGTCCCCAAGCCGTTTTTCTGCTCCGGCAGGACATTGCGCAATTTGAAACGATTACCTCCGCATTGCTTAATGGCGATTCAGAGCTAAAACTTATTCCCACCAAAGACCCTGCGATACGCGAGCAAATTGAAGCACTGGCCGGGCAATTCAAGGAAATCCGTGATAGCGCGCAGCAGATTTCAGATAATCTTCCGCGTTTGGCGCAAGCCCGTGAAGCACAGGCACTGATCATTAAAGACAGCGATAAATTGCGGATTAGCTTGGGTGTTCTCGGCGCTAGCTATTTGGAAAATCAAGATTTTTATGCGGATCCGCGCTCCGCGCTTGCTATCGCAGCGGTCTTGTCAATGCTGTCCATTACCGCACTGATCGGTATTCAGCTACTGGGCGCTCGACAAAGGCGAGACTTAGCAGTGCGACGTGCTGGGGAAGCGCAGGAGCTTACCAAGGTAACGCAACAAGTCAATGATGCTATTCAAGTGGCGATTTTGCGCCTGATGAATGAGCTACAGGCTGTTGCTGAGGGCGATTTGACGCGCCAGGCAACGGTTACCGAAGACATCACAGGAGCGATTGCAGACTCGATCAATTACACGGTGGAAGAGCTTCGAGTCTTGGTCACCAATGTGCAATTGACTGCCGACAGGGTTGCAAAAACTACAGCGCAAGTAGGTGCTACTGCAAATGCACAATTGACGACCTCCAACCAGCAATTGCGCGAAATCCGCCAAACGGGTTTAGCGGTGCTGGAAATGGCAGGGCGAATCAATGAGGTGTCTTCGCGCGCGCAGCAGTCGGCTGAAGTGGCACGCCAGTCTTTACAAGCCTCCAATTCGGGTTTGCTGGCGGTACAAAACACCATTGGCGGCATGAATACTTTACGCGATCAGATTCAGGAGACCTCCAAGCGTATCAAGCGCCTTGGTGAGTCGTCTCAGGAAATTGGTGAAATCACGGAGATCATTTCCGACATTACTGAGCAAACCAATGTGTTGGCTTTGAATGCGGCCATTCAGGCCGCATCCGCTGGTGAGGCGGGTCGTGGCTTTGCAGTGGTGGCCGAAGAAGTGCAACGCTTGGCGGTGCGGTCCGCAGAAGCCACGCAGCAAATCGCCACGATTGTTCGGGCGATTCAAAGCGATACACAAGATGCGATTGGTGCAATGGAGCGCTCCGCGCAAGGCGTGGTGGCTGGCGCGACGCTTTCCGACAATGCAGGCTCAGCACTAACGGAGATTGACCGGATTACGCGAAGGGTAGCGGACCAAGTTGAGCAGATATCCGCCACAGCGTTACGTGAAGCGTCTATGGCGAATGACGTTGCAAAGAGTATTCAAAATATTTTTGCGGTTACCGAGCAGACAGAAAAGGACAACCTTGCTACCACAGCAGAGGTCCAGCGCCTATCGACGGTTGCGAACGAATTGCGTAAATCGGTGACGAGGTTCAAGGTCACTTGATTTTCGGTTTCTATCGACAATTCAGCCAACGTGGCACTTATTCATCATGACGCAATCCATGGTACCGAATCAGTCTGCGGCGACAGCATTTGATCTGGCGCCCCTGACATGGGTTTTGCCCGATCTTCGAAAGTCGCTGCCCTTGGCGGTAAGCGCGGCGCGCCAGTTTTACCTTGAATCCAAAAGTCACGAAAACCTTCCACCCGGCGGGGCACGCACGGCACCTTTACAGGATGCACGAAGACTCTTTCACCAGGCCCGAAGCGCATTGGAGATGATCGGTCAAAACACAGCAGCCAAGTTGCTCATTGCAAGTGGTGATTTGGTCAAGGCGTTTTCAGCAAAGCCTGAGGCCTGCACCGAGGAAGCGGTCATTGCCTTAGAAAAGGCTCAAATTGCCTTACTGGATTACCTAGAAGCCTTGCTCAAGGGGCGACGGGCATTCCCGCTGGGGCTATTTTCTCAATACCGTGCCCTTTTGGATGTGTCGCAAGTGCAGCGCATTCATCCTGCAGATTTGTCTATGCAGGATTGGTCCTGGCAAAAGGTTGACCTACTGGATGCAATTGAACCGGTTGATCTGACGCCCCGCTTGAAATCGCAACTGGGCCAGGCCTTGTTAAAACTGTTAAATGCAGGGGACGCAGTGGCGGCTGGCGAGCTCGCGGCTGCCTGTGCGGGCTTGGGTGTGAATGCCCCATCCTGGGAAATGCGCTCTTTTTGGATGCTGGCGGCTGGTTTTTTCGAGGCTTATCAGCACAAATTGATGAGGGCGGATGTGTTCGCAAAACGCACAGCGTCGCAAATAATCCAGCAGCTCAATGTGGTGTCTTTGGAAGGCGTGACGGCTTCTGAAAGCGTGGCGCAGGACGCAACGTTTTTTTGTTTGCTGGCAACAATAGAGAATGAATATGTAACGCCCTGTCTGGCCGCTGTACAACGCGCTTATGGTGCGATGGAGCGGCCGCAGGGCGATTACAACTTGGTTCAATACGGCCGCTTCGATCCTGTGCAATTAGACTTTTTGCGCCGTCGCCTTGCGGCTTTTTCGGAGAGCTGGTCGGCCTTGGTCGGTGGTGATATGGGTCGCAGCGCTGCCGTGCTTGAGCATTTGACAGCCGTGGGCGAGACACTGCAAAAGTTAAACCCTGAGAGCACTGCATTGGCTCATGCCCTAAGGCGAGCGGTTGAGATGAGTGCCAAGAGCGGCGCTAAGGCAAACCCCTTGCTGGCGATGGAAGTGGCCACCACGCTGTTGTATTTAGAAGCAGTCTATGACGACACGGATCCGTCTTCGGATGCTACCGGCGAGCGCATGGACGTACTTGCAATGCGCTTGGGACAGGTCTGTGAAGGCCAAGCGCCAGCCGCTGTCGAGCCTTGGATGGAGGCGCTCTACCGTCGCTTGAGTGAGCGCCAAAGCATGGGCAGTGTTACCAACGAGCTACGGGTGTCCTTGGCTGCCGTGGAAACGGCTTTAGAGAGGTACCTGCGGGATCCACTGGACAGCAGTATTTTGTCTATCGTTTCGGGGCATTTGTCTCAGATGTACGGCGTATTTTCTGTGCTCGGCTTGCAACAAGCCGCCAGCGCAGTGTTCAAGATACGTGAAACATTGGATAGCCATTTGTCGGTTGAAAAGCGCAAAAGGCCCATACCCTTAGCTGTTTATGAGCAAATTGCACGTAGTGTGAGCACTATGGGATTCCTGATTGACATGCTCAATTATCAAATCGCAATTGCCAAGGAGATGTTCGTATTTGACAGTGAAGCTGGCGAATTTACCTATTTGAATGGCCGGCGCGCAGGTACTCAGAGAATTATTTTGCCTATGGCGCCCAAGCCGCCGTCGAAAAAAATAGAGGTTAACGCCCCTTTGCCAGGTATCCGCGTTACAGAAACCAAGGCGGCGTTACAAGCGGTTCCGCAAAGCAACGCAATGATCCCATCGCTACCTGCGGCCAGGCAAGACGATGAAGATGATGGCGCGGAGATTCTGGATATATTTTTGGATGAGGTTGCCAGCGTGCTTGAAGATGCACAGCACGCATTGCCGCTTCCAGGTTCCGACCCTGTTGAATTCGACGATTTGCTGCTCATCCGCAGGGCCTTTCACACGCTAAAAGGCGGCGCACGTATGGTGGGCCAGGATGTGTTCGGTGAAGCGGCATGGGCCTTTGAGCAGTTGATGAACCAATGGATGGCGGAGCAAAAGCCGCCGACCACAGACCTTTTGGGCTTGGTGGGGCAAGCGCTAAAGGCATTTTCAAATTGGTCACAAGATATAAAACAAGGCGACACCCCATCTTGGAACGACGCAATCTTCAGAAATTCTGCCGACGCGATGCGCTTAGAGGCCCGTTGGATACCCTTGCAGCAGCCTGGCGAGGATATGCAAATTGGCGCCTATCGCGAAGCGCCTACGGAAATGTTACGGCCAACTACTAGTCCTAAAGATGCATTGCCAGACTCGGATATCTTGGATGACGCACCTTTGGCTCCCTACACCTTTTCGCCGCAATTGGGGCAGGATTTGCCTATCGATTTGATGGTGTTGATGGGGCAAAGGCATAGCGAGGAGGGCTATGACAAGGTAGATACAGAGGATGGATTAGCGCCTGATACCAACTTCGGATTGGCGGACCTGGTCCAGTCAGTTGTTCCGGTGCATGAAGCCGCGGTGCCGTGTTCCCCCGCGCTGGATTTTCCAGAGGCCTTCTATACCGTATTCATTTCCGAAACCAGCGAATGGGCAGAGCGTTTGTTCGCTCAAGTGAGTGCATGGAGCGATGCAGACCTTGATTTTTCACCGCGTAGTGCGCAAGATTTAGCGCATTCCATACGCGGAAATTGCGCGGCGATGGGCGTGCAAGCGATTGCTGATTTGGCGCAATCCGTAGAGCGGGCCTTGGATCACTTGCAAGGAAGCAGTCTTGCGGTTATCGGGCATATTTCATTGTTCCAGGAGGCCGCTCAAACGCTTCTTTCCATGGTTCAGGAGTGCGCCAAGCGGCGTGTCGCTCAGCCCCAACCGGCTTTGCTGGCCCGCCTTCATGCTATCCAGACCGACGGCGTAATGGCAGACCCCCATGCGGCGTACACGTCGCCACTAGAAATTAGCGGCGAGCCTGGTTCTGGGATGGATGGGCTGTTCGCACTGGCACCAAATGTGCCAGCCACTTCCGCTGTGAGTGATACTGCTGGCCTTGCGCCCGTTGCGCCGCCCGTGCCGAGTTTGCTGATTCTTGACGACGATGACCCCTTAGACAGCAAGGATCAGCTAGATCACGATTTATTACCGGTTTTTCAGGAGGAGGGTGCCGAGCTGATGCCTGCATTGGGAAGCGCACTAAGGCAATGGGTGGCCCGGCCTGACGAAGCGGCCCATCGCGCACAAATTCTGCGCTTATTGCATACCCTTAAGGGCAGTGGACGCCTTACCGGCGCCTTCCGCCTGGGTGAGTTGGCGCACCGCATGGAGTCGGGTATCGAGCAATTGGCATTGGAGGGCACCAGGTCTTCGCAGATCGAGCCTTTTTTAACGCGGTTTGACCAGTTGCAAAGTATTTTCGAAGGCCTAGGGCAAGGTGTGAACTTGCTCCAACAAGGTCAAATCCTGCGATCGGCGGGCCAGGATGCGCCGCAGAATGCCTCTGTGCCGACAGACGCTATCAACACCGTGTCAGAGGCGCAGCGCCCGCTTCCGGCCATGCTCACCGGTTTGATCCGTGTGAGGGCCTCTGTCGTTGAGCGCTTGGTAGACGAGGCTGGCGAGGTATCCGTATATCGATCACGTGCAGAAACGCATCTCTCCCAGATGACAAGTGCATTAGGCGATTTGAGCCAGACTCTGGACAGGCTTGCGTTGCAATTACGCGAGCTGGAACTACAGGCTGATATGCGCATTCAGTCCCGTAATACCGCGACTACCGAGGTTGCAGAGCAATTTGACCCTTTGGAATTCGACCGGTTCACACGACTGCAAGAGATTGCACGGATGATGGCCGAAGCCGTTGGCGATGTCTCTACCGTACGGCGTAACGTTCAGACGGCACTGTATGCATCACAACAGGACTTGGAACAGCAGTCGCGCCAACTGCGTGAATTGCAGCGAGATTTATTGCGCATGCGCTTAGTAGATTTCGATGTCATCGCAGACCGTTTGTACAGCGTGGTGCGCCAGACTGCGAAGGAGCTTGGTAAGCAGGTGACCCTGGATTTGGAAGGTGGCAACATTGAACTGGATCGAAGCGTACTGGAAAGAATGGCACCCTCCTTTGAGCATCTTTTGCGCAACGCTGTGGTGCACGGAATAGAGTCCGCACAAGACAGGCAAGCCTTGGGAAAGCCTATCACGGGTGCAATCAAGGTGTCCGTCAGTCAAGAGGGCAATGACGTTGCCATTCATTTCAGCGACGACGGCAGAGGCCTTTCTATGCAGGGTATCCGTGATCGAGCGCAAGGCTTGGGATTGATAAATCAGGATCAAATCTTGGACCGGGAAGCGACGACAAGGCTGTTGTTCATGCCAGGATTTACGACCGCGACGCAGGTAACCGAATTAGCAGGCCGGGGAATCGGTCTTGATGTGGTCCTGTCCGAAGTCAATGCTTTGGGTGGCCGCATCGAAACGCAATCTGAAGAAGGTCAGGGCACCCGCTTTAAGTTGGTCTTGCCGCTTACTACTGCGGTAACACAAGTGCTCATGTTCCGCGCAGGGGCGGCACGTTTTGGAATTCCGGCTGGTTTAGTGGAGACCGTTATCCGTGTACTGCCCAAGATGCTGGAGTCGGCCTATGCAGATGGCCAATTGATTACCGAGCAGGGCCACGGCGTCCCTTTTTACGGGTCCGGACCCTTGTTGCAAATCAAGCAGGATCCTGCGGATCCTAAGGCCAAAACACATCCTGTGTTGTTACTGCGAAGCGCGGGGCAAGGCCTGGCCTTGCATGTGGATGAAGTGCTTGGCAACCGCGAGGTGGTCGTGAAAAACATGGGGCCCCAACTGTCACGCTTACCAGGACTTGCGGGCATTACCTTATTACCCTCCGGCGAGACTACCCTTATCTACAACCCCATCGCATTGGCGAAAGTCTATGGCGATGCGGTACGCAAAACACAGGTGATGGGGCCACAGTCTGACACGACTGCGTCTGCGTCGCAGGAGACGCAAGCCCCCCTGATACTGGTGGTAGATGACGCGCTTACCGTGCGCCGTGTGATCCAGCGCTTGTTGTTACGCGAGGGCTACCGCGTTGCACTGGCCAACGATGGCGTACACGCCTTGCAGGTACTGGAGCAGCAACGACCTTTGATGGTCCTTTCGGATATTGAAATGCCGCGCATGGACGGCTTTGAGCTCGCCCGTAGCATCCGGTCGCGCCCGGAATATGCGGACTTGCCCATTGTCATGATTACTTCACGCATTGCGCAAAAACACCGCGACCACGCCATGTCGCTTGGCGTAAACCATTACCTTGGCAAGCCCTATTCCGAATCCGAGCTTTTGGGTCTCATCCGGGATCAAGTACAGGCCACAGGCAATGCCGCAGCACTGCTTCAAGCGCTAAATGTCTGAAATCGCCGCCAGCAATTCGTCCGTGCTTAGCAACTCGGACATCAGTACCGGTGCTTTGCCCGCCCGCTGTAATACATAAACTGGCACGCCGCTGCGGCCCAGTTGCTGTAATGCCTGGCTAATGGCTGCGTCGCGCCGGGTCCAATCGGCGCGTAGCAATACTACTTTTTTGTCAGCAAAAGCTTGCATCACTTGCGGTTTGGATAGGACCTGTTGTTCGTTGTACTGGCAGGTAATGCACCAAGCAGCCGTAAAGTCAACAAACACGGGACGCCCGGACGCTAAGGCTTCTTGCTCAGCTTGCGCGGTCCAGTTGCCCCAAGTATTCGCCTGCGCATTGTTTTGCCCGGCGACAGCGCTTGTATCCACTTGCGAGGCCACGCGCAAGGCAAGGCTACCGGTTAACACGGAAACCAGTAGCGCCACACCGCCAAACCCCAGTGCCGCGCGACCAGGCAAGTGCAAAGCCCAAAGGCACATGGACAGGCACAAAAGTACAGCTACAAGCATGGCGGCAACATCCAGGCCAGCCATGTGGGCCAAGACCCACACCAGCCAAACCACCGTCGCTGCCATCGGGAACACCATAAACCGGCGCAAATACTCCATCCAGGGGCCGGGCCTAGGCAATTGGCGCGCAAGGGCCGTGCTGTTGCTGACCAGCGCGTAGGGCAGCGCCAGGCCCAAGCCAAGCGCTATAAAAATTAGCATCGCTTGCCATCCGGGTAAGGTCATCGCCAAGCCTAATGACGCGCCCATAAATGGGGCGGTGCAGGGCGAGGCCACGACGACGGCCAAGACACCTGAGAGTGCCGCATCCGTGACAGGGTTGCGCAGCTGCAGCCCAGCCAAACTATTGGGAACCAGTCTGGACACATCCAGCAAGTCCATTAAATTCAGGCAAATCAGCGTGAACAAGGTCGCCAGTGCGGCAATGAACACAGGGGATTGCAAATGGAAACCCCATCCCAGCGCCTGACCACCTGCGCGCAGACCCAACAGCAAAGCGCCCAATGTGGTCATCGATAGCAGCACGCCGCCGGTATAGGCCGCCGCCTGCGCCCTGCGCTGATTGGCCGTCGCTTGTAAGGTGGCCAAGCCCAGGGCTTTGAGGGCTAGTACAGGGAAGACGCAGGGCATGAGATTCAGTAGCAAACCCCCAGCGAAAGCCGCCAAAACTGCGCCCCAAAAAGCGAGCGTCGGAGGGCTGGATGGCATATGAGGGATGGCGTTTCCACTGGATGCGGACGCCGGTTCACTATCTGAGGCCTTGTGTGTCGTGTCAGGCCATTGTCCTGGTGCGGCCAAGTTGGCGCGCACGGAATCACCCGCATTGGAA
>CAJBBZ010000257.1 GCA_903951445.1 uncultured beta proteobacterium
AAGAAAACACCATCATCATCGACGGTGCTGGCGCTGCTGCTGACATCGAAGCCCGCGTGAAGCAAATCCGCGTGCAAATCGAGGAAGCGACCAGCGACTACGACCGCGAAAAACTGCAAGAGCGCGTGGCCAAATTGGCCGGCGGTGTGGCAGTGATCAAGGTCGGCGCTGCCACCGAAGTCGAAATGAAAGAGAAAAAAGCCCGCGTAGAAGACGCCCTGCACGCGACCCGCGCTGCAGTGGAAGAAGGCATCGTGGCCGGTGGTGGCGTAGCTTTGCTGCGCGCCCGCCAAGCGGCTGGCGCTATCAAGGGCGACAACGCCGACCAAGAAGCCGGTATCAAGCTGGTGCTCAAGGCCGTCGAGTCTCCTTTGCGCGAGATTGTTTACAACGCCGGTGGCGAGCCTTCCGTGGTGGTCAACGCAGTGTTGGCCGGCAAAGGTAACTACGGCTTCAATGCCGCCAACGACACCTATGGCGACATGATCGAAATGGGCATCTTGGACCCCACCAAAGTGACCCGCACTGCTTTGCAAAACGCAGCCTCGGTAGCCGGCCTGATGCTGACCACCGAAGCCATGATTGCTGAAGCCCCGAAAGACGACGCTCCTATGGGCGGCATGGGCGGCGGCGATATGGGCGGCATGGGTGGAATGGGCGGCATGGGTATGTAATCCCAAGCTGGTCTGGCGTGGCCCGCAAGGTCTGCGCTGTCCCAAAAAACAAAATCCCCGCAGGATGCGAGTCCTGCGGGGATTTTTTTCTAGTGCATTACTGGGCTATGGGCCACGCCAAAGCGGTGCGCCACTTCGGCCAGACGCTTATCCAGCGTCCACAGGGCAGCGGCAGGAGTGATGAGGGTGGAGGCGAGCAGGCACATGTCCACCAAACCGCAACCAAGCCCATAAAGTTTTTCCCGCTCCACCAAGGCCAAGACCTCGGACAAGGTCGCTTGCTTGCAAGGCTGTAGCAGGGCCAAGTTTTCCAGGCTTTGGCTGCGTGGCGCGGGCGGGGTGCCGCAGGCAATTTCGACAATCACCATGGGATGCACCAGCACGCTGTCCTGGAGCATCAAATCCACCAAGGCCCGGCTGTTGTGCCGGAAATGGTCCACCCACACCGAGGTATCAACGATCACACTCATTGCGCTACTGGTTCGCCGCGCTCTCTCGGTACATCGGGCATAGCCGGTGCCGCGCCGCCCAGCGCAGCGAGGCGCTTGGCTGATTGCACGCGTACAAAGGTTTTGATGGCTTCGCGGAAGACGTCTGCCCGGTCCATATCCGGGTCAGAAACCTCCAGGGCTTTGGCATACAAAGCGTCGTCTATGGTGACAGTGGTGCGCATGGTGGAACCTTAATGCAAATATTGATGCAATTTTGCATCATAAATCGCATCTAGCCAGTCTAATGGGCCGCCAAGACCCTTATTCTTCTACTGCGCACTACCGCGCCAATGCCTTGAGCGCCAATTTAATCCCCTCGCTCACCCCCACATCGGCGGGCAGTGCCTTGAGCGCCAGCGCGGCCTCTTTGTCGTTGTACCCCAGCGCCAGCAGCGCTTGCAAGATGTCGGACTGCGCCTCATGGCCCGCGCCCGATGGCATGCCGATGTCGGCGCCCAGCTTGCCCTTGAGTTCGAGCAGCAGGCGTTCGGCAGTCTTTTTACCGATCCCCGGCACCTTGGTCAAGCGCCCGGCCTCTTGCAGGGTGATGGCCTGCGCCAGTTCGCCCACCGCCATGCCTGACAGCACCGACAGCGCGGTGCGCGGCCCCACACCGGAGATTTTGACCAACTCGCGAAAGGCCGAGCGCTCAGCCTGCGAGCCAAAGCCGTACAAAATTTGCGCATCCTCTCGTACCACAAAGTGCGTCAGCAGGCTCACTTTTTCACCCGTGGCCGGCAAGTTGTAAAACGTGCTCATGGGCACTTGCACTTCATAGCCCACACCCCCGCAGTCCACCACCACCTGGGGCGGGTTTTTGTCGCTGAGAATGCCTGTGAGCTTGCCAATCATCGGGAGCCTTTTGTGTAATTGCCTATCATCGGGGCAGTGCTTCGCGGCCTTGCGCGATGGCGCAGCCCCTGACACGGAATTATCAGCTTGATTCTCAGACACATTTTTTCGCCTCCCAACAACACCCGCTTGGGCCATTTGTGTGGACCCACCGACGCGCATTTGCGCAGCATCGAGGCGGCTTTGGAAGTGCGTATTGCGCACCGGCACGAACAATTCAAGGTGGACGGCCCCAAGGCCAAAGCCCAGCGCGCCATGGAGATGCTGCAGGCCTTGTATGAAATGGCGGCCAAACCTATCCCCGATGAAGTGGTGCAACTGATGCTGGTCGGCGATGGTGCGCCCGAACCCGGCGAAGGCCCCAGTTTGTCCACCCGCCGCGCCGACCTCAAGCCGCGCAGCGTGAACCAGGCGCTGTATTTGGACAATATCGCGCAATACGACATCACCATCGGCATCGGCCCGGCGGGCACTGGCAAAACCTATTTGGCGGTTGCGGCTGCCGTGGACGCATTGCACCGCAGCGCGGTGCAGCGCATTGTGCTCACGCGCCCGGCGGTGGAAGCGGGCGAGCGACTGGGCTTTTTACCTGGCGACCTGAACCAAAAAGTAGACCCGTATTTGCGCCCCTTGTATGACGCGCTCTACGACTTGATGGGTTTTGAGCAAGTACAAAAAGCCTTTGAACGCCAGGCACTGGAAATCGCACCGCTAGCCTTTATGCGCGGGCGCACACTGAACAATGCATTTGTCATTCTGGATGAGGCGCAAAACACCACGCCCGAGCAAATGAAGATGTTTCTGACCCGCGTCGGCTTTGGCACCAAGGCCGTAATTACCGGCGACGTCAGCCAGATCGACTTGCCCAAAGCGCAACTGAGCGGCCTGATCGACGCCGAACGCACCTTGCGCCGGGTGGAAGGTATTGCGATTACCCGTCTGACCAGCGCCGATATCGTGCGCCATCCGCTGGTAGCGCGCATCGTGGACGCCTACGACGAAGCGCGCCGCTTAGATGAAATCGCCGCTGCCGCTGCAATTGGCGCGCAAGCGCTACCAACCTTGATCGAAGAAGTATCGCCTTCGCGCGGCGGCTTGCCAAAAACACGGGCGCCCACGCGGCGCTTGGCTTCATGAAGCGCTTCAGGCACTTTGGGCAAATAGGCCTTATCGCCCACGCACGGCGATTCGAAGCTTTTGCTGGGCCCAATCCATGAGCGCCAAGTTGCCGACGCTGAGCCTGTCCCTGCAATTTGCCCGCATTGCCGACGCCGTAACGCATCGCCACGCTTTGCCGCGCAATTCGGTTGCACGCTGGATTCGCCACGCACTGGCACGCGACGCGGAAATCACGGTGCGTATCGTCGATGCCTCAGAAGGCCAGGAACTGAACCGCAGCTACCGGGGTAAAGACTACGCCACCAACGTGCTCACCTTTGACTACGCGATGGAACCCCTAGTCCATGCTGACTTGGTTTTGTGCGCCCCCGTTATCGCCCGCGAAGCCCAAGCGCAAGGCAAAACCCTGCAAGCCCATTACGCCCACTTGATCGTGCACGGCACCTTGCATGCGCAAGGCTGGGACCATGAAAACTCGCATGCCGACGCGCGCGCGATGGAAGCACATGAGGTGGCGCTATTGGCATCGCTGGGGTTTGGCAATCCGTATCGCTGAAAGTTGGGATTGAAAAATCATCATTTACTAAATTTTCGGCCCTATGTATGGTGAAGAGGCAGCTGATGCGAATTAGATTTAGGGTGCTGGTACGAGCCTGAATGTTTTTTCTACTATGGCTTTATCCTCTGCGTCTGCGATAGCCAAAAAAGCAGCTTGGGCCTGGGCATAGGCTTGGATATAGATGTCTCGTTGTCCTGCGATGCAAGCCGCATGGGCGTAAATTGCATGGCTGAATGCCAACTCCCAGTCTGCGGTGTGTTGGCTCAAAAAATATCTGTGCACCTCTTGCGCAAACTGCCATGCGGATGGTCCGTGGCCGAGTAAGGCGTGGACTTGGGCAAGCAACATCGCTGCGCGCATGTGATGTAGTTCCGTGCCGACCACACGCCAGTGCCAGGCGGCGGCATAGGCCGCAGCAAGCATTTCTTGGTCATCATCCCCCAGGCGCATTTTTTCCGCCAATTCCCATGCGCGATTGTTGGCGGCAATGGCAAATTTCTTATGCCAATGGTGTGTTTCGGATTCCTCAGCTACTTGGTTCATTGGGGCGTCTTTACTGAAAATTGGATAAATGCTAGAAAGTTTAGCTATAGAAAATTCATTTTGACAATTTTTATAAAGAATTCACGCAAGCCTGACGGTGCCAGGCGGGCGTGCGCAAAAAGTCTGTTTGCTAACCCAATCTGGAGCCGCCTAACCCACTCGCATCGGAATCGTTACTGGCCCGTCGTTAACCAACTCGACTTGCATATCGGCAGCAAATACGCCGGTTTGCACATCGCTGTGCTGCACGCGGGCTTGCTGCACAAAATAGTCGTAGAGCGCGCGCCCCAAGTCCGGTGCTGCGGCCTGGGTGAAGCTGGGGCGGTTACCGCCCGACGTATCTGCCGCCAGGGTGAATTGGCTCACCAGCAGCAGGCCGCCGTGCAGCCCGGCGCCGTCCAGGTCTTGCACACAGCGGTTCATCTTGCCTTGCGCATCGCTAAAGATGCGCAGTTTCAGAATTTTTGCCAGTAGCTTCTCGGCCTGCGCTGGCGTGTCGCCTTGCTCGGCGCAAACCAGCACCAACAGGCCCGGTCCGATGGCGCCTACGACTGCGCCGTCAATGGTGACGCTGGCGCGCCGCACCCGCTGGATCAGCGCAAGCATCCGGGCTCAGGCCAGGGTGACACGCATAAACTTGCGCTTGCCCACTTGCAGCACATAGCTGCCCGCGCCCAGTTTGAGGCCTTTGTCGCTGACTACGTTGCTGTCCACGCGCACGCCGCCGCCGTCGATCAGGCGGTTACCCTCGCCGCTGGACGCAGCCAATCCCGTGGCTTTCAGCAAGGCGGCAATACCCCAGGGCGCGCCGTCCACTAACGCCAATTGGCGCTCCTCTATTTGATCGGGAATCCCGCCCTGGCTGCGGTTGATAAAGTCTTGCTCGGCCGCATCAGCCGCTGCCGCTGAGTGAAAGCGGGCGGTGATCTCCTTGGCCAGTGCCACTTTCGCGTCTTTGGGGTTGCGCCCGCCGTCCACCTCGGCCTTGAGCGCGGCAATTTGTGCCTCGCTTTGGAAGCTCAAAAGCGTGTACCAGCGCCACATCAGCACGTCCGAGATGCTCAGCACCTTGGCAAACATGGTGTTGGCGTCCTCCGAAATGCCGATGTAGTTATTCTTGCTCTTGGACATTTTGTCCACACCGTCCAGCCCTTCGAGCAGCGGCATGGTCAGGATGCACTGCGGCTCTTGGCCGTATTCGGCTTGTAGGTGGCGGCCTACCAGCAGGTTGAACTTCTGGTCGGTGCCGCCTAGCTCCAGGTCGCTTTTCAGGGCCACGCTGTCATAGCCCTGCATCAGCGGGTAGAGAAATTCGTGCACGCTGATCGACTGGCCGCCCTTAAAGCGGTCGTGAAAGTCGTTGCGCTCCATCATGCGCGCTACGGTGTAGCGGCTGGCGAGCTGAATCATGCCGCGCGCGCCCAGCGGGTCGCTCCACTCGCTGTTGTAGCGGATCTCGGTTTTGGCTGGGTCCAGCACTAGCGAGGCTTGCTTGTAATAGGTTTGGGCGTTGGCTTCGATCTGTTCGCGGGTCAGCGGCGGGCGGGTGCTGTTGCGGCCAGAGGGGTCACCAATCATGGTGGTGAAGTCGCCGATCAGGAAAATCACCTGGTGTCCCAGGTCTTGCAGCTGGCGCATTTTGTTGAGCACCACGGTATGGCCGACGTGGATGTCCGGCGCCGTCGGGTCCAAGCCCAGCTTGATGCGCAGCGGCGTGTTGGTAGCTTCAGAGCGGACCAGCTTTTTCACCCAGTCGTCTTGGGGAATCAGCTCTTCACATCCCCGCAAGGTGACGGCCAGCGCCTCTTGAACGCGCTCGGACAGTGGGGGGGAGGGGGGCGAAGCAGGGTGCATAAAGAAAAAGTGGTGGCCGGGGGCAGGGCCCGATATACTCCGGCCTCCATTTAAAAAGTCCGGGTGTGGGCGATAAAAGCATTTTAGCCCCCGCCTCTGATCGCCCGGTGCGCCCGCAAAGCCGGTTTGCACACTTGCCAGGGAGGCTGAAATTGGTGTCTGACATTCTTCATACCGCGCAAAGCGCAGCCCTTGAGGCACTGCTGGCCGTGCGCCGCCATCCGGCCCGTTTTCTGTCGGGCCTGGCTCTGTTGCTGATCGGCGCAACCGGAGGTAGCTACGCGCTCGTCTCCTTGGCGCCTGAGGCCTCCGAGCTGCCGGTGCGCATCGTGGTTGAAGCCGTCGAGCCCCTGTCGATCGAACCCCAACGCGATTTACTGGCCGCACAAGCCATGCGCTTGTACCGCAGCGATGTAACCCGCAGCACCGATACCGCTGACAGCCTGTTGCGCCGCCTGGGTGTGAGCGACCCGGCTGCATCGGCTTTTTTACGCGCCGACCGCAATGCGCAGAAAAACCTGCTCGGCCGCGCTGGCCGCATTGTGCAAGCCGAAGTTGACGAGCGCGGGCGCCTTGTGTCCCTTACCGCCCGCTGGAGCCCCGAGGATGACGGCACGTTCAACCGCCTAATGGTGCGTGCTGCTACAGGCGCCTGGAAATCGACGCTGGAAACGTTGCCGCTCACAGCCAGCACTCGTATGGCTAGCGGTACCATCCAAACTTCTTTGTTCGCCGCCACCGACGACGCGCGTATTCCCGATGGTGTGGCCGTGCAGATGGCCGAAATTTTCTCGGGCGATATCGATTTTCACCGCGCTTTGCGCAAGGGCGACCGCTTTGTGGTGGTCTATGAAACTCTAGAGGGCGACGGCGAGCCTTTGCGCTCAGGTCGTGTGCTGAGCACCGAATTTGTCAACGCCGGTAAGTCTTACCAGGCCTTGTGGTTTGAATCCTTGCAAAGCGCCCAAAACGGCAAAAGCCCCCTCAAGGGCGCCTACTACAACATGCGCGGCGAGAGTTTGCGCCGCGCATTTTTGGCTTCGCCCGTGGCGTTTTCGCGCATTACCAGCGGTTTTGCCATGCGCTTCCATCCTATTTTGCGCACCTGGCGCGCCCATCTGGGCGTGGATTACGGCGCCGTTACCGGCACGCCGGTGCGTACCGTGGCCGATGGCGTCGTGGACTTCGCTGGTGTGCAAGGCGGTTATGGCAACGTGGTGATCGTCAAGCACGGCGGCAACACCACCACCGTGTATGCCCACCTCAGCCGCGTCAACGTGCGCAACGGGCAGCGGGTGCAGCAAGGTGACAACATCGGTTTGGTTGGCGCTACCGGCTGGGCCACCGGCCCGCATCTACATTTTGAATTCCGTGTCAACGGCGCGCACAAAGACCCGATGACGATTGCCCGCCAGGCCGAGGCCACGCCGGTGACTGCGGCTTTGCGCCCTGCGTTTGACCGCGCCGCTGGTCTGGCACGCCAACAGCTGACGGCTGCGGGCCAGGTGCACGTCGGCAGCGTTCAGTAAGGCGTCTGGCCGTAGCGCAATGCCCGGCCTGTATATTGGATTGATGTCGGGCACTTCGCTCGACGGCGTAGATGGTGTCCTTGCTCAATTGGGCGAGTCACCTACTCAGCCCAAGGTTCTGGCATCTGCGCACATTCCCATGCCCCAAGCCTTGCGACAGGAGTTTTTGGCCCTTAACTGCGCGGGACATGACGAACTTCACCGCGGCGCACTCGCAGCCAATGCCTTGGTTGGCCTGTACGCAGAGGTCGTCGGACAGTTACTGACAAGTTCTGGCACCGAGCCTGCGCAGGTCCAAGCGATTGGCGCACATGGGCAAACCGTGCGTCACCAGCCGCAGGCTTTTGATGGGGTCGGCTACACCCTACAACTGAACCAAGCGGCCTTGTTGGCGGAGCGTTGCGGTATCACCGTGGTGGCGGACTTTCGCAGCCGCGACCTGGCCGCCGGTGGCCAGGGCGCACCGCTGGTGCCGCCCTTTCATTTAGCGGTTTTCGGCGACGTACAGGAGTCTAGGGCGGTACTCAATATCGGCGGAATTTCCAACATTACCCTTTTGCCTGATAGCGCCGCGCAGTCAAGTGGCGCCGGTTTGCTGGGCTTTGATTGCGGCCCTGGTAACGCATTGATGGATGCCTGGTGCGAGCGCCATACAGGCGCTGCTTACGATGACCAGGGACAGTGGGCGGCGCAGGGCCAAGTGGATGCGGCTTTGCTCGCCGCCATGCAGCAAGAGCCATTTTTTAGGCAAGCGCCACCCAAGAGTACCGGGCGGGATTTATTTAATGCAGCATGGTTGGGGCAGCATTTGTCCTCTTACGCGGCCTGCGCACCGGTGGATGTGCAGGCCACGCTGACAGAGTTGACTTCTTGGGCCTGCGCGCAATCCTTATCCAATGCCGCTGGCAACTACCGGCGTCTGGTGGTGTGCGGCGGTGGTGCGCGCAATGTGTTTTTGATGCAGCGGCTGGCTGCTTTATTGCCAAGCGTGCGTGTCAGCACCACACAGGATTGGGGAGTTGCACCATCCGATGTGGAGGCGCTGGCTTTCGCTTGGCTGGCGCAACAGGCTATGCTGGGAAAACCTGCCAGTGTTGCTGCTGTGACAGGTGCGCGTGGGGCGCGGATACTGGGGGCGATTTACCGCGCCTGAGTGGGCGCGGTGGTATCAAAAAACTGACGCTTGATTAGGCGGAGAACGAAGAACCGCAGCCGCAGGTGGTGGTGGCGTTGGGGTTTTTGATGACGAACTGCGCGCCTTGCAAATCTTCTTTGTAGTCAATTTCGGCGCCCACCAAATATTGGTAGCTCATGGCGTCAATCAGCAGCGACACGCCATTTTTGGTCATCGTGGTGTCGTCTTCATTGGTGATTTCGTCAAAGGTGAAGCCGTATTGGAAGCCGGAGCATCCGCCGCCTTGCACAAAGACACGCAGTTTCAGATCGGGGTTACCTTCTTCGGCAATCAAATCTGCCACTTTGCTTGCCGCACTGTCGGTGAACAGAATCGGCGAGGGCATTTCGGTCGGGATTGATTCGGCAACTGCGTTCATTTGAATTTCCAAGAAAAAGACTACAGGTAAATAGTACAGTATTTCAGTCGGAAATCAAATCAAGCCTGATTTGACTCGGTTGGCAGTGGGGCTTTTTCGTCATGCGCCAGGATGGGCGTCAAGCGCCCGGCGATCAGGGCGCCCTGGTGCATCTCCAAAGCCCCGTAGGCCACATCGCCCTCAATGCGGGCATTGGGCTGCAATTCCAGCATCAGGCGGGCCGTAACCACGCCCTTGATGGAGCCGTTAATGATGATGTGGTCGGCAGTGATATTGCCTACCACAGCAGCCGACTCGGCCACCACCAAGATGCTGGCTTGGTGGTCCATCGCTGCGATATTGCCGGTGATTGCACATTCAATGCGAATGCCGTCCGTGAAAAAAATGTCTCCCACGACCCGGGCACCCTGGGCCACAAGGCTTTTCAAGGGTGGCTGTTTTTTTTTGTTGAACATGGAATTCCTTATGGAGTTATGGCCCGGACAGCAGCCCTTACAGCTTGATACTCTGACTAGCCCTGACCGTTGAGCCGTCCACTACTTTGGCCGTCAGCCCCTTGACTGTTACTTGCGCTGGAATATCCAAAGACCCCTCCATACGCCCGTACTGGGTGATTTTCAGGGGCGTGGCGCTTGCCGGACCCGTCCACGGCTTACCGTTAGACGTGCCGGTGAGCATGATTTCTAGCTTGCCGACCAGCTCGGGTGCATTTTTCTTGCTCTGAATCACCAGCACCTGCCAGCGGATTTTGCCATTGTCGAAAGTCTCGGCCTGCAATCCGCGAATAGCGACTGGGTCGGTGGAGTCGGCGGGGATGAGTTTTTCGAAAAAGCCCAGGTCATCGCGCAGGCGCCGGTTTTCGGCTTCCAGTAGCTTGACCTGCGCGTTGACCTGTTCGCTAGACGCTTTTTCCGCCACCACCAGGGTTCCGGCGGTATTGGCAATCGATTGGGCCTGGTCGCGTTGCTCGCGCGCGGCCTCCATTTCCATCTTTAGGGCTTCGAGTTGGGTGCGTAGTTGTTGCACCTCCGCCTGACCGCCATTTTCCAAGCCGGCGATATCCCGGCCAAATTCAAAGGCCCATAGCGCAATGGCGGCGCAAAAGCCCAGCATGATGGCGGCCACCGCCCAGCGCAGCGGCCAGGGCATGGCGCTGCGTACCGCCATGCGCGGTGCACTGATGGTTAGCCTGCGTCGTAATAATCTGAATCGCATTGGATGGACCTCCCACAAACACAAAGACCGCCCATGGGCGGCCCTTGTGGTAAATCCTAAATAAAGGATTAACGCTTGGAGAACTGCTTACGACGGCGAGCACCGTGAAAGCCGACCTTTTTGCGTTCCACTTCGCGCGCATCACGCGTTACGAAGCCGGCCTGGCTCAGCATGGGTTTAAGCGTTGCATCGTAATCGATCAAAGCACGGGTGATGCCGTGGCGTGTAGCGCCAGCTTGACCCGATTCGCCACCGCCGGCCACATTGACCATGATGTCGAAGGTTTCCGCATGGTTGGTCAGCAGCAAAGGCTGCTTGCAAATCATGATGGAGGTTGCGCGGCCGAAGAAGTTTTCGATCGCCTTGCCGTTAACCACGATTTGGCCCGAACCCTTTTTCAGGAACACGCGGGCGACGCTGGATTTGCGACGGCCGGTTCCTTTGTTCCAATCACCGATCATTTTGCGACTCCTGTAATATCAAGCACTTTGGGCTGTTGTGCGGTATGGGGTGCTCGGCGCCGCCGTACACCTTGAGTTTTTTGATCATCGCGTAGCCCAAGGGGCCTTTAGGCAGCATGCCCTTGACGGCTTTTTCCAAAGCGCGGCCAGGATGTTTGGCTTGCATATCGCGAAAATTAGTGGCTGTGATGCCGCCGGGGTAGCCGGAATGGCGGTAGTACACCTTGTCCAGGGCCTTGGCACCGGTGACACGCAGCTGGGCTGCATTGATAACGACAATGTAGTCGCCGGTATCTACGTGAGGCGTATAAATGGCCTTGTGTTTGCCGCGCAAACGGAGAGCAACTTCGCTGGCTACTCGTCCGAGGACCTTGTCGGTCGCGTCAATCACAAA
>CAJBBZ010000258.1 GCA_903951445.1 uncultured beta proteobacterium
AGGTATTGCACCCAAGCCGCTTGAACAGCGCTGGCGATGGCGCTTGCCTGCGCTGGACCGGCGTCTGCGGCCAGCATCAGGCTGGTGGAATCAATCATCTTCTGGCCTACCGGAGCCCATTGAGCCAGCCGGTCTTGCAGCACGGCCTGGTTGTTACCGTCCGCAAGGCGCATCGCCTTGCAGGCGTCAATTGTCCAGCGCCTGCTTCGCTGGGCGTCCAGCCACAGGTTTTCGGCAATCAGCGCATCGAGTTCATTGCCTTGCGAGCGCGCAATAGCAGCAAAGGTGTGCAAGAAAAGCTGATCTGCGAGCGGTTTGACCACCAGATTCAGACCCACAAAGGTTTGGTCCCAGTCATAGGCCACCATGAGCTTTTCGATAGCTTCACGTGTGGCTTGCCAACCTGCATGCATTTCCCAGGTGGCGCGCTCCGCCGTACCAAACCCCTCGTTTGGATATGCCTGCGCCAGTTGCCGCGTCCGGTAGGAGACGCGCTGAACCCGGCGCAATTGGTCGGCGGTCTGAAACGCAGCGCAATTGGCCAGATAACTCGAATGCGCAAGTTGCTGCATGTAGGCCGACACCATCTGCAAGCCATGGCCCAGGTAGCGTGCAGGTGTCAGGGCTGTTGACAGAAAGTGCAGAGCTTCAGAACTGAGCGCCAAGTCGCTGTTTTTTTCACCCGCGTATTGCGCCAGCAGTCCGTCAACGTAAGTCTCCTGCTGATCCATGGACTGCGTGTATTTTCGATACGTCATCTGGTCTGGATCGCGAAAGCTGTCCAGGGCGGCGACCTTCAGGGCAATCCCGTCGCGGTGCTTGATCAGCCAGCGGTTGCCATGCACATCCGCACTCATTTCAAGCGGCATCGCACCGATGGTGTGGTTCATATTGTGGGTCACCACCTCGTATTCATTGGGCTTGCGGCCTAGGTTTCCGAAGGAGGACCAGGTTCTGACGCGGCGATTGCGCAGCGTGCCAGGTGTGGATAGTGTGCTCATGTCATTGTCTCCATTATTTTTTATCAGGTCTCGACCGTGTGGTCAGGTATCAGGATTTGAAATACCAGCGGTATTCGAGGTCGCTCGTCTGCAAGCGACCAGCAAAGGACGACATTTCCATCTCCAGCATGGGCAGCTCATAGCTGCGCCCCAGGCTGCGCTGCAAGCTTTCCCGCGTCAGCCGGCACTCCATCAAGGTATGGATGTGCAGATAGTCGCCTCGGTCCGTCACATAGACGTCCTGATCAGGGTTGTCATGGGCCACCGCCTCAATCACGGCCTCGGCGATTTCGCCGTTGCGCATCGTGGGGCCTACTGCGTCGTAAGCGACGTCCTGGGTTTCGTATACACGGTGATTGGTTTGCATAGTGTTTTCCTGATTCAGATTTCTTCTGCGTGCTCTGCCACCCAGACCTTGCCATCGGCAATGCGAATGGGAAAGCGGCGCAAGGTCTGGCCTGCCGGGTTGATGCTCTTGCCGGTGCAGGCGTCAAAACTCCATTGGTGCGCCCGGCAGGTCAAGGTTTTCCCTTCGAAGCCGCCTTCAGCCAATGACACGCTTTGGTGCGGGCAAATGCTGTCGAATGCCTGGAACTCGCCGTTGACATTGAGGACCAGCACTTCGTGCTGGCCTACATCAAAGCATTCCATTTCGCCTTCCCACAAATCCTCGGTGGAGCAAACCTCCACAAAGGAATTTTTGGTACTTGTTGTCATGGCGTCTCCAGTCAAAGGTGTTCGCCTGCTGGGCGGGCCCAATCCACGGTGACCCATTGCAGCGGCTTGAGGCCCGTCTCACCAATCGCTTTCGAAAGCAACCATTGAAGCGGCACCAGGCTTTCGCCAATTTGAATCTGGTATCCGCTTGCCGACGGCTTGTGAGGCACACGCCGGCCCACACTGTGAACCGCTATTTGCTCGGCTACCTTCTGCATGCTGTCGTCGGTATCGACCGCCACAAGATGGGGTACAAAGTCGCCTTTGAAGACGCCATAAATCGGGAATAGTGCCATGGTGGTTCCTTATCTTTGATCAAGCGACCTTGCGTTGTTCGGGCAGGTATTCGGCGGCCCACTTGTAGGCAAAAGCGTCGTCGCCCATGACCTCCGGTGTGATGCCCATCCACTGCAAGCCACCGCCCAGGTTCATCGGCTGGATCTGCCCCATCAGGAAGCGGTCGATCACTTTGGTGTGACCGGCGTAGCGCTCGGGCTCGGTGTCAAAAATCCACTTCGAGACATGGGAGTCAAAGTTGTACATGCGACCCTTGTATTCGCTGGTGTACATCTGCAGATGGTGGCGGTCCCAGGCAGAGCCCAGCGGCAACTGCGTCACATTGCACAAGGCGGGCAAAGTCTCAGGGTAGGTCTTGGGCATATCACCGTTGTTCACATTGGTGAT
>CAJBBZ010000259.1 GCA_903951445.1 uncultured beta proteobacterium
CTTGGCTTCGGAGGCCAATACTCTATCCACTGAGCTACAGCCGCGCCCTGAGCCAACGATTGTAGGTTGTTTCGCTATGTGGGCGCCTATAATGCGGGGTTGATTTACCCGGCCACAGCGTATTAGAGGACTCCATGAGCGACACCAGCCATACCGAAGAAGACCACACCGGTCCGATCAAAACTCCCCAACAACTTTTGATGGCTGTTTTTTTCTCGTTTGTAGTCCCCATTTTCATCATCATCGGTCTGGTGTATTACGTAACCACCCACGACAAGCCTGCTGCTGGTGCCACCAACATCGAAAAGTCGCTGGAAGAGCGCATCCAAAAGGTGGGCACCGTGGAAATTCGCGATGCAAATCGTGAAATGAAGAGCGGCGAAACGGTGTACAACACGCAATGCGCGGCCTGTCATGCCAATGGGGTAGCGGGTTCGCCCAAGTTTGGCGACAAGACGGCTTGGGCACCACGCATCAAGACAGGTTTTGACGCTTTGTGGAATTCCGCACTCAAAGGTAAAAACGGCATGGGCGCGCAAGGCGGTGGCGATTTTGAGGATTTCGAAATTGCACGCGCGGTAGTTTATTTGGCAAACGCGGGCGGCGCTAAGTTCCCAGAACCTGCCAAGCCAGTAGCCGCTAAATAAGCGGCTTCGGAAGCGCAAAAACCGGTCTTTAGGCCGGTTTTTTTACGTCTGCGAAGTAGTGCTTCGAGTCCTGCTGCTTGCGTTAGCGGGCCTTATTTTTTGATTTCCAACGCCGCCGGACTCATTTGGTATCCAAACCGGCCCGGCAACTCCGAAGCCTGTATTTCCTCAATTGGCCAATGCTGAAGTTCCAGGGCCTGCGCTAGGCTGGCCACGTCCTGCGTATGCACCAGGCCGAATCCCAGCGAGGTGTGCAAATACGGCCAACCACGTTCGTCCATATAGACCTGCACCAGCGTCGCGGCTTGCCTGGCGCTGGAGGTGATCGCGCCCTGTGCGTCCACGCGCCATATGAAGGGCGTGGCCTCCAACTCCACATACACGCGCTGCGGGCCGTTTTGGAAAAACCAGCAGTCCTGGGCATCTACGCCGTAGTTGCGCTCGATAAAGTCGATCAGCTTTTCGTGCTTTAGCATGGAGCCTTTGGCGCCGGGCAAACCACTGGCAAAGCTGCCAATGGCATGGGTGCGGTCGTCGCGCATATACCAGTTGCCACGCGCGTCCAGGCCGAGCCAGCTGTAGCAATGCGGGACATTGGGCCACTTGGCCATCGCCTGTTTAACTATGTCGTCCATGCGCTTTATAAGTTAGCGTGCGTGTTGATCGAACCACCGGCCCAAAGCCTGCGGCAGGGTGCGCAAATGTCCGGGCGGCATGCCCGCCGCAAAGCCGACGTGACCGCCGTGCTCAGGTTGCCACAGATGCACGTATTGTCCAACTTCATGCGCTGCGGGCAATGAGTCAGCTGGGATAAAAGGGTCATTGCGTGCATTGATCAATAGTGCTGGCACGCGCACAGCGGCCAGATGTGCCTTGGCCGAGGCGCGTTTCCAATAGTCCTCGGTATCGCGAAAGCCATGCAAAGGCGCAGTGAAAATATTGTCAAAGGCGTACAAGTCTTGCGCCGCCATAAGGGCTTGCGCATCAAACAGGCCGGGGTGCTGTTTTAATTTCGCCAAGGCCTTGGGCTTCATGCTGCGCAAAAACATGCGCGTATAAACCTGCCGGTTGAAGCCCTGCCCTATGGCTTTACCGCTGGCCGCTAAATCCAAAGGCGCGCACACGGCGGCTACCGCCCGTACCGAGGCACCCGCGCTGCTTCCAGCCTCCTCGGCCCAGCGCATCAGCGCATTGCCGCCGAGCGAAATGCCGATGGCATAGACAGGGCCATTGTGCAAGCTGGCGAAGCGCTGCAATATCCATCCGATTTCTTCATAGTCACCCGAATGGTAAGCGCGCGGCGCGCGATTGAGCTCGCCGCTGCAACCACGAAAATGCGCGACGGCAAAGCCTGTGCCTTGTCGGCGCGCGTAGTCAGCGCAGGCCAAGGCGTAGTGGCTGGACGATGAGCCTTCCAAGCCGTGGAACATGACCCATAGCGGAGCACCTATGAATGGCTTGGGTGCCAACCAATCGACGTCGACAAAGTCGCCGTCCGGTGTATCCCAGCGTTCGCGCAGAAAAACGGGCGGCTCACCCGAATAAGTCCGACCCAGCTTGGCCGCGACAATAGTTTGCAGGTTGCCGCCTGGCAGCCACCAGGGCGCAAGGTAGTTCATACGAAGCCACTATGCAAAAACCGCCCGAAGGCGGTTTGCAAAACAGCGTCCTGAAGAGGCATCAGCGTTTCTTTTGTAAGCGGCGCAAGGCGGCGATTTGCGCCACCAGCGTGTGCAACTCCGCCTGGGCAACGGCCAAGTCCACGTCGTTCTTGGCGTTACGCAAGGCTTCTTCGGCCAAGGCCTTGGCAGCATTAGCGCGCTCTTCGTCCAAGTCTTTGCCGCGGATGGCGGTGTCCGACAGCACGGTCACGCTGTCGGGTTGGACTTCGATGATGCCACCGGCAACGAATACAAACTCTTCGCCACCGTCAGCCAATTCAATGCGCACCGAACCGGGCTTGACGCGGGTGATCAGCGGCGTGTGGCGCGGATACACACCGAGCTCACCGGCTTCGCCGGGTAGCGCAACAAAGCGCGCCTCGCCGGAGAAGATCAACTCCTCCGCGCTCACCACATCAACGTGGATGGTGTTCATGGCTTAGACCTTTTTGGCTTTTTCGAAGGCTTCTTCGATATTACCGACCATGTAGAAGGCTTGCTCCGGCAGGTGATCGCACTCGCCAGCAACAATCATTTTGAAGCCGCGAATCGTCTCGGCCAGGGTGACGTACTTACCTGGTGAGCCGGTAAACACTTCAGCCACGTGGAAGGGCTGCGACAGGAAACGCTGAATCTTACGGGCCCGTGCCACCGTCAGTTTGTCTTCCGGCGCCAACTCGTCCATACCCAAAATCGCAATGATGTCGCGCAATTCTTTATAACGCTGCAAAGTGCCTTGCACGGCGCGGGCGGTAGCGTAGTGCTCTTCACCGACCACCAGTGGGTCCAACTGGCGGCTGGTGGAATCGAGCGGATCAACCGCAGGGTAGATACCCAGCGAAGCGATATCACGCGACAACACGACAGTGGAATCCAAGTGGGCAAAGGTGGTGGCAGGAGACGGGTCGGTCAAGTCATCGGCAGGCACATAAACCGCTTGGATGGAGGTGATGGAGCCCACTTTGGTGGAGGTAATACGCTCTTGCAAACGGC
>CAJBBZ010000260.1 GCA_903951445.1 uncultured beta proteobacterium
TCTCCCAGGCTGGCGTTTTTGCCGCCCACCGCCTCCACGTCACTCATGCGTAAATGCTCGAACGGAACGACCCAAGCGGTGTCGCTAAATAGTGCTGACATAGGAACTCCAAAGTTAAAAACGGGTCAAACCGGCAGGGCGCGTACGCGGCGGGTTTGGCGAAGCAGTCAGGCGGGCAACAGTTCCTTAGAGTGCTAGTTCTGGAGTCTGTGCGCGGGCCTTTCCGTCCGGCTTGGGCTGATTGTAGGGTTGGGGGATGGGCTGGACGCCTGTGCAAGCCGCTTGCGCATGCTGGACAATAGACGGCGTCAGGGCGCCGCATCGGGCGCGCCCGGCCTACCCAAAGCCACGCCCTATGCCCCATCGCAGCGTTTTTTTTGTCTCTGACGGCACCGGGATTACCGCCGAAACTTTTGGCAAAGCCATTCTGGCCCAGTTTGAAGTGCGTACGCGCTCGGTGCGCCTGCCCTTTGTCGATACCGTGGACAAGGCGCATCAGGCGGTGCGGCAAATCAACCACGCGGCTGTGCAAGACGGCCAAACGCCCATCGTTTTCAGCACTTTGGTCAATATGGAAGTGCTCAAAGTCATCCAGGATAACTGCCAGGGCATGTTGCTAGACATGTTCGGCACTTTTGTGCACCCCCTAGAACAAGAGCTGCAACTCACCTCCAACCACCGCATCGGGCGCTTTAGCGATGCCAGCAAGAGCCAGGAATACCAGGCGCGGATCGAGGCTATCAATTTCTCACTGGCCCATGACGATGGTCAGAGCAACCGGGACTTGGAGCAATCGGACGTGATTTTGGTGGGCGTTAGTCGCAGCGGCAAAACACCAACTTCGCTCTACCTGGCCATGCAGTACGGTATGAAAGCATCCAACTATCCTTTGATACCCGAGGACTTCGAGCGCCGTCAGTTACCGGTCGCATTGGTACCGCACAAGCGCAAAATTTTTGGCCTGAGTATCCAGCCGGAACGCTTGAGCGAAATTCGTAACGAGCGCCGCCCCGACTCCAAATATGCGTCGCTGGAGAACTGCCGTATGGAAGTGCATGAAGCGGAAAGCATGATGCGCCGCGCCGGGATACGCTGGCTGTCCACGACGACCAAGTCGATCGAGGAGATCGCAACCACTATCTTGCAAGAATTGCAGCCTGACCGGCTTACCTATTAGCGTGCCTGCTGGCGCCCTGAATGGGCTAAAACCGCCCTGGCTGCCGATGGTCACCGACCTCAGGCTGTGCCGCACCCTAGGTGCGGGACATGGTTCGCCGTTTTTAAAGCCCGATGGCCGCAATACCTGCACGAGCCACTTGCGCGTCTTCGCTGGACTTGACGCCACTGACACCCACCGCGCCAATGCACTGACCGTCCTTCATGATGGGCACGCCACCTTCGAGCATGCCCTGCAAATCTGGCGCACTGAGGAAGGACATCCGGCCCCCGTTAATCATTTCCTCGTAAACCTTGCTTTCCCGCATGCCCAGCGCGGAGGTGCGGGCCTTGGCCGGGGCGATTTGGGCAGAAATAGGGGCTACGCCGTCAAGGCGTTGGAACCACATTAAATTGCCGCCGTCGTCCACGATGGCGATACAGACGGCCCAGCCGTGCTTTAGCGCTTCTGCCTCAGCGGCTGCGGCAATGGTTTTCAAATCTGATAGTTCGAGCGTGGCTTTAGTTTTCATACAAACATCCAATAAAAAGGGTTAAGAAAAGCGAATATGCCAGCATAACCGCTCTCGCCGCGCCGATTTAAGCGCCTGCGCGAAGGGCAACCCTGCCGAATATCGGGCTAATGCAGGGATCCAAATTGGCACAAGGCCTTGTAAGTGCCTAAAATCGCCTCACCTTCAACAGGTATCTTTAGGAGATGGACTATGAATGAACAAGCTTCCTTTTTGGAACAAGGTCTGGACTACGGCGTAAGCCTGGAGCAGCGCAACAAAGTTTTGCGCAACACTTATTGGCTGTTAGCCATCAGTCTGGTGCCCACGGTGTTGGGCGCTTGGGCCGGTGTGGCTTTTGGTTTGGGGCAGCTATTTAGCGGCGCATTGGGCTTGGTGCTGTTTTTAGGCATCGCTTTTGGCTTCATCTATGCGATCAACAAGACAAAGGATTCGGCTGCCGGCGTACCTGTGTTGCTGGCTTTCACTTTTTTTATGGGCCTGATGATGTCCCGCCTGATCGAGTCCGTGCTGGGCTTTAAAAATGGCCCGGACCTGATCATGACCGCCTTTGGTGGCACGGCAGGCGTTTTCCTGGTCATGGCCTCGCTGGCCACCGTCATCAAACGCGACCTTTCGGGCATGAACCAATGGCTGTTTGTCGGCGTCATCGTGCTTTTGGTGGGCAGCATCATCAATATGTTTGTCGGCTCCACCGTGGGCATGATGGTTTTGTCCATGATTTCGATTGCCATTTTCAGCGCCTACATGCTGTATGACATCAAGCGAATCATCGATGGCGGCGAAACCAACTACATCACTGCCACCCTGGCGCTGTACTTGGACATCATCAACGTTTTCCAGAGCCTGCTGGCGCTGTTGGGCATTTTCGGTGGTGAGCGCGACTAAGCGTAGTTTCTTGGAGTTGGGCAAGACCATGCTGCCCGACCATCGATCAGCAAAGGCCCGCAGGGGCCTTTGCTTTTTTGGGTCTGCGCCTGCGACCTATACTTATTCTTAGCAGGCATTACAGGAACGTATAGGCATGGTGCGGCGCAATTGGATAGGGTGTTGGAGCCTCCTCTGGCTGGGCCTTGCTGGGCTTGGTGCGCAAGCGGCTGAGGTCCAGGTGGCTGTCGCCGCCAATTTTTCCGGCACCATGACGGTCCTATCCCAAGTATTCCAGCAGGAAAGCGGCCACCAGGCGAGCATCATTACCGGCGCCACCGGCAAGTTTTACGCCCAAATCAAAAATGGTGCCCCTTTCCAGGTACTGCTGGCCGCCGATGCGCAAACCCCGCTGCTTCTGGAACAAGAGGGTTTTGCAGTGCCTGGCAGCCGCTTTACCTACGCGGTGGGCCGCCTCGTTTTGTGGAGCAAACAGCCGGACTTTGTGGACGCGAAAGGTGATGTTCTGCGTTCGGCCCGATTCAAACGTCTGGCCATAGCCGACCCCCGGCTTGCACCCTATGGTGCAGCCGCCGTACAAGTGCTGGAGCAGATGGGGGCAATGGCGCAAGTCAAAGACCGACTGGTGCAGGGTGACAGCGTGGCCCAGGCCTACCAATTTGTGGCCAGCGGCAACGCCGAACTCGGTTTTATTGCCAGTTCGCAGTTGGTAGTCAACGGGCAGCCTATGGCCGGTTCCTCCTGGTTGGTGCCCGAATCCCTGCACAGCCCCTTGCGGCAAGATGCGGTGTTGCTCAAATCGGGGCAAGCCAATCCCGCAGCCATCGCGTTGATGGTGTTCTTGCAATCGCCGCGTGCGCGTGCTGTGATGCGCGAGCACGGCTACACCCATTAAGAGCCGCAACTATGTTGTCCCCGCAAGACTGGACTGCCATCGGCCTCACACTGCGTCTGGCAGCGATTAGCACCTTAGTTTTGCTGCTGCTAGCCAGCCCGCTCGCCTGGTGGCTGGCGCGCAGCCGCTCGGCATGGCGCGCGCCGGTGGCCGCACTGACCTCACTTCCGCTGGTGCTGCCGCCCACGGTTTTGGGCTTTTACCTGCTGGTGACGCTAGGGCCGGAGGGACCGCTAGGGCGCTTGACGCTGCTGCTGGGCCTAGGCACCCTGCCCTTTAGTTTCGCTGGCTTGGTGGTGGGCTCGGTCGTCTATTCGCTGCCGTTTGCGGTGCAACCCCTGCTGCACGCCTTTCAAGCCATGGGCAACCGGCCACTGGAGTTGGCAGCCACCTTGCGCGCCTCGCCTTTGGACGCGTTTTTTAGCGTCGCACTGCCGTTGGCCTGGCCGGGCTTTGTAAGCGCTGCCGTACTCAGTTTTGCCCACACCATCGGTGAGTTTGGCATGGTGCTGATGATGGGCGGCAACATACCGGGCCAGACGCAGGTACTGTCCACCCAAATCTACGGCCATGTGGAAGCCATGGCCTATAGCCAGGCGCACACCCTCGCGGCGGGGATGCTGGTATTTTCATTCGCCGTGCTGTTAGGCCTGAACCTGCTGCAAAAGCGCGGCTTGCGCATGGGAAGCTAACAGTGCCCGCCGATAACCAAATCACCCTGCAACTAAAGCGCCAGGAATTCAGCCTGGAGATGGATATCCGTCTACCGTCGCAAGGCATAACTGCGGTGTTTGGCGCTTCGGGCTCCGGTAAAACCAGTTTGCTGCGCTGCGTTGCTGGCCTGGAGCGCCCCGCCCAGGGTTTTGTAAGAATGGGAGGCCAGGTTTGGCAGGATGCGGACATCTTTCTACCCACCTGGCGCAGGCCACTAGGCTATGTATTTCAAGAGGCGAGTTTGTTCGAACACCTGACAGTAAAAGGCAATCTTCACTTCGGGCTGCGCCGCAGTAAGCAGCAGGAGGCCGGGCAGAAGCATCTGCGACAAGCCATTGAACTGCTGGGCATTGGGCACTTGCTGGAGCGGCGGGTACAAGAACTCTCGGGTGGCGAGCGCCAGCGGGTTGCCATCGCCAGCGCCTTGGCCCTGCAACCGCGCGTACTGCTATTGGACGAGCCGCTGGCCGCGCTGGATGCGGCGCGGCGCCAAGAGATACTGCCCTGGCTGGAGCGACTGCGCGACGAAGTGCATATCCCTATGCTCTACGTGACGCACGCGCTGGACGAAGTGGTGCGTCTGGCTGACCACCTGCTGGTGCTGGAACACGGCAAACTGGCCGACAGCGGCCCGGTGTCCCAGGTGCTGGGCCGCAGCGCTGCTGGAGCGGCCAGCGGCGAAGACAGGGGCGTGCTGCTGCACGCCACCGTGCAGGAGTTTGACCCCGCTTGGCACTTGATGCGCGTCGGCTTTCCCGGTGGCAGCCTGTGGGTTAAAGACAAGGCGCTGGCCCTGGGTGCGCCGGTGCGCATTCGCGTGCTGGCGCGCGATATCAGCCTGGCCGTCGGGCCACCGCCGGTTAGCAGTATTCAAAATCTGTTGGCGGTGACCGTACTGGAAATAATGCCGGATACGCATCCCTCGCAGTGCCTGGTGCGGCTTTCTTGCGGCGGTACTGGGGAAACCAGTGTTTTGTGGGCGCGCATTACGGCGCGCGCCGCCCATGCGCTGGGTTTGCAAGCAGGCATGCCCGCCTGGGCGCAGGTCAAAGCGGCGGCCTTGGTCGGCGCCTAGGCCCTCTGGTGGAAAATTTCAAAAACGGAGCGTAAAAGCTTGGAGATAAGTTCGTCGCATTGCGCCAATCTGAACCGAACAGCGCTGAGTGCGAGGGCGTGCTGCCCGTCTGGGCTAGAATGCGTGGTTTTCCGCGGCAAGTACTGCGGGCTTTGGATCAGGCAGTCGTTTGCCTGAGGGCCCCTAGGCGGCTACCGCATCTGATGGATCGATTATGAAAGCTGGCATTCACCCCAACTACCGTGACGTTTGTTTTGTGGACTTGTCCAACAACTTCAAATTTGTCACCCGCTCCTGCGCGAACACCAAAGAAATGATCAAGATGGAAGACGGCCGCGAGCTGCCGCTGTACAAACTTGATACTTCCAGCGAATCGCACCCTTTCTACACTGGAACCCAAAAATCCGTGGACAACATGGGCGGACGCGTGGAGAAATTCCGCAACCGTTTCGGCAAGACCGCAGCCAAATAAAACGCGCAGGCGCAGGCCTGACGCACAATCCAAGGCAGCCCGGCATCCCGCGCTGCCTTTTTTGTTTGCCGCATCGAAACCTTGAACACCACACCCGCCATCGTCACCCAAGCCGGTGCTGCGCGCCTACCGCGCCTGGCCCTGCTGTCCCTGTGCGTGGTGTATGTGCTGGCCGGCTTCGTGGGCCGCAGCGGTTGGAAGTTTGCGGATATGGGCGCCCTGGGCTATATGGCCGAACTGGCCTGGGGCCAGGCTGATTGGTGGCGTCCGACCCTGGCCGGCATACCCTCGGAACAAGGTGCGCTGCTGCCTTATTGGCTGGGTGCCTGGATGTTGCAAGCCGGTGGCAGTGGTTTGGATTCGCAGTGGCTGGCGCGTATCCCCTTCATTCTGGCGCTGGGCGCGGCCATGGCGGCACATTGGTACGGCACTTATTACCTGGCGCGCAGTCCCCGGGCGCAACCAGTTGCATTTGCATTCGGCGGCGAGGCCAATACCACTGACTATGCACGCTCTATTGCCGATGGCGGCTTGCTTGCCTTCATCGCATGCCTGGGTCTGGCGCCTATGGCACACGAAACCTCGCCCGAATTAATTCAACTGGCCTTCGTTGCCATTTATTTGAGTGGCGTCAGCGCACTGCCTTGGCGACCCCAAAGGGCCTGCGTCGCGCTTGTCATTAGCCTTCTTGGCCTGAGCATCAGTGGTGCGCCTACGCTAGCGGTCATTTTCGGTCTGGGGGCACTGGTTTTCGAGCTCTACCAATTGTCTTTCGCTTCAGACCAAGCGCCCAGCCTTTACCGGGGTAGGGCAGGCATGCTTGTTTTGCTACTCAGTAGCCTAGCCTGTGCAGCCATCGCCACGACGCTGGATTTGTGGCGCTGGAAGCTTGATGCCCCGCTGCACCTGGCCTCACCCTGGCAAGGCTATACCGAACTACTTTTGTGGTTTACCTGGCCAGCCTGGCCCTTGGCTTTATGGACGCTATGGGTATGGCGCCGCCAACTCTGGAGCATCCATGCCAGTCGGCACCTAGCCTTGCCGCTATTGGTACTGATAGCGGTGCTCATTGCGACCTGGTTCATGCATTCTTCAGAACACACTTTGTTGCTCGCACTACCCGCTATATCGAGTTTGGCGGCGTTTGCATTGCCCACCCTTAAGCGCCAGGTGGCCTCGCTCATTGACTGGTTCACGCTTTTATTTTTTACCGGCTGGGGCCTGGTTTTGTGGGTTCACTTTATCGCCATGTTTACCGGCATTCCGCCCAATCCGGCGATCAATATCGCCCGGCTGGCGCCTGGATTCGAGGCCCAGTTTTCCTGGCTAGCGTTATGGGTCGCGTGCATTTCCACGGTGGCCTGGGGCATGGTCGTGCATTGGCGGGTAGGACGCCACCGGCGCGAACTCTGGCGCAGTCTGGTGCTGCCAGCAGGCGGCATCGTTTGGTGCTGGACGCTGATGATGAGCATGGGCATTTCGCTGTTTGATTACACCCAAAGCTACGACCGCTGGGCCGCCTTGGTTGCGCAACAAGTGAAAGCACCGGCTTGTGTGCGCAGCGAACAATTGAATATCGGCGAAATCGCTGCGCTGCGCTGGATAGGCAATTTGCCCATCAGCGCCCCCACCTTGAGCAACGACTGCCCCTGGCTACTCATTCCGCCTGGCCCCAATCGGTCCCTACCCGCACAGATTGACACCGAACTATGGACTGCCAAAGCCCTGGTGATGCATCCGTCCGATAGCAACATCGGCGTGTGGGTGCTGCAGCGGCGCTAGGAAAGACCTAAACGCACTCCAAATCAAATACCGCAATACTCTCGACGTGCGCGGTATGGGCAAACATATTGACTACCCCCGCCGCCGTGCAGCGGTAGCCACCCTCGCTGACCAACACAGCAGCGTCGCGCGCCAGGGTGGCGGGATTGCAACTGACATACACAATCCGGCGCGGGGGTTTCCATCCGTCTGTATCTGCCTCTTGCTGCATGAGCGCGACCAAAGACTGTACCAAGGCATAAGCGCCTTCACGCGGCGGGTCCACCAGCCATTTGTCGGCAAGGCCGTCCGCTAGCAAACCTGCGCTATCTATTTCAAACAAATTGCGCGCTGCAAAACGTGTGGGAGCAAGGGCTTGCTCAGGAGCTCGCGCGGCTTGATTCAATTTATAGTTGTCGCGCGAGCGCGCCACCAGGGGCTCGGCGCCCTCTACACCTAATACCTCGCGCGCTTGCGTGGCCAAGGGCAGCGTGAAATTGCCCAGGCCGCAAAACCAATCGATCACGCGCTCGTTTTTTTGCACTGCCAAAAGCGATAGCGCACGCGCCACCAGCACCCGGTTGATGTACGGATTGACCTGCGTGAAATCGGTCGGGCGAAACGGCATGGTGATGCCGAAATCTGGCAGGCTGTAGGCCAGCGCGCCGGTACGGGCTTCATCCGCTGGGTCGAGCAAAACGATGGTCTCCGGGCCCTTGGCTTGCAGCCACCATTGCAGGCCCGGTCGCACCAACGCAAACACGCGTAAGCGCTCACGGTCCGCATCGCTCAGCGGCAGCAAATGCCGTAACACCAGCGCCGTCACATCGCCCTGCTCCTGCGCAGTGCCCTGCCCGCCCCGGTCGCCAATAGCCAATTCAATTTGGGGAATATGCTGTACCGCGTCCATGGACGCAATCAAATCACGCAAGGGCAAAAGCATGTCGCTCACGTGCTGCGGCAACACCGGGCAGCGCTTCATGTCCGCAACGAAATGGCTTTTTCGTTCGTGAAAACCAATCAGCACCGCGCCTTTTTTGCGTACATAACGCACCGACAAACGGGCGCGGTAGCGGTAGGCCCAGGCGGGGCCTTCAATCGCGCGCAAGATGCGATCGGGGCGCAATTTACCGATGTGGCGGAATTGGTCTTCCAAGGCCCTTTGCTTGACGGCCACTTGCGCCGCCGGATGCAAATGCTGCATCTTGCAGCCGCCGCAGGCGCCTTCATGCAAGCCGAAATGCGGGCAGTGCGGTACCACCCGCTGCGAGGATTCGCGGTGCACCTGGGTGAGCGTGCCCTTGTCAAAACTGGCCTTGCTGCGGTGGATGCGGGCGCTTACCACCTCATAGGGCAAAGCGCCGTCAATAAACACCACCTTGCCATCGGCACGGTGCGCTACGCCTTGGCCTTCGAGGTCCAGGCTGAGCACGCTCAAGTGTTCTTGCAGTCCAAGCTCAGCGGCGACCTGTGCAGGGTCCGGCACAAAAGCGGGCGGTGCGCCAGCGGGTGAGTTTTCAAGCTTAGCGGCTTGGGTAGCAGGCGCAAGCGCCTTGGTGTCAGACATCCATTTCAACCCGGGTTGGAGGCGGCCTAGGCCACCAGCGTGTTAGCGAATCGGCAGGTATTTGGCCGGGTCCACCGGTTTACCCAATTTGCGCACTTCAAAATGCAGCTTCACTTGGTCTGCATCGCTATTGCCCATTTCAGCAATTTTTTGACCTTGCTTTACCGTCTGTTCCTCTTTGACCAGCAAGGTCTGGTTATGGGCATAGGCAGTCAGATAAGTGGCACTGTGTTTCACAATGATCAGGTTGCCGTAGCCGCGCAGGCCCGAGCCGGCATAGACCACTTTGCCCTCAGCTGCTGCCAGTATGGGCGTCCCTGCCACGCCCCCAATGTCCAGGCCCTTGCGGTTTTTGGATTCATCAAAGGTGGCCACGATGTCACCGCGTACCGGCCAGATAAAGGAAACATCATCCTCGATCGCCGTGGCCGGCGTGGCCACGACCGCGGGCGCGCTGGCCGGAGCCGCAGGGGAAGTCGCAGCAGCGGGGGCGCTAGCGGCTTGCGCGGGCTTGCCAGCTGGCGGCAGCGGCGTGGCCGAAGCTTTGGAGGCTGCTACCGGGCGACTGACCGCGCCGTCTTCTGGGGCGCCTGGCGGAATGATGCGCAGCACCTGACCGGTCTCAATACGGTTCGGGTTTTCCAGGTTATTCCAACGTGCAATATCGCGGTAGGGTTGGCCCGCCTCCAGGCCGATACGCGCCAGGGTGTCTCCCTGTTTGACGGTGTAATAACCCGGCTTCCCGGCGTTTTCAGCGCCAGGCGCCGCTGCGGGGCCCTGCGGTGCCGCAGATTGCTCAGTGGTTCCAGTGGCTGAACGAGCAGACTTGGCCGCCGGAATGTCCTCCTTGCTAGCACCGGCGTTTTTATGGGCGGCAGGTGCATTGCGGTCTTCTACCGGCGCGGGTTGTAGCTGCTTGCTGCCACAGGCAGGCAGAACTACCACAGCCAAGCACAGCAAGCACCATGAAAAAACTTTAGCTTTGTGCTGTAAGTCTTTGAAATACATAAATTTACTCCCTGTCTTTGGCTTTAAGCCACGCCGGATTTTAGGGGCACGAAGTGAACCGCCTCCAGCACCGTCTGGCGCACGCCGTGAAGTGTTTTATCCACCACCACCAGGGACTGACCATTGGCGGCTCCGCCTTTTGCGCCCGCTGCACCCGCTTTACCCAAAACCGGGGCGATCAATCTTCCGCCGACCGCCAACTGGTCAATCCAAGCCTGGGGGATCGCTTCGCCGCCAGCCGCTGCGATGATGGCCGCATAAGGCGCGCCCGCCGGAAAACCCAGCATACCGTCGCCAAACAGCAAATGCACCGTCGCTAAACGCAGGGGCCGCAGGTTTTCCCGCGCCTTGTCGTGCAGGCCGCGCAGGCGTTCGATGCTATAGACCTCGGCCGCCAATTGGCTGAGTACTGCCGCCTGGTAGCCACAGCCGGTGCCGATCTCCAGCACCCTGCCCATGCGCCCGTCCACGCCTTTGCGCAGGACTTCGATCATGCGCGCCACCACGCTGGGCTTGGAAATGGTCTGGCCCAGGCCGATGGGCAGGCTGGTGTCCTCATAAGCCTGGTTGACCAGGCCGCTATCTACAAAACGGTGGCGTTCCACCGCGTCCATGGCCTGCTGTACCAGCGGGTCGCTCAGGCCCTGCGCCGTCAGCTTTTCCACCATGCGCCGTCGCACCGCACTGGAATCCATGCCCAGGCCCTGCGGCAGATTGGGTACGGGGCCGACCTTCGCTTTTTTGACCGGCACGCTGGCCGGCATACGAGCCGGAAAGCTGGGCCGCTCTTTCATGCGCCGCCCATGTGCGCCATGCTTTGCGCCCAATAGGTCAAGGCCTGGTGATCGGTCAGATCCACCGACAAGGGCGTGATCGCCATATGCCCATGCTGGGTGGCATGAAAGTCGGTGCCTGGCGCTTCGTCTTTGGCGGGGCCGGCGGGACCAATCCAATACATGGTCTCGCCGCGCGGGCTTTTTTGGGTGATGACCGGCTCGGCCGCATGTCGCTTGCCAAGGCGACACAGCTTTGCGCCACCGATGTCGGCATAGGGACGGTTCGGAATATTTACGTTGAGCAACCAAGGCGCGCTGGTTATTAGCTTGCTCGCCTGCATAGACAAAACCAGCTCGCGGGCTTTGCGCGCGGCAGAGGCCAGCTCCACCCAATCCTTGTCCACCTGCGAAAAGGCGATCGCCGGGATGCCGAAAAGATAACCCTCCATGGCCGCACCCACGGTGCCGGAATAAATCGTGTCGTCGCCCATATTGGCGCCATTGTTGATGCCCGATACCACCAGGTCAGGCCGGTAGTCCAGCAAACCTGACAACGCGATATGCACACAATCCGCTGGGGTGCCGTTCACATAGCGAAAGCCGTTGGCGGCTCGGTGGACGTATAGCGGTGCGTTCAGGGTCAGGGCGTTGGACTTGGCGCTGTTATTCACCTCGGGTGCGATGACCTCGACCTCAGCTACATCTTTCAGTGCTTCGTACAAAGCAACA
>CAJBBZ010000261.1 GCA_903951445.1 uncultured beta proteobacterium
CGGGCGCTTTAAGGGCGAAGTCTCGGTGCAAGACGGTGCGCTCATCGTCAACGGCAAAAAGATTCGCCTCACGCAAGAGCGCGACCCATCTAACCTGAAATGGGCCGATGTGGGCGCTGACGTGGTGATCGAAGCCACGGGTTTGTTTTTGGACAAAGTCACGGCTGAAAAGCACATCGCCGCTGGCGCCAAGAAAGTCATTTTGTCGGCCCCCAGCAAAGACGACACGCCCATGTTTGTCTATGGCGTGAACCACGCCACTTATGCCGGACAAGCGATCGTGTCCAACGCCTCATGCACCACCAACTGCTTGGCGCCCATTGCCAAGGTGCTCAATGACAAATGGGGCATCAAGCGCGGCCTGATGACCACGGTGCACGCGGCCACCGCCACGCAAAAAACAGTCGATGGCCCCAGCAACAAAGACTGGCGCGGCGGACGCGGTATTTTGGAAAACATCATTCCCTCAAGCACCGGCGCAGCCAAAGCAGTGGGCGTGGTGATTCCCGAACTCAACAAAAAACTCACCGGCATGTCTTTCCGCGTGCCGACCAGCGACGTGTCCGTGGTGGACTTGACCTGCGAACTCAACAACGCTGCCACCATGGCCGAGATCTGCGCTGAGATGAAAGCCCAAAGCGAAGGCGCTTTGAAAGGCGTGCTGGGCTATACCGAAGACAAAGTGGTGGCCACCGATTTCCGCGGCGATGCACGCACCTCGATTTTTGATGCCGACGCCAGCATTGCGCTGGACGGCACGTTCATCAAAATCGTCAGCTGGTACGACAACGAATGGGGCTATTCCAACAAGTGTTTGGAAATGGTCCGCGTCGTTAGCAAATAAGTCCTTCACACCCGCCCCGCAGCCCGCCTAAGCGGCGGGCCTTATCAGGCCGCAGGCCGGCCAGCTTGATGGAGAAGGGCTGCATCAGCCCCAACCCGTCTTTGCGAGCGGAGCGAAGCAATCCATGGCTTGTGCCTACATGGATCACCACGTCGCTGCGCGCCTCGCGATGACGGCCCGGTGAGGCGCTTTCACTTGGCTCAGGCAGGGCGCACGCTGACTTCGGCGCTGCTGATTTTTTGCAGGCCCTGCGCCGTCTCCAGCAGCAAAGCGCCTTGCGCGTCTATGCCACGCGCCATGCCGCTTAGGCCATCGCTGCACACCACCTCGCGCCCATAGAGCGCATCGCGCGCTTGGTAGGCGGCGCGCAAGGGCTCCATGCCCTGCTCTGCAAAATCCAACACCGCTTTGACCACCGCTGGCGCGATCAGCCCGAAAGCCTGCGCTGCGTCGGTTTCGGGCAGCAGCTCCTGCAGCCAAGCCGGTGGCGTACGCAAGCCCTCTGCCGCGCGCGGCGCTATGTTGATGCCGATGCCAATCACCGCATAGCGCAGCGCGCCCATGCTGGCCGTTTCAATCAAGATGCCGCCTAGCTTTCGCCCGTGCAGCCACAAATCATTGGGCCACTTCAATTGAATATCCGCGTGCAGGCTTTGCGCCACGGCCAGACCTACTGCCAGCGACAGGCCAGACCAATCCCGGGGCGCCAAAGTCAGGCCGATAGAAAAGGTCAGCGGCGCGGGGCCGGTATCGGGCGATTCACTGAGCCACTGCCGCCCCATGCGCCCGCGCCCCGCGCTTTGCTGCTCAGCCACCAGGGCAATAGGCTCGGCGCGGCCTGCGCGGGCACGCTCCATGAGCGTGGTGTTGGTGGAAGGCAGGGTGGGCAGGATCTCGACGCTAAATTCCGGCAGCAGCAGCACCACGGCCTCCCACACCGCTTCGGCGGGCCAGCGCAAGGGCGGGTGTGCGGGTGCGCCGCCTGCCATAGCCGTTCAGCGCTTGCGCCAAGCGGCGCGTTTGGGGGCCAGCATGGTGCCCCGGCAATGCTTGCTGCCGCACCAGCAGGGGTATTCGGCCTTGAGCTTGCGCGTGAGCGGCTCGTCGGTGACCAGGCCGTAGTCGTAGGTCAGCTCTTCGCCTGCTTGAATGTTGCGCAACGCTTTGATAAAGATACGGCCCCGCACTTCGTCGGCTTCACAATTGCCGTCGCAGGAATGGTTAATCCATTTGGCCGCATTGCCTTGGTGCAGGCCGTCGATCACACGCGTGTCATCGATATGGAAGTAAAACGTGTGGTTGGGGTTGGCTGGGTCGTGCGGGTGGCGCACTTGCGCTTCTTCCCAGGTAATGACTTCGCCCAAGTACTCGATCAGGGTTTCGCCCTCTGCAAAATCCCGCAAAGCAAAAACGCCTTTGCCGTGGATGCCCGAAGTGCGCACCGCAAGTCGGCGCGTGGGGGGCGAGGCGGCAGATTTTGGAGGCACGGAAAAATTTGGTATGGTGGATCGTATGGGCGCGCATGTGTGCGCCCGTGTGGGTGCGCGCCCGTGCGTGCGCGAGGAAATGGATTGTAGTCATATGAAAAACGATATTGCAGGCAAGACTTTGGTCATTGCAGAAAAGCCTTCGGTTGCGCAGGACATCGTGCGTGCGCTCACCAGCAGCGCGGGCAAGTTTGAAAAGCACGACGAGTATTTTGAAAACGATACGTACGTAGTATCCAGCGCGGTGGGCCATCTGGTGGAGATTCAAGCCCCCGAGGCCTATGACGTCAAACGCGGCAAATGGAGTTTTGCGCACTTGCCCGTCATCCCCCCGCACTTTGATTTAAAGCCGGTGGACAAAACCAAAACGCGCTTGAACGCCGTAGTCAAACTCGCCAAGCGCAAAGACGTGGGCCAACTGATTAACGCCTGCGACGCCGGGCGCGAGGGCGAACTCATCTTCCGCCTGATTGAACAATACGCCGGTGGCGCCAAGCCTTTGGGCAAGCCGGTCAGCCGCTTGTGGCTGCAGTCCATGACGCCGCAAGCCATACGCGATGGTTTTACCCATTTGCGCACCAACGCCCAAATGCAGCCCCTGGCCGACGCCGCACGCTGCCGTTCCGAGGCCGACTGGTTGGTGGGCATCAACGGCACGCGCGCCATGACGGCTTTCAATTCGCGCGACGGTGGTTTTTTCCTGACCACCGTGGGCCGGGTGCAAACGCCTACGCTGTCGGTGGTGGTAGAGCGCGAAGAGCAAATCCGCAAATTCATCAGCCGCGACTATTTTGAAATCCACGCCGAGTTCGCCGCGCAAGCAGGCAGCTATGCGGCCAAATGGTTTGACCCGGCGCACAAAAAAGACGCGGACGACGCCGAGAAAAAAGAAGACCGCTTGTGGTCCCAAGCGAAGGCACAGTCAATTGCCGATGCGGTGCGCGGCAAACCCGCTAGCGTGCAAGAAGAGGCCAAGCCGAGCAACAAAAGCAGCCCCGGCCTGTTTGACCTGACCACTTTGCAGCGCGAGGCCAACGGGCGTTTTGGCTTTTCCGCCAAAACCACGCTGGCGCTGGCGCAAAGCCTGTACGAGCGGCACAAAGCCCTCACCTACCCGCGCACCGACTCGCGCCACCTGCCCGAAGACTATTTGCCCACGGTCAATGACACCATGGCCATGATCGCCAAAAGCAGCATGGGCCACCTGGCCCCGTTTGCCCGCACCGCGATCGCCAAGCACTACATCAAACCGAGCAAAAAAGTGTTTGATAACAGCAAGGTGAGCGACCACTTTGCCATCATCCCCACGCTGGAAGCGCCCAGCGGCTTGTCCGACGCCGAGCAAAAGCTGTATGACTTTGTGGTGCGCCGCTTTATCGCCGTGTTTTTCCCGGCGGCGGAATACCAAGTCACCACGCGCATCAGCACCGTAGCACTGGGCGACCAAAGCCACCTGTTCAAAACCACGGGCAAGGTCTTGGTCGAACCCGGCTGGCTGGCGGTCTACGGCAAAGAAGCCGCCGCCGAAGTCGATGACGCCAAAGACGGCGACAAAGGCCAGAACCTGGTGCCGGTGCAGCCCGGCGAAAAAGTGCGCACCGACAGCGCCGAGGCCAAAGGCCTGAAAACCCGGCCCCCAGCGCGCTACACCGAGGCGACTTTGCTAGGCGCTATGGAAGGCGCAGGCAAAACGGTAGAAGACGAAGAGTTCAGCGAAGCCATGCGCGAAAAAGGCCTGGGCACACCGGCCACGCGCTCGTCGATTATTGAAGGCTTGCTCAACGAAAAATACATGCTGCGCGAAGGGCGCGAACTCATCCCCACGGCCAAAGCTTTTCAGCTCATGACGCTTTTGCGCGGCCTGGGCGTTGAAGAGTTGTCCAAAGCCGAGCTGACGGGCGAATGGGAATACAAATTAGCACTGATGGAGCAGGGCAAGATGGGGCGCGAAGCTTTTATGGCCGAAATCGCCGCCATGACCGAGCGCATGGTGAAAAAAGCCAAAGAGTACGACCGCGACACCATCCCCGGCGACTACGCCACCTTGCAAAGCGCCTGCCCCAATTGCGGCGGCATCGTCAAAGAAAACTACCGCCGCTACGCCTGTACCGGTAAAACCGGTAGCGAAGAGGGCTGCGGTTTTTCCTTTGGTAAAACACCGGCAGGCCGTACTTTTGAGCTGGCCGAAGTAGAGCAGTTTTTGCGCGAGAAAAAAATCGGGCCGCTCGATGGCTTTCGCTCCAAAGCGGGCTGGCCGTTCACTTCCGAGATCGTGCTCAAGTTTGATGAAGACAACAAAAACTTCAAGCTGGAATTTGACTTCGGCGACGACAAGGCGGGGCAAGAGTCCGGCGAGCTGGCCGACTTCAGCGCCCAAGAGCCACTAGGCGGCTGCCCCAAGTGCGGCGCCCAAACCGGTGGCCTGGTGTTTGAGCACGGCAAAAACTATGTCTGTGACCATGCGGTAGCCAGCCTGGTGCAAACCGTGCCCAGTTGCGACTTCAAGAGCGGCCAGATCATCTTGCAACAACCCATTGCGCGCGAGCAAATGCACAAGCTGCTGACCACTGGCAAAACCGATTTGCTGGATAAATTTGTCAGCATGCGCACCCGCCGCGCCTTCAAAGCCATGCTGGCCTGGGACGCAGAGGTAGGCAAAGTGAATTTTGAATTTGCACCTAGCAAATTCCCACCTCGCCCCGGTGCCGTAGCCAAAGCCGCTGCGGCGCGCAGCCGGGCAGTGGCGGCATCGCCAGCGGCCAAAGCGGCAGCCAAGAAAGCCGCAGGTGCCGCTAAGAAAAGCCCAGCAGCCAAGAAGAGCCCTGCGGTCAAAGCCGTGAAACCCAAGGCGCCGCGCAAAGCCAGCACCGCCGCAGGCAAAGCGCCCAGCGCGGCGCTGGCAGCCGTCATCGGCGGTGACGCGGTGTCACGGCCCGAAGTGGTGAAGAAGCTGTGGGACTACATCAAAGCACAGGGCCTGCAAGACCCCAAGGACAAACGCACCATCCTGGCCGACGCCAAACTGCAAGCCGTTTTCGGCAAACCCAGCATCAATATGTTTGAACTGGCGGGCATTGTTGGCAAGCACCTGGGCTGAAAGCCGCCCGTCAAGCAACACTGCTAAGCTCTAAGCCAAGCAGCAGGTTGGAAACCCGCAGCAGCGGCCCCTCAATGGCCAGCGCTGCGGCGCTTGCGAAGCCACTATGAACTTCTCCGAAATCGACGACGACTCCGAGCACAGCACGCATACACCAGCGCAACGCGCGGCTGCGGCTGCGCGCAGCACGTGGGTGAGCGTGGTGGTCAATGTCGTTCTCTCCAGCGTGCAGATCGTGGTCGGCATCGCTGCCAAGTCGCAAGGTTTGGTGGCGGACGGCATCCATTCATTGTCCGATCTGGTATCGGACTTTGTGGTGCTGCTCGCGGGCCGACACAGCCAGAAAGACGCCGACGAAGACCATCCGTACGGCCACCAGCGTTTTGAAAATGCGGCATCCCTGGCGCTAGGCCTCTTGCTGCTGGGCGTGGGCGTGGGCATGGTCTGGTCGGCGGTGGGCAAATTGCAAACGCCCGAATCGATACCTACGGCGCATGTGGCGGCCTTGTGGGTGGCGCTGGCAGCCCTGGTATCCAAGGAACTCTTGTTTCGCTACATGCTGCGCGTGGCCAAGCGCGTCAAGTCCGGCATGCTGGTGGCCAATGCCTGGCATGCGCGCTCGGACGCGGCCTCCAGTCTGGTGGTGGCGCTGGGCCTGATCGGCAACCTGATGGGCTACCCGCTGCTCGATCCGATTGCGGCGCTGATTGTGGGCCTGATGGTCGCCAAAATGGGCTGGGGCTTTGGCTGGGACGCCTTGCACGACCTGATGGACCGCGCGGTGGACGAAAGCGAAGTCGAGGCCATCCGCCAAACCCTGATGAAGACGCCCGGCGTAGCCGGTGTGCATGACGTGCGCACCCGCAAAATGGGCGACATGGTGGTGGCTGACGCGCATATTGAAGTCGATGCCCTGCTCACCGTCGAAGAAGGCCACAACATTGCCGTAGCTGCCCGCCAGGCGGTGATGCAGCGCCACCGCGTGCTCAATCTCATGACCCATGTGGACCCCGCGCACCGCCACGACGGTGACCACGAGGTCGCTACACCCCCCTAGCCCTCAGAACACAAGGACAAGCCACCGATGCATCGCACAATTTTTGATACACCGGTGGTTAACACCGTATTACGTGTCATTTCGATAAGTTTTTTGAAGGCCACAGGCTGGAAATTGGTGGGCGAACTACCGCCCGAGGGACGCAAAAGCGTGTTGATCGCCGCGCCCCACACCAGCAACTGGGATTTGCCCTATATGTTGATGGTGGGCTTCGCGATGGGCCTGAATATTTACTGGATGGGCAAGGTGCAAATTTTCCGCTTCCCCTTTGGCGGGCTGATGCGCTGGCTGGGCGGCATTCCAGTTCAAAGGGAAAACGCGAACAACCTGGTCGCGGCTTCGGCAGAGGCCCTGAAATCGGCCACCGGGCCGGTGCAACTGGTGGTGCCGCCCGAGGGCACGCGCAGCAAAGTGCGCTACTGGAAAACCGGTTTTTATTACATCGCCATGGGAGCGCAAGTGCCCATCGTGATGTCGTTTTTAGACTACGGCAACAAGGTCAGTGGCCTAGGCCCGATGTTTGAGCCCACCGGCGACATCGAGACCGATATGGTTCGTATCAAAGCTTTTTACGCGCCCTTTAAGGGCAAGAACCCGGACCAGTTTTAGTCCGGCGCGCTTTGCTGGACTGCGCAGAAAATCCGCCGCACCCGCCAGGCTGCGAACTGCCAGCCATTGCTTTTTGCGCGCTTAATGCGACGCGTTGTGCGTGGTGTTCAAAATTTTGTCGGTATAGGCAATCGCCAACGCGCTGAGCAAAAAGGCCATATGGATAATGGTTTGCCACATCAGCACTTTGGTGTCGTAGTTGGCGGCATTGATAAAGGTCTTGAGCAAATGGATAGAGCTGATGCCAATAATGGCCGTACCCAGTTTGACCTTGAGCACCGAGGCGTTCACATGGTCTAACCACTCGGGCTGGTCTTCGTGGTTTTCCAGGTGCATGCGGCTGACAAAGGTTTCGTAGCCGCCCACGATCACCATGATGAGCAGGTTAGAGATCATCACCACGTCAATCAGCGCCAGCACCACCAGCATGATCAGCGTTTCATTGAGCGCGGTCAGCGGCGCGGCGGACTGGTAACCCATGCTGGTGACCAGGGCCTGCAAGGCCGTTTGGTTGCCAAAAGCGGCTTCCAACAGGTGCAGCAACTCGACCCAAAAATGGAACACATACACGCCCTGCGCGGCGATCAGGCCCAGGTAGAGCGGCAGTTGCAGCCAACGGCTGGCAAATATCAGGCCGGGCAATGGCTTGAGCTTACGGCTTGGTTTAGTGGTGTCTTGCTTCATTTTTTACTCCCAGAAACGCGTACGATTATCCACGCGGATCATGTCAATGCAGCATCCAATCGCACTGTAAAACACGCGCCCGGTGGCGTGTGCCCAGGACGGCTGTCGCTCAAGGTCACGCTGGCGCGGTGCTGCCTGGCGATCTCCAGCACGATGGGCAGACCCAGGCCCGAACCATCGGCCTCATTGCCCAGCGCGCGGTAAAAGGGCTGAAACACCAAGTCGCGCTCGGCAGGCGCAATGCCGGGGCCGCTGTCTTCCACTTGCAGCGTCAGCGTCTTGGCCAATACATCGGCCAACAAGCGCACGGTAATCACCGCCTGGGCACCCGGCGCAGGATGGCTGTAGTTAATGGCGTTGTCCACCAAGTTGCGCACCATTTCTTGCAAGAGCGTGGCATTGCCGTTGACCTTCACGCCCACGCTACCGGGCTGTGCGCCTTCGTAGCCGATGTCGATCTGGTTTTCCACCGCACGCGGCGCGCAGTCACGCACCACGTCCATGGTCAATCGCGCCATGTCGCAGGGCTGATGTGCCAACACTGCCGCGCTGCTTTCAGCCCGTGCCAAGGCCAGCAATTGGTTTACCGTATGCGTAGCGCGGATGCTGGAGCGGCCAATCTGGCGCAGCGATAGTTTGAGTTCCTGGGCACTGGCGTCTTGGCGTTGCGCCAAATCGGCTTGCATGCGCAGCCCGGCCAGCGGTGTTTTGAGCTGGTGCGCAGCATCGGCGAGAAAGCGTTTTTGCGTGGCGATGGAGTCTTTCAAACGCAAGAGCAAGTCGTTCACCGAGGCCACCAAGGGCACCACTTCCATGGGCACGGCTTGCGCGTCCAAGGGACTCAAGTCATCGGGTTTGCGCGCGCGTATGGTTTCTTCCAAACGGTTTAAGGGTTTGATGGCTTGCGCCAGCGCCAGCCACACCAAAAGCACCGCCACCGGCAAAACCACAAACTGCGGCAGCATCACGCCTTTGACGATTTCGGTGGCCAGCACCGCGCGTTTGTCCATGGTCTCGGCCACCTGCACCAGCGCCAACTGATTGCCCGGCATGTCCAGGTGCACCCACATGGAGGCCACTTTCAAGTCCACGCCACCCAGGGTCAAGTCGCGCAGCCGTACTTCGCCTACCGGGTTGTGCTCGTCCTGCAAGGGCGCTGGCAATTCCACATCCCCACTGAGCACCTGCCCCTGGGGCCCCAGCACTTGGTAATACACGGTGTCGCTGTCTTCGGCACGCAACAACTCGCGCGCGGGTTGGGGCAGCGAAAAATGCACCTGCGCGTGCTGCACCGTAACGTATTGGGCGAGCACACCCGCGTTGTATTCCAGCGCCCGGTCAAACGGTTTACCCGCAATGCCCTGCGCCACCAACCAAGTCAGCACCAAGCTGATCGGCCACAGCAACAGGATGGGCGTGAGCATCCAGTCCAGAATTTCGCCGAACAGCGAGCGCTGTTCGCTTTGAAAGACTTTCAATTCGGGATTTTTTCCAGGCAATAGCCCAAGCCGCGCACGGTAGCGATGCGGATGGGGCCTTTTTCAATTTTCTTGCGCAAGCGGTGGATATACACCTCGATGGCGTTATTACTCACCTCTTCGCCCCATTCGCACAAACGCTCCACCAACTGGTCTTTGCTGACCAGGCGGCCTGTGCGTTGCAACAGTACTTCCAACAGGCCTAGCTCGCGCGCCGACAGCTCCACCATCTTGCCGTCGATGGTGGCCACGCGCCCCGATTGGTCATACACCAGCGGCCCATGCTTGATGTTGCTGCTAGCCGCGCCCATGCCCCGGCGCACCAGGGCGCGCGCGCGCGCTTCTAGTTCTTGCAGGCTAAAGGGTTTGGCCATGTAGTCGTCGGCACCGTAATCCAAGCCTTTGACGCGCTCTTCCACGCTGTCGGCTGCCGTCAAAATTAACACGGGTAAAGAGGAGCCGCGCGCCCGCAAGCGCTTGAGCACTTCCAGGCCGTGCATTTTGGGCAGACCCAAGTCCAGAATCAGCAAATCAAACTCGGAGTTGGTCATCAGTGCCGCGTCGGCTTCGCTGCCGCTGGCCACATGGTCCACTGCGGCGCCGGCGCTGCGCAGCGCGCGCAGCAAGCCGTCGGCGAGTACCTGATCATCTTCGGCGATCAATATACGCATGCTTGTCTCCTTGCGCTGTGCGCGCTATGTGTGGTCAGTGCGTTGGCCAAGCCATTCTAGGGGGCAGCGCCGTAGGCCTCCAGCCCCAGCGCCACCACCGTGGCAACGTCGTCACCCACGGCGGCGCGCAGCTCCGCCTCGGCCTGCGCCACGCTGTCGCGGTAAGCAGCCAGCCAGGCCAGGCCGGTGGGCGTGAAACACACCCGGCGCGCCCGCGCATCCAGCGCATCGTCCTCGCGCTGCACCATGCCCCAGGCTTCGCACTGCTTGACCAGCGTGGCCATGGCCTGCTTGCGCATACCGGCGCGCTGGGCCAGATCGGTCAGGCGGGCGCCCTCGGGCGGCAAATGGCGGCTGATATGCCAATGCGCCGCCGTCAACTGGCCGCGCTGCGCCAGATTGGACAAGCCCAAAGACACACCAGGGTGGCGCGCCATCAGCGCCATCACCCTCGCATCAAAGCGCTCTAGGGCCAGGCGCAGCCAGTGGCCGACATGGTTGTAGCGCCAGGTATCGGGGGGCAAAGACGGGCTTGCTTGCATGGCCCTATATAGTAATACAAACTGACTAAATTTTTAGTTTACAGGTTTCAATATCCGCGTAAACTACTGTTCAAGCATCCAGCCTGTAGTTAATACCAGAGGCCGGTTTGCCCCAGTAACACTACCCTTTACGCACAGGAGATCACCATGGACGCACCCGTTAAAAATTTCGCCGCCAACGCTGAAAAAGCCAAAGCCCTGCAAGTGGCGCTTGCCCAAATCGAAAAGCAATTTGGCAAAGGCACCATCATGCGCCTGGGCGAAGGCGAAGTGATCGAGGACATCCAGGTCGTCTCCACCGGCTCGCTGGGCCTGGACATTGCCCTGGGCGTAGGCGGCCTGCCGCGCGGCCGGGTGGTCGAAATCTACGGCCCGGAGTCCTCTGGCAAAACCACGCTCACCCTGCAAGTGATCGCCGAAATGCAAAAACTGGGCGGCCAGTGCGCATTTGTCGATGCCGAGCACGCGCTAGACATCCAATACGCGCAAAAGCTCGGCGTCAACCTGCAAGACCTGCTGATCAGCCAGCCCGACACCGGCGAGCAAGCGCTAGAGATTGTGGACAGCCTGGTGCGCTCGGGCGCGGTGGACTTGATCGTGGTGGACTCGGTGGCCGCCCTTACCCCCAAGGCCGAGCTGGAAGGCGAAATGGGCGACTCCCTGCCCGGCCTGCAAGCGCGGCTGATGAGCCAGGCGCTGCGCAAGCTCACCGCGCACATCAA
>CAJBBZ010000262.1 GCA_903951445.1 uncultured beta proteobacterium
CGGGGTGAAAATCTTTTGTGCGAGGTGAGGTTCAATACGCCGCCACCACCCCATCGCTACGCGGATCCGCCGCGCCCAGGTACAAGCCATTGCCCTGGCGCACGATGGCCCCAGCGTGGCCCATGGTGTCGCTGTAGTCGTTCAGCACTTCCACGTCATGCCCGGCAGCGGCCAGGGTTTGTAGCACTTGCGGGTCAAAGCGGTTTTCAAACTTGAGGGTGGTAGTTTCCTGGCCCCAGGTTTTGCCCAGCAGCCAGCGCGGCGCGCTGACGGCTTGTTGCAAAGTCTGGCCGTACAACGCATAGCGGCTAAACACGGCTGATTGGCTTTGTGGCTGCCCGTCGCCGCCCATATTGCCATAGACCATGTGGCGCCCGTCGTCAAAGCGCGCGTGCGCCGGGTTGAGGGTATGAAAGGGTTTTTTGTGCGGCGCCAGCGCCAGGTGCGAGGCGCTGTCCAGCGAAAAGCTGGAGCCCCGGTTTTGCCAGGCCACGCCAGTGTCTGCCAAGACCACGCCTGAGCCAAACTCCCAATACACGCTTTGGATATAGCTGACCATGCGGCCTTGGCTATCAGCTGTGCCCATCCAAATCGTGTCGCCAGGAATGCTGCGTTCGGGCCAAGGCAGGGCTTTGTGCATATCCACCGCCTCCACGCATTGATCGATAAAGCTGTCGCTTAAAAACTGCTGCGGTGTGACGCCCATCGCGGCCATGGTCGCCGGATCGGCCACATAGCGGTTGCGTACTTTGAAGGCTTGCTTGGTCGCTTCTACCAGCGCATGCAAATAGGGCGCACCGTCAGCCTCGCGGATGCCATGGCGCAGCCGCAGCCGGTCAAAAATCGCCAAGATCATGAGGGACGCAATGCCTTGCGTGGGCGGCGTCATATTGAAGAGCGTGGCCCCGCTGATCTTGACGCTGAGCGGCTGCACGCTGCTGGCGCGATGGGCATGCAAGTCCGCCAAGCGCAAAGGGCCGCCTAGGCGTTCGTGCTCAGCCGCAATGGCAGCGGCCACGCCGCCCCGATAAAAATCATCCAGGCCTTTATCGGCCAAGGTTTGCAGGGTGGTGGCCAGCGCAGGGTAGCGGCGCAAGGTGTCCACGTGCGGCACGGTGGGGCTGTGAGCAGCGCTTTGCGCCGGGTCCAAAAACTGCCCGGCATAGCCCGGCACGTTTGCCAGTTCGGGCAAAAATTTGGTGGTGAAATTGACCTGGCTTTGCGTCACTGGTGCGCCTTCGCGGGCGTACCAAATCGCGTCTTGCAATAAACGCGATGTGGGTAAGGTGCCGCCCATGCGCGCGCTATGCACCAGCGCCTCTTGCCAACCCGAAATCGCACCGGCCACGGTATTGGCCGCCAGCGGGCCGCGACCGGGAATGGCTTTGAGGCCTTGGCTCGCATAAAAATCAATCGTCGCCGCGCCCGCCGCGCGGCCACAGGCATCGATGGCCACCGGCGCCTGGCCGGGCTCGGAGATCAGCCAAAAGCCGTCACCGCCGATGGCGTTCATGTGCGGATAGACCACGGCAATCGTGGCCGCAGCGGCGACCATGGCTTCGATGGCATTGCCACCTTCGCGCAGCACGGCGCAGGCGCTGCCTGCGGCCAGGTGGTGGGGCGCGGTAACCATGCCGCGCGGGGAAGTCAGGGTTTGGCGCATGGGGCTCTTTCAGTCATTCAAAAATTGGGTGGCCATCGCGTCCAGCGCTTTGGCATAACAGGCCATGGGCACGCGCACAATGCCCGCGCCAATTTGGCCTACGCCCGCTTGCTTATGCGCAATGCCGGTAGTCACGACAGGGCGAATGCCGGTGTCCAGCACTTTGCGCACATCGATGCCGCAGGGCGCGCCTTCAAAGTCCAAAGCCGGCAAGCTGAGCGCCGGGTTTTTGGTCACCGTAATTTCGTACATCTCGCGGCTGTAGCGCACCGCGTCGCTGACCGAGCCACCGGCCAGCAGCGTCAGCGCGGGCGAGGCGGCAAACGAGCAACCGCCTAAACCGGCGGTCTCGGTGATGGCGCTGTCGCCAATATCTGGGCAGGCGTCTTCTTGTTTAAAGCCGGGGAAGAACAAGCCTTGGGGTAAGTCCGAGGTGGCGGTAAACCACTGCTTGCCCAGGCCGCTAATGCGCAGGCCGGTTTCGGTACCGTTGCGCGCGGTAGCCGTGACCACCGAGCTATAAGGCACCCCATGCGCCGCGTCCATGATGGCTTTGCACGAGGCCATGGAGTAGTTGAGGAAAAACTGCGAAGTCTTGGCCACAAAGTCCAGACTTTGGTGAATCTGGTCTTGTGACAAGTCTTTGTGTTCTGCCGCTAAGGGGACCGCCAAGGCCATAAAAAACAAAGCGGTAGATGCGGCATTGCGGCTGTGTACTTCGTCGCCCATGAGCAGCGCTTGCGACTGAATGGCTTTGAGGTCGATGCCGCCGGTCTTATCAAATTTGTGGCGCACCGCCGCTTTGAGCACCGGGGCCAGCACGTCTTCAAACCATTTGAGTTTTTGCAACACATCCGGGCCGTTGGCGCCAAAGCGCAGGCAGCGGCCAATACCTTCGTTGATATTGGTGTAGGCCACGTTGCCATGCGTGGCGTCGCGCACCTGGATCAAAGGCATAGAGGCGCTGATGATGCCAGTCATGGGGCCCACCGCAGCAAAGTCGTGGCATTGGGCAAATTCGATATCGCCACGCGCCAGCATTTTTTGCGCTTGCTCGGGGGTTTTGGCCCAGCCTTCATAAAGCACCGCGCCGACCATGGCGCCGTGCATGGGGCCGCACATCGCCTCCCAGGCCACTGGCGGGCCGGCGTGAAGCAAGAGGCGGGTGCCTTTCATTTCCGGCCACACACCGTCGGCGCGCATCGCAATGTCTTCCCACATCGGGCGCGATTGGATGATGCGTTTGCAAGCCTCGGCGTTGGCGGCGGTGATGCGCGCATCGTCCATCAGGCGCGCCAAATTCCAGGCCAGTAGCGGGTCGGCATTGCCCGGCGGGCGCCAGGGCAGATGTTCCACTTGGCCGCCATGTTGGCTGATACTTTCGTTAAAACCATCGATGCCGATATTGAGCACGGTAGGCGCTTGGGTCAGTAGGGTGTTGGTGCTTAGGTTCATAGTGGCTTGGCAGGAAGTTGGGGAGTTAACAGGGTCAGCAGCACGCCGGCCAGCATATCGCCGCCGGAGCTCGCGCCTATACGCAGCAGGGCGCGCATAGCGTCTTCGATAGCAGGTGTTTGCTGCGCGTGCAGAGCATCAAAAAATTCGTGCAAAGCGCGGTAACTGCTGCCTTGCAATAAGTCGTCCAGCAGCGCGGCGCTGATCGGGTTGCTGGCGCTTTGCGCGGCGTGGCTGATGCGGGTGCGCAGGGCTGGCATGGCGGCGTGCCATTGGGCTATGGGCGCGTGGCGCAGGGTAAAAAACACCGCGCCTATTAGGTCGTCGCCGGTGGGCGTGAGGCCCACACCCAATCCCAGCAGGCGCATGCAGGCCGCTTCAAAAGCCGCCAGGTTTTGACTGTTTATTGCTTGCGCCAAATCGTACAGGCGCGACTCTGCCAGGCTCAAAGGAAAAGGCAAAGCCTCGCCGCCCAGCCAGGCCAACAGGCCCGGGCGCGCTTGTGTTTGCAGTGCGTGCCAGGCCAGTGCTGCGCCCTTGCGCAGTGCTGCGGTTTGGTAGTGCGCAGGCCCGGCTTGCCAAGGGTTTGCCAAATTGCGCGGATGGTCGCTGTGCGAGGTCTCGCCCGTCCAGACGATGTACCCGTCCCGCAGCGCGTAGTGCGTGCTTTCAAAGCCGGGGACGCGCGCCAGCGCCAGGGTGTCGGTGCTCACGGCTGGGGTGTTTGCAAGGTGATGTGTGTGCCCGCTTTGCCCATTAAGGCGTCGTACGCATGCTCCAGCGAGGTGATGATGACTTCGCCCTCGTGGTTGGCGTTGGGCAGCTCTTGCAGGTAACTCATGGCCGCGTCGATTTTGGGGCCCATGCTGCCTGCCGGGAATTGGCCTTGCGCGCTGTAGTCGCGGGCCTGGGCCAAAGTCATGTGGTCTAGCCAGCGCTGCGTGGGCTTGTTGAAATCCAGGGCCACGCGGTCCACGCCGGTGAGCATGATCAAGGCGTCCGCATGTAAATGCGCGGCCAGCATGGCGCTGGTCAGGTCTTTGTCGATGACGGCAGGTACGCCGGTCCAATGCCCGTTGGCACCATGCAGCACTGGTATGCCGCCGCCGCCGCAGGCGATGGGGATCACACCGGCATCAAGCAATGCATCAATGGTTTTGAGGTCAAGAATTTTTTTCGGCTTAGGGCTGGCCACCATGCGCCGCCAGCCACGACCGGAATCTTCCGCGAAATGCCAGCCGGTTTTTTGCGCCATGTCGCGCGCATCGGTTTCGCTAAAAAACTTGCCTACTGGTTTGGTCGGGTTGGCAAAGGCCGGGTCGTCGGCATCAACTTCCACTTCGGTCACTACGCAAGACACCACAATATCCATGCCGCTATCGACCAGCACATTGGCAAAACTTTGTTGCAGCATATAGCCCATTCCGCCTTGCGAATGCGCCACGCACACATCCATGGGCATGGGCGGTAATTCATCGGCGGTGCGCGCCATGCGGTACAAAATATTGCCCACCACCGGCCCGTTGCCATGGGTGAGCACCAATTGCCAACCGGCGCGGATGATCTCTACCAAATGCCCGCAGACCTGGCGCATCAAGGCCAGTTGTTCGTCTGCTGTGCCTTTGATGGTGGGCGGGTAGGCTGCGTTGCCGCCCAGTGCCACCACCACACGTTTGCGCGCCGGGGCAGGGGGTTGGTTCATCGCAGCCACTGCCCGGCCAGCCAGGCTGCGTTCGCGCTATTGCCCGCCAACACCATACCGGCTTTGCGTAACAAAGCCTCTTGTTGCGACAGCACTTGCGGATCGGCCTCGGTGCCGCAGACAAAGCCGACGATGGCTAGTTGCCGTCCGCGTTTGCGGGCCAATGCTTTGGCTTGCACGATGGCGCTAGCCAGTTCGGCAGCCGGGTTGCTGTGCGCGCCCCAGCCGATGACCACGTCCAGCAAGATGACGCGCACGCTGGGGTCGGCTGCCTCCATCATCAATCGCTCGATGCGCGCGGCCTGGTCGATCATGGGGTGCGGGCGGCCTACGGTAAATGCGTCGTCGCCCAAGTCCAAGGCGCTGTGTTCGCGGCTGGCTTGGCGCGGGTGGGGCAGGGCAAGCGCCGGGTCTAGCGGTACGTTGGACCAGACCTGGAGTCCGGCAGCGGCCCATAGGCTTTGCGCCTCGGCAGTGAAGGTGCCACCGGCGTACAGCGCGCGCAAATATTTTTGGCTTTTGGCAAACACCGGTTTGCGCGGCAGTGGGTAATGCGCCGGGGCCTGGCGCTTAGCGCCTGCCAGACGCACTGCCATCGCCGCGCAGTCCACCAAAGTGTGCACTATGCGCAGCGCTGCGCCTTTACCCGCTTGGGGCGCGCTTGCAGTAGCGCCTAAAAACAGCACCACCGAGGGCTTGCCGCTTGCCTTCAAGGCAGCCAACACGCGCTCGGCCACGGCAGGCGCCGGTGGCTTGGAAACAATGGCAATGACTTTGGTGCCGGGGTCTGCGGCCAGCAGGCCTATGCCTTGCAACATGGTGGCGCCGCCGACTTCCTCGTAGACATCGCGTCCGCCGGTACCTATGGCGTGGCTGACGCCGCCGCCCATGCGGTGAATCTGCGTGCTGACTTCCTGCAAGCCGGTGCCCGAAGCCGCTACCAGGCCGATATTGCCGCGGCGCACCGCGTTGGCAAAACCCAGGGGCACGCCGCCGATGATGGCGGTGCCGCAGTCCGGGCCCATGACCAAGAGGCCGCGCCGCGTGGCCTCTTGCTTGAGTGCGGCCTCTTGCGCCAGGGGCACGTTGTCGCTGAACAAAAATACATTAATGCCCAGCTTGATGGCCTTGAGCGCCTCGGCAGCGGCATACGGGCCAGGCACCGAAATTTGCGCCATATTGGCACCAGACAAAGCAGCATGGCCCATGGCTAAGTTGGTGCGGGGCAGGGCTTGCGCCTCACCGGCGCCTGCGCCTGAGGCTTGCGTGCCCGCTAGCTGCGCTTGGCAGCTGTCCACCGCAGCGGCACACTCGGCGGCGCTGCGCGCCTGCACCACCACCATCACGTCGCTGGGCCCGGCGTCTTGCACGGCTTTGTGCAGCAGGCCGGCTTCGCGCAAAATGTCTTTGTTGGCCGGGTTGCCCATTTGCAGCGTGGCGTTGACTACGCCGGGAAGGGCCAGTAAACCTTGGGCGACACGCATCAGCGCCACCGAGTCTTTGTACAAATTGGCGCTGATAAAAGCAGCCGTGTGCAGGGGAGCGTTCATGCCAGGGCGGTCCGGGTTTTTGTTAACAATTTGCTATCATACTTTCATATGTCCGGTATACCACTCCCCCCCTTGTCTCTCCTGGCCCATCCCGCAAGTGCGCTGGACGAATTGCATTTCGCCCCGCGCCTGCTGATGGGGCCCGGCCCCATCAACGCCGACCCCCGCGTCCTGAAGGCCATGTCCTCGCAATTGCTGGGGCAGTTTGACCCGCAGTTCCGGCGCATGATGCGCGAGACCATGGTGCTGTACCGCCAGTTCTTTGAAACGCAAAATGATTGGACCTTGGTGCTGGACGGCACCGCCCGCTCGGCCATTGAGATGGTGATGCTTTCGGCCATCGAGCCGGGCGACAAAGTGCTGGTGTGCAGCTTCGGGCGTTTTGGCCAATTGCTCAATGAAATCGCGCAGCGCTGTGCAGCCAATGTGCGCGTGGTGCAAGCGCCCTGGGGCACTGTGTTTGACCTGGCCCAGATCGAAGCGGCTATCAAAGACTTTTCGCCCAAGCTGGTGGCCGTGTGCCAAGGCGACACCTCCACCACCATGCTGCAACCTTTGGACGGGCTGGGCGCCTTGTGCCACCGTTATGGCGCCATGTTGCAAGTTGATGCCACCGCCTCCTGCGGCGGTACGCCTTTGCCGGTGGACGCATGGCAGATTGACGCGGTGACCGCCGGTTTGCAAAAGTGTTTGGCAGGCCCCTCGGGCGCGGCACCGATTACTTTGTCTGACAACATGGCGCGAACGATTTACCGGCGCCGCCATATCGAAGCCGGCTTGCAACCGGCGGGCTATGTACCGGGCGCCGGGCAGCGTATCGCGTCCAACTACATGGACCTGGCCATGGTGATGGACTACTGGAGCGACGCAGGCCTGAACCACCATACCGAGGCCACCACCATGCTGTATGGCTCGCGCGAATGCGCGCGCATATTTGTGCAAGAAGGCCTGCCAGCGGCCTATGCGCGCCACGCTGCCGCCTCGCGCGCGGTGACGGCGGGTCTGCAAGGTATGAACCTCAAGCTCTACGGCGACCAGGCGAACAAAATGCCCAATGTCACCGGTGTGTACGTACCCGAGGGCATCAACGGCGACAAACTGCGCGCCGCTTTGCTCAACGATTTCAACATCGAAATTGGCACCAGCTTTGGCCCCCTGGCGGGCAAGGTTTGGCGCGTAGGCGCCATGGGCTACAACGCGCGCCCGGACTGCGTGCTGCAAACCCTGGCGGCGCTGGAAATCGTGCTGGCCGCTGAAGGCCACCGCTTTAGCCGTGGCGCCGGGGTGGACGCGGCCTACGCCAGCTACCAAGACGCCGGGCACTGATTGCCGCCCGGCGCCTCGCGCCGTGTCAGTTTTGCCTGCCTCAGGCGGGCTTTTCTTCGCTTTCTGACAAAAAACCGGCAAAGCCTTGCCGAAAACGGCAGGCACGAACATTGCATGTTTCAAGCTGAGCGGCAATCGTGTCAATTCCCAGACACGAGGCCAGTCCGAGTTAGCCAACACCCCGCCACGGGCCGGGTGGATCCCAACGGAGCAGCAATATGTCAGTTACAACACCTAATTTAGCCGCAGCCCGCGCCCAGGACAACCTGATGGCCTCCCTGCGTTCCAAGCCGCAAGACGCCGCTACCAGCATGGGCCAAACCACGCGTGGCCTGGACCAGGCTGTGCAGAACTTGTCTGTGCTGATTCGCCAAAACTGTTTGACTATGCCCTCGCTGGGCTGAAATTTGGTTTTTTGATAGCCGCAGGGGCCAGCGCGCACCCTTGGCTGGCTTTTCGCAGGTACGGGGCCCAGCGCCCCAATGTTTGCTTTAGATGGAATGACTTCTGGGTTTTCTGCGGCACATTGGCGACACATTTAAATTTTTGCTTTTGGTTGCTATTTCATCAAGCTAGCAGATCATTTCAGCCAATTGGCTTTATTGGTTGCTTTCTGATACAAAAAACAAAAAGCCCCGCACAATTAAAGCGAGGCTTAGGCATTGATTGCATTGGTGCCGGAGAGAGGGAACGAACTCGCCATAGCATCCAAAATTGTATATTCAAATCAACAACTTATGGCTGTTCGAATTATTTTTACCCTTCAAAACAGTAAATTTTGTCCCGTGGGTTGCCCCCTGATTTAACGCTTGCTCGAACTTTGACGGCTTGATAGCCAGTCGCCTCTTTTCAGATCCCTATCTATTACGCGTACGCGAGCACACACGCGGGCGGATACCCTTTTCAGAGCGTTTTGTCTCAACTTTATTTTTCGCAGTGAGGTTGACAACAGGCTCGAAAAGGGAGCAGTCTAAAAAAGCAACAACATGACTGGAGCCGCAAATGAACCTAGAAGAACTGCTATTCAAACCCGCTAGCCTTCAGCTCGGAGAAGTACGCTATCAAGCTGGTATCAAGGCCATGTGCCTACGACCTTACGATGGCGGCAAATGGGCAACCGTAGGCAGATATGTCAACCTCACCGTTGACGGGTCTGGCTATGTTGGGGGCAAATGCGTCAACGTCGACGGGGCAGCAAAGACGGTCTGGCTGCAAATCATTACGGGGCCCTTTACGCCCGGAACAGTCATCAAGTTCCCGGTTTCAAAAATTGGGCGCTACTTTGAAGCCTCGGATAAGGAGGCATCAGATCTTGAATATGCGCTTTCTAGGTTACTGGAGCAAGGCATCGGCGATGGGGGGATGAGCCTTGAAGATTTTGAGCTAAAAATCCGAAGTGCCAGAGAAAAACGTATGGCAGAGGAACAAGAAGCGTTTCTGAACCAGATGAACCGCTTGATTGGGCCTGAGACTTATCAGTTGCTAGGAAAAGTCGAGCGACTCTACCGAGACTTACTGTATTCCGTTGGACGGGACAGCAGGCGGAACAGGGAAGTTCCCACGCCTCACATCGCGAAGGTAACCAGAAATCTAAAGAAAGCTCTGGCCAATCTAGTCAACAACCCTGCGGAGGGATGCTGAAATGAAATCACTGATGACAGACGATCAGGCTGCAGGCCTGTGGTGGGGACTATTTGTTGGCGACGCCATGGGAGTGCCTCTTGAGTTTACGAAACCATGCGAAGGTGAGTTGGTCACGACATTCACATCTGGTGGCTATCACAATGCTAGCAAAGGCGAATACAGCGATGATGGATCGATGGCCTTAGCCATTGCGGACGCCTACATATCCAAGGGCAAGTTCTGCGGAGCCACCATTCAACAGAACTTCCTCGACTGGATGAACACCGGCAAGTTCGGTACAAGGCCGGGGCAACCAGCTTGGGACATCGGGATGACCGTGCTGGGGGCGCTGAATCGCGTCAATGAGACTCGCTACCCATATACCGGTTCAGCTGATGAGCGCAGTAGCGGGAATGGGTGCATCATGCGACTAGCGCCTTGCATCATCTGGAACCGTAACAACCTGAGCGCCGCTATCGGGGAGTCTGTGGCGCAGGCCCTGCTGACACATGGCAGCGCGGACAGCATTACCTACACCGCCGCGCTGGCGCATGAGCTTTTTGAGGGTAGACCTTTGCCGCAATACGATCATTTGCGTGATCGGCCTATAAAGAATTCGGGCTACGTTGCTGATACCTATGCCAGTGCATGGTATTCGGTCAAGCGTACTAGCTCCTTCAAGGATGCGGTTGTGGATGCGATCAATCGTGGCGGTGATGCTGACACCGTAGGAGCGGTAGCTGGAATGATTGCCGGACGCATATATGGATTTAGCGGGTTGAAAGGTATTCACCGTGGCCTTATGGGCCAAAGTGAAATTGGCGTATCTGGCGCAGCACTGATCAATCGGTAAAAAGGGATACCCATGAAACGCATCGCATTATTTCTACTTGCATTGTCGGGCGCACAATTTGTCTGTTCTGAGCCGGTTTGGATTAAGGTCATTGAAAATGAATTTGAATCAATTTATTACGACCAGACTACCGTCGAGTTATATGGCCCGCTAGTAATTGTTGACGAAGTAAGAAATCGACACAACCCAAGCGTAGCCTTTCCGGCCGTGAGTTTCATAGCTAAGGCGGAATACGATTGTTTAGTGGGGGATATTCAAATAGTGAGAATTATTTCAACCAGTGAACATTTTGGCAAAGGGACAGTATTACGGGATTCTGCGGACAATTCACGTTGGCGTGGCTCAACGAGTAGTAGCGATCGGTTGAGTAAAACTGAGGTATCTTCAATGGAAGTGATCTGCAAATATAGCAGATATTTTAAGGAGGGAAGTTATCATGGTAAATAAAGTAATTATTTCAAATCATCTTGAAATTTTGAAAAAATGTATCGACATATTTTGCAATTGCCTATATATTGAAAATGAATTTGTTCGGCATATTGCTGGCACATGAAAGCGGCGACGGCGAAAATTACTAGGCGAAAATACAAGACCTATCGAGATTCCAAGTCTTGCCTCACGAACGTGAACCTAATTGGTACGCCTTTCAGTCAACTGCTGACGAACAGGTTTTGAAGCATTAATTATATCGTAATCTTTACGACAGTCAATCTAAATTCCTTTTAAAATTTTAAAAAATGAATGAATTAATTAATATTATATATCTAATTTTATTCTATAGGTTTGGAGCGCTTTGTGCTGTCGATGGCGTTTACAAACTTGATTCTAAAAATGACTTGGAATGCTGCGTATTAAGTAGAAATGCAAAAGGGAGAGCGAGAATAAAATTGGATTGGCGATTTTTAACTCCAAACATGATGTTACTTTTTATTTCAATCTTCTATGGACTCGTAGCAATGGTTATGCAAACATTTATTTTTGAAATATTAAATTCTATTTTTCACATAAATCTAAGAACTATTTTCTTTGATAAAGAAACTACCAAATGGGGTATAGCCGCTGCTGCCTATGGGTGGTTGGGATTGAGTGGATTCTACGCAAGTAGAGCATCTTTAAGTTACTTTGCGGCGCAACAAATTCTGAGGCATATAAACAGAAGTAATCCTACCTACAACCCCACATATGATTTAACGATCTTTAAGGTATTTGAAGAAAATCTTCGAAGAGAAGAATCTTTACTGGGCAAAGAAAAAAATTAGTGAGTTATCACTAATGGAGCTAAATTTGAATACACAGCAAATGAAATTCAAGGACGAAAAATCCTACGTCTACCTTCGCTTCAACTGCATCAGCACCTCCCACAAGTTGCTTGAGCTGGTTGATAAGCTGGCGGAGCGATGCAGGCGTTCCCGGAGCAGCGTTCGGCAGGTCTACAAAGACTTCTCGCCTGCCTTCAATGCCGTTCTAACCTCCTTGGAGGTGTCGGGCGCTTACAAGGAAAGCCAATGGATCAGGATAGTCACTGACGATGAGGTGTATGGCGGGAAAACCCAGCGGAGTGCTGCCCACAACCGACTAGTTTTAACGGCTTTGCTGTGGCTAATCGATGAAGGCTACTTGCTAAAGGTAGACGGTAGACGAGTGATGAAATTTGATGGATCGTCGCAGGTCAATGACTTACCTTTTGCATACGTCATCTCGGATAAATGGCGCAATGAAATAGCCGATCAACCTATCTCATTTCAGCATGAGATTATTCGAAATCCGTTGGCGTCTTATGTGCAACTTCGAGACAAGATAAAAACATCGCAAAAGGCCAAGGAGCGCTCGATATCACTTCCAATAACTCAGGCCTACCGAGGGCAGCACCCAGACTTGATTGAAGGCACTGAGAGGCTTTTGAAGACCGCTGACGATGTGTGGGCAAAGACGCAAATCAGTCTCGGCGATGTCACGCTGCCAGCCATGCAAACCACCATGACCCGCATCTTCAACAATGGCAGTTTTGAAGAAGGCGGTCGGTTCTATTGTCAGCTTCAAAATCTCCCAAAAAGTCAGCGAAAAGATCTTCGCTTTGATAATGAGCCAACGTTAGAAATTGACTACTCAGGCATGCATCCGCATTTACTGTACCACCTTCAAGGCGACAACTTCAGCGGTGACCCATACGAGGTCGTTGGGTTTGATAGAAATACCGTCAAAGTGGCATTCAATACCTTGATCAACAGGGATAGCCGCAAGCACAAGGGGGCCGCAGCAAAGTCACTGGCCCGGAATTTGAACATGTCCTTGGAGAAGGCCAAGGCGCTAGAGAATGCACTGTATAAGCTTCATCCCGGGATTACTGGTAACTTCAATACGGGCTACGGATTGAGACTTCAGAAGCTGGACAGTCAGATCGCCTATGAAGTGATGATGATTTTTTTCATGAACATCAAGCGACCGGTACTGATGATCCACGACAGCGCCATCGTCTCTGTTCGTGATGTGGAAACATTGAAGCTGTCTATGGTGGATGCTTATCGATCTGCTATTTGCAATGAGCTACAAAGAATGGGTGATTTTGAGGTGGAACTAGTACCTATGCCAATAGGTTTGAAGGTAACTAGTGCTGACTTCAGTGACAAATTGACCAACGCTATCTATAGGGCATTAGAGGATATCGATGTTCATCCAGATGAATGGCTCACTGCAATCAATTGATGCCCTTAGTCCCGATCCTCTGCTCCTCCTATAGTCCGGAAACTAAGCCGCCACTCGGGCCAAATTTCGCATTATGTTGATTTTTATTGGCTGAAACATTCATACCGAAAATAAAATAACCACTAGGATCGTCATGGAAGAAGAAAACTACTCAATATTTTTTGGCGAAATGATGAGCTA
>CAJBBZ010000263.1 GCA_903951445.1 uncultured beta proteobacterium
ACGATCACATCACCCTTGTCCATGCGCTTGACGGTTCCGACAAAAATATTGTCTCCGCGTGACATAAAGTCGTTGAGCAGCATTTCGCGTTCTGCGTCGCGAATTTTTTGCAAAATCACTTGCTTGGCCGCCATGGCGCCAATACGGCCAATGGGCACCGACTCAATCGGCTCTTCGATGTACTCATCGACCTCGATGTCGGAAATTTGCTCTTTGGCTTCAAACAGCAAAATCTCCTGGTCCGGCAATTGCAGGCCGGCTTCGTCTGGCACCACGTGCCAGCGGCGGAAGGTTTCGTAATTACCGCTGTCGCGGTCCAGGGCGACGCGGATATCCACGTCCCCCACATAGAGCTTTTTGGTGGCTTGCGCCAAGGCGGCCTCTACGGCCCCCAACACCACATCGCGCTCCACGTTTTTCTCACGGGAGATCGCCTCTACCAACATCAACAATTCGCGATTCATGCCTTCACTCTCCTGACAATTCAATTCACAAACAAAAACAAGTGCTATCCAAAAGCCTTGTTCATCGCAACCCAGTACCGCTAACTCGCTTCACCGGCGCCATCGGCCCCCGGCTCCGGCAGCGCCTCGCCCTGCCCCTTGCCACGCCCCTTAAAGCTGACAATGGGCGCCAGACGCGCCTCTTTCAATTCATCCAGCGCGAACCCCATGGCCTGCAAGGGCGACGCGGGCCGCTTCTTGCTCACCTTCTGGCCCGGCTTGATGGCCGGCGCCTCGCTCCACACAATCTGCCAATGCGCAGCGCCGGTTGCCTCAGCAACCCGCTCCAGCGTGCCGCGAAACTTCTTACGCTTGGCATTGACCACGCCGCCGCCCGCCGCACCAATCGGCTCGCGCAAGGTGATATCAACCACCTGCCCGGCAAAACGCTCAAAATCTGCCTCGTGCCGCAAGGGACGGTCAATCCCTGGCGAGGACACCTCCAGGCGGCTGTAGGCCGTGCCCTCCACCTCTAAGGTAAATTGCAACTGGCGCGTCACCTTCTCGCAATCTTCCACCGTCACAAACTGCTCGTCTTGCAAAGCGCCCGGTGCCGCTTGCACCCAAGGCAGGTCTATCGTGACCCGCAACAGGCCTCCGGCAGAGCGTTCCAGCTCCACCAGGTCGTATCCCAGACCGACCACAATTTGACGCACGATGTCTTGCCAAGCCACGTTGCTGATGCCCGCTTTCCAAGCTGTCCGACTGCCCAAATAGGCAGCCTCTAAAAACGATCGACCAAAAAAAACGGGCGGTAATTACCCGCCCGTTTGGTCGTGAAGCTGGCATTGTAATGGCAAAAAGCGGTAAAAACCAAGCACTTAGCGTGGGTTTTGCCTTGTTTTGAGGGGGCTCGCATCTATTTACCGCTGATATGGTCCGCGCCCTTGCCTACGCGGCCCAAAGGTTGCGCAATTGAGGATGCGACGAACCATTCAATCAGACGAACCAAGTCAAGTCCTGAACACGTGCGACCCACCACGCTTTCGCCCTGGGCTTAGCAGGCTTGGGGCTTGCGCCTACAGTGCATCGCAAGCCCAGACCAAGCCAAGTGCACCAATAGGGAACAAATCGCTTTTTAATAAGGGGGCATTCAAGGGTTTTCACTAGGGTAAGCGGCCTTTTCCACGGAACATAATGCCAAAGCTATTCGTTCCTACAACCCCTCCCGGAGACATACGTTATGCAGGTTCAATTGAAGGTTAATAACCGCCAGGTTTCAGTGGACGTCCCGCCCCATACCCTGCTGGTGCAGGTGCTGCGCGAGCACTTGCATATGACAGGCACCCACGTGGGCTGCGACACCGCCCAGTGCGGCGCCTGCACCGTGATCAAAGACGGCCACGCCGTCAAATCCTGCAACATCCTGGCCGCGCAGGCGGACGGTGCCGAGATCACCACCATCGAAGGCCTGGCCGCGCCAGACGGAACCATGCACCCCATGCAAGCGGCTTTCAAAGACTGCCACGGTTTGCAGTGCGGTTTCTGCACCCCGGGCATGGTCTTGAGCGCTATCGACCTGTGCGCCAAACACCCCAACGCCAGTGCCGAAGAAGTGCGCACGCACCTGGAAGGCAATATGTGCCGTTGCACCGGTTACCAAAACATTGTCAAAGCCGTGCAGCAGGGTGCTGCTGCCATGGCTTCTGCCTAAACCATTCAAGGAGCAAGCAATATGGGTGCCTCAGATTTTTCCAACCTCCCGCATATCGGCGAGTCCGTTCGTCGAAAAGAAGACTACCGCTTCCTGACCGGTGCCGGTCAGTACACCGACGACATCACCATGCAAGCGCAAAGCTACGCCGTCTTTGTGCGCAGCCCGCACGCGCATGCCGTGATCAAAAGCATTGATATCAGCGCGGCGTCCGCCATGCCGGGCGTGGTGCGTATCTTTATCGGCAAAGACCTCGAAGGCAAGATGGGCGGCCTGCCTTGCGGCTGGCTGATCAACAACCCCGACGGCACGCCTATGAATGAGCCGCCGCATCCAGTGCTGGCCCTAGGCAAAGTGCGCCACGTGGGCGACCAACTGGCCATGGTGATCGCCGACACGCTGGAGCAAGCCAAAAACGCGGCCGAAGCCGTGCAAGTCGATTACGACGTGCTGCCCGCCGTGGTGGACGTACGCGATGCCGCCACCGGCCCGCAACTGCACGACGCCGCTCCTAACAACAAGTGCTACAAATGGGTGCTGGGCGACAAAGGCAATGTCGATGCCGCCTTTGCCAACGCCCACCATGTGACCAAGCTGGACCTGATCAACAACCGCCTGGTGCCCAACGCCATGGAGCCCCGCGTGGCGATCGGCAACTACAGCCGTGCCACCGAGGAATACGTGCTCTACGTGTCCAACCAAAACCCGCACGTCGAGCGCTTGCTGATGACGGCTTTTGTGCTGGGCTTGCCCGAGCACAAGGTGCGTGTGATCGCACCGGACGTGGGCGGAGGTTTTGGCTCCAAAATCTATTTGTACGCTGAAGACGTAGCCCTCACCTGGGCAGCCAAAGAAGTCAACCGCTCCATCAAATGGACCTGCGAGCGCTCCGAGTCCTTCCTGACCGACGCGCACGGCCGTGACCACGTCAGCCACGCCGAAATGGCCATGGACAAAGACGGCAAGTTC
>CAJBBZ010000264.1 GCA_903951445.1 uncultured beta proteobacterium
CCGACGCTGACAGAGGGAGAATCGATGCCAATAGAGTGAAACTAAGACTTATCCACAGCCTAATTGCAGGGCGTTAAACTGCAAAGAGTGGGGTCAGGTTTGAATGGAAAACTGGGGTCAAGATTGGATGGAAATCAACAGACTAAAGCGGCTTTATGCCAGACAGCTCGCAAAGTCCCCAACTCGCGATCCACGCTGGTTGTTTTGACCTGTTTTAGCCGCGTTTCGATGTACCTCTCCACGTCAGTTCGTGTGATTAGGTTAATTGGCTTCTCACCAACTGTTGACACAAAAAGACCGACTGTTCGCTTGGTATCCTCAACGGCCTTCGAAGTTTCAGGCAAGTGGCCTCTCCCTGTTTGTTTAAGGTATACGGGAATGGCATCAGATAACGTTTCAGCGCGCTCACCTTCACGTAGGAAAGAAACGAGGTGGTCACCAAATGGGGTCAACCACGCGGCGTGTGTTACGCCGTCCATTCCCATGGATTGCACATCCTCTCGGTAAAAATCAATTACTGCATCGATTACGTGGGACAGCACATTCCCACCGTCTAGGGCCTCTTTAGTCCTCCTGCCCTTGAGTTGCCTTATCTCATCAAGATTCAGCTTGCCGAAATACTCAACCCAAGTTTTTGCGGCCCGGTTCATATCCTTGGCAGTCAAAGGAAGCTTGCGTTTGTCCTTCTTGTTAACTAATTGAAGGTGGTTGAGCTCAGTGACAATTCGATCACTTTCAATTGATGCCTCAGCATCTGTTGTGGCCGCGAGCTTGACTTTGAACCGCTCCCTGAAGTCGGGGAACTTTCCGTGGTTCGGATTCAGTCTTTTCACGCACAAGTAAGACGGTCCCGCCGCAGAGACGAATTTTTCAAAATATTTAGGCTGTTTCATACAAGTTGTCCCGTAGGATGTCCCTTTGAAAAGCCAATTTGAAGGAATTATCGTTATAAATCAACGATCTTCTCATCTTTTTTGGTGCCGGAGAGATGAATCGAACACCCGACCTTCTCATTACGAATGAGCTGCTCTACCGACTGAGCTACACCGGCACACCAGCGCGGGATTATAGCCAGGGGGGGTGTTTAGCAGGCCTTCAGGCCAGGGTGGCTTGCGCGTAGTACTGCGTCACCCGATCGACTTCGTTTTTCGAGCCCAGCACCACGCTGACGCGCTGGTGCAGTTGTTCTGGCGCGATGTCCAAAATGCGTTGGTGGCCGTTGGTGGCGGCGCCGCCGGCTTGTTCGACCAGCCAGGCCATGGGGTTGGCTTCGTACATCAGGCGCAGCTTGCCCGCCTTATTGGGTTCGCGCTTGTCCCAGGGGTACATAAACACGCCACCGCGCGTCAGGATGCGGTGCACATCAGCCACCATGCTGGCAATCCAGCGCATATTGAAGTCTTTGCCACGCGGGCCTTCGCTGCCTTGCAGGCATTCGTCGATATAGCGCGTGGTGGGGGCGTCCCAGTGGCGCATATTGCTCATATTGATGGCAAATTCTTTGGTGTCTTCGGGGATGCGTACATGCTCTTGCGTCAGCACAAAAGAGCCTTGCTCGCGGTCTAGCGTGAACATGTCCACGCCGTGGCCCACCGTCAGCACCAGCGTGGTTTGCGGGCCATAGACGCAGTAGCCCGCAGCCACTTGCTGGTGGCCCGCTTGCAAAAAATCTTGTTCCGACACGTCCACGCCTTCGGGCTTGACCAGCACACTAAAAATTGTGCCGATGCTGACGTTGACGTCGATATTGCTGGAGCCGTCTAAGGGGTCAAACAAGAGCAGGTATTCGCCGCGCGGGTAGCGGTTGGGCACCTGGTAAATCTCGTCCATTTCTTCGCTGGCCATGGCCGCCAGGTGGCCACCCCATTCATTGGCCTCGATCAGCACTTCGTTGGCGATGATGTCCAGCTTTTTTTGGATTTCGCCTTGCACGTTTTCGCTGCCCGCGCTGCCCAGCACTTCGCCCAAGGCGCCTTTGTTCACCGAATGGCTAATGCTTTTGCACGCCCTGGCTACCACTTCGAGCAGCAAACGCAGTTGCGCGGGGATGAGCCCGTCCACGCGTTGCTGCTCCACCAAATAGCGGGTGAGGGATATAGATTTGGCCATGTTCATGTTCTCCAAACGGGTGGGGCGGCTTTGGCGTATGGCTTAAATGGACAGTGCCCGGTCAATCACTTCGCGCACATCATTGCTTAAATCGGGCTTGGCGGCAACCCGCAGCAAGGCCTCGCGGGCGCCGCTGCGGTAGGGCTCTGCCAATTGGGCCCAGCGATCTAGCGTGCGCGCCAGGCGGGCTGCCACTTGCGGGTTGATGGCATCCAGATCGGCGACTTGTTTGCTCCAGAACACATAGCCCGCGGCATCGGGCCGATGGAAGGCGCCGGGGTTGTTGCAATAGACAGAAATCAGGCTGCGCGCCCGGTTGGGGTTGCGCAAAGTGAAGTCCGGGCGTTCCATCAGCTGGCGCACTTGGCTCAGCACCTGGCCGCCTCGGTCGCAGGTACCGGCTTGGATGGCAAACCATTTGTCAATCACCAGCGCCTCGTTTTTGAACAAGGCGTGGAACTGGGCCAGCGCCTTTGCGGCCAGCGTGCTGCCGCTGCCCACCAGCGCGTTCAGCGCGTTAAAGCGGTCGGTCATATTGCCTGCGGCTTCAAAGCTGCGCAGGGCGGTGCCTTGCCAATGCATGTCTTGATCAGCCACAGCGGCCAGGCACAAATAAACAAGGGCTTGCCCAGCCAGGGCGCGGCGACCCGCCGACAGCGCATCGGGCTTAAAAGCGCCATTGTGGCGATGCGCCTCAAACGCCCATTGCCAATCGGCATGCAGGGCGCGCGCCATTTGCAAGCGCATGGCTTCGCGCACCGCGTGTACTTGCTGCGGGTCCACCTGGGGCAATTGCTCGGCGATATAGGCTTCAGAAGGCAAGGTGAGCGTCAGTTCTTTGAAGGCCGCGTCCAGGCCCGGGTGGCGCAGCACCTGGCGCATGGCTTCTAAAAACGCGCTGTCCAAAACCTGCTCGGTTGCGCCACCTTGTGCGATGGCCGCCAACGCGCGGCGCATGGCCAAGCGCTGCCCGGCTTCCCAGCGGTTGAAGGGATCGGCGTCATGCGCTAGCAGCACCAGCAATTGCGCATCGCTGTATTCGCAGTGCAGCACCACCGGCGCGGAAAAACCGCGGAGCACAGACGGCACTGGCTCCTCAGCCACTTGGTAGAACGTGATTTCCAAATCCTGCCCGGACATCACCAGCAAATGGCTATCGCTAGGGGCAGCATCGGGCGCGGTATAGAGCGGCAGTGCGGCGCCGCTGTGCAGTCCCACCAGACCGAGGTTGACCGGGATAACAAAGGGCGCGTTGGCTTGCTGACCGGGCCGCGCGGTGCTGTTTTGCATAAAGGTCATGCGGTAGGTTTGCTTGTCCGCGTCATAGTGACCACCCGCAGTAAGCTGCGGCGTACCGGCCTGGCTGTACCAGCGCTTAAAGGGTTCCAGCAGCGCGGCCAGGTGCGATTGCTGGTTGGCGTCGGCAATGGCTTGCGCGAAGTTGTCGCACGTCACGGCCTGTCCATCGTGGCGTTCAAAGTACAGCTTCATGCCGCGTGCAAAGCCTTCGCGGCCTGACACGGCGGCGCCATCGGTAGCCAGCGTCTGCATCATGCGCACCACTTCTGCGCCTTTTTCATAGACGGTGACGCTGTAAAAGTTGTTGATCTCCACATAGCTATCGGGCCGCACCGGATGCGCCATGGGGCCTGCGTCTTCGGGAAACTGCACCGTGCGCAATAGCCGCACATCTTCAATGCGCTTGACCGCGCGGGCCGAGGCATCGCCCGCTAAATCCTGGCTGAACTCTTGGTCGCGAAACACGGTGAGGCCTTCTTTGAGGCTGAGCTGAAACCAGTCGCGGCAGGTAACGCGGTTGCCGGTCCAATTGTGGAAATACTCGTGGCCCACCACGCTTTCGATGTTGGCGTAATCCCCATCGGTGGCGGTGGCGGGGTTGGCCAGCAGCAGCTTGGTATTAAAGATGTTGAGGCCTTTGTTCTCCATGGCGCCCATATTGAAGTCGCTGGTGGCAACGATCATGAAGCGCTCCAGGTCCAGCGCCAGGCCAAACCGGGCTTCGTCCCAGGCCACCGAGGCCATCAACGATTCCATGGCGTGCTCGGTCTTGTCCAGATCGCCCGGCCGCACCCACACTTGCAGCACATGGTCGCTGCCGCTGCGCGCGGTGATGCGCTGCTCGCGGCACACCAGCTTGCCCGCCACCAGCGCAAATAAATAGGATGGCTTTTTGTGCGGGTCCACCCACTTGGCAAAGTGGCGGCCATCGTCCAGCGCGCCTTGTTCCACCAGGTTGCCGTTGGACAGCAAGACGGGGAACTGCGCTTTATCCGCCCGCAGCGTGACGGTGTAACTGGCCATCACATCGGGCCGGTCCAGAAAATAGGTGATGCGCCGAAAGCCTTCGGCTTCGCATTGCGTGAAAAACGAGTCGTTGCTCACATACAAGCCCATGAGCTTGCTGTTTTTGGCGGGGGCGCAGGTGGTGAAAATTTCCAGATCGAAAGGCTCGTGGCCTTCAGGCAGGTTCTCCAGCACCAGCTTGTCGCCATCCATCTTGAAAGAGGTGCCCTGGCCGTTGACCAGCACGCGTGCCAGGTTCAGTTCTTCGCCATCCAGGCGCAAGGCCTGGGCGGGTACATCGGGGTTGCGGCGCAGGCGCATTTTGTTCAGCACGCGGGTCTTGGCTGGGTCCAGGTCAAAGCTCAGGTCGACGGTGTCGATCCAAAAAGGTGGCGCCTGGTAGTCCTTGCGGTAGATAGCGGCTGCGGCTTGTGTGCCGTCGGTTGCTTGCGTCATGGGTTCACTCCTGAGATGGACGGGGCCGGGCGATAGGGGCCGGGCCGGTCATGGGTTTACACGCCTTGCTTGAGGGAGGCTTGAATAAAAGGGTCGAGGTCGCCATCGAGCACTTTTTGCGTGGCCGAGGTTTCGTAATTGGTGCGCAAGTCTTTGATGCGGCTGTTGTCCAGCACATAGCTGCGAATCTGGTGGCCCCAGCCGACGTCGGTTTTGGTGTCTTCCAGCTTTTGCTGCTCTTCCATGCGCTTGCGCATTTCAAAATCGTAGAGGCGGCTGCGTAGACGCTTCCAGGCTACGTCGCGGTTGCCGTGCTGGCTGCGTCCGTCCTGGCACTGCACCACGATGCCGGTGGGCAGATGGGTCAGGCGTACCGCCGAGTCGGTTTTGTTGATGTGCTGTCCCCCGGCGCCACTGGCGCGGAAGGTGTCCACGCGAACGTCGGCGGGGTTGATGTCGATCTGGATGGAGTCGTCCACCTCGGGATAGACAAACACGCTGGCAAAACTGGTGTGGCGTCCGCCCGAGCTGTCAAAAGGCGATTTGCGCACCAAGCGGTGTACGCCCGTCTCGGTACGCAAAAGGCCAAAAGCGTATTCGCCCTCGATCTTGATGGTCGCGCCTTTGATGCCGGCAATGTCACCGGCGGTTTCGTCTTCGATGGTGGTGGCAAAGCCTTTGCGCTCGGCATAGCGCAGGTACTGGCGCAGCAGCATGCTGGCCCAGTCGCAGGCTTCGGTGCCGCCAGCGCCTGCCTGGATGTCCAAAAACGCGTTCATCGGGTCCGCTGGGTTGTTGAACATGCGCCTAAATTCCAGGCCTTCGATGATCAGCGCCAACCTGGCGGCATCGGCTTCTATGGTCAAAAGGCCGGCCTCGTCGTCCTCGTCGCGCGACATTTCAAAGAGTTCGGTGTTATCCGACAGGTCGCGGGTTAGCTCGTCCAGGGTGACGACCACGCCGTCTAAGGCCTTTTTCTCTTTGCCTAGTTCTTGGGCGCGCTTGCTGTCGTTCCAGACGGTGGGGTCCTCTAGCCAGGCATTGACGGTGCGCAGACGTTCCGATTTGGCAGCGTAGTCAAAGATACCCCCGGAGTTCGGCGGTGCGGTGGCTTAAATCCGCCAAAGTGCTACCAATGAGGTTGCTGCGTTCTACTTCCATGGTCTTGTGTCCTGCGATTTGGGGGGAAAGGCGCATTTTCTCATGCGCCGGTTACAGCACTTGGCCGGTAGCGGGCGCCTTAGGCGGGTGCGCCGGGTTGGGAGTAGGGCCGCATCATGGCGGCGAAGGCGCTTAGAAAAGCCCGATTCAGGCGATAAAACGCTCAATCAGCGCCGCCAGCACCTGGGGCTGGTCGTGGTGCATCATGTGCCCGGCGTCTTCGATGCGGGCGATTTCCACCTGCGCCACGTCTTTCAGGCGTTCGTGATACTGGGCCAGGGTGAATTTGCCTTTCCACCAGAAGTCCAGGCTGTTGTCTGACGCTTCCACGGCCAGCACCGGCATATTCAGGCGGTGGTAGAGGGCGCGCACTTCCTCGACGCGGTAAATATTGGCATTGCTGATTTTGTGCGCCGCCTCGCCCTGGATGCGCCATTGGCCCTGCACATCCTCGGCCGCCCAGTGGCGCGCCAGCCATTCGGCTTTGTCGGCGCCTAGGCGGGGGTTGGTTTTCATCAGGCGGCGGGCCACGCCTTGGGGCGTCTCGTAGGGCCGCAGGTCCATCTCACCCTTATGCAGCTTTTTCAGCTCATCCATCCACTTGGCATAGCGGCCCGGCGCCTGTGCCGGTGCGGCTTCGGGCAGGCCAAAGCCCTCCAGGTTGATCAGGCGGCGAATGCGTTCGGGCCGCACTCCGGCGTAATGCATCACCACATTGCCGCCCATGCTGTGGCCTACTAAATTGACTTGCGGCTGCGGCCCGTCGGCGGGCGCGTAGTGGTCCAGCAAAAAGTCCAGGTCCGCCAGATAGTCGGGGAACCAAAAATTGTCCACGCCGCCGGAGGCGGTTTTGCCATACCCACGCCAGTCCGGGGCGATGATGTAGTGGTCTTGCGCCATGGCATCGACCACAAATTGGTAGGACGCAGCGACATCCATCCAGCCATGCACCATTACTAATGGGATGCGGTCTGGTGAGGGCTGGCCCCAGACCTGCACGTGATAACTGAGATTACGGATGGGGATAAATTCGCTGCGGGCGATGCGTCGGGCTTGGTACATTTCGCCATCATAAGGAGACTTCCCATGCCCGCCTCGCCCCGCAGTCCGAAACGGGACATTGCACGCGCATCTACCGGCGCACCAGCGGCCTACCAGCAACTTCACCGCCAATTCGGCTGGAAAGTGCCCAAGCGCTTCAATATGGCCGCCGTGTGCGCCGCGCGCTGGGCGCAGGCGCCCGATGGCGCGCGGCGCATCGCTATACGCAGCTACCAAGAAGATGGCAGCACGCAAAGCTATAGCTACGCGCAGTTGCAAACCGAGGCTAACCGCTTGTCCAATGCGCTGCGTGCGCAAGGCGTGCAGCGCGGCGACCGCGTGGCTATCGTGATGCCGCAATGTTTTGAAACTGCAGTGGCCTATATCGCGGTGCTGCAAATGGGCGCCGTGGCCATGCCTTTGTCCATGCTGTTCGGCCCCGAGGCCCTGGCCTTCCGCTTGCAGGACAGCGACGCGGTGCTGGCGATTTGCCATGACAGCGTGCACAGCGCAGTGCTGGCCTTGCAGCCGCAATGTCCGGCGCTACGGGCGGTGCGCAGCGCGTGGGCGCCACAAGGCAAAGCCAGCTTCAAGCCCGTCAGCACCCTGGCCGAAGACCCTGCGGTGCTGATCTACACCAGCGGCACCACCGGCAACCCCAAAGGCGCCCTGATTCCGCACCGCGCGCTGATTGGCAACCTGACCGGTTTTGTGTGCAGCCAAAACTGGTTTGGCTTTGACCCGGCAGCGCCCGCCGTGGCCGAAGATGCATTACCCGCAGGCTCTGAGGCCGTGTTTTGGAGCCCGGCAGATTGGGCTTGGACGGGCGGGCTGATGGACGCGCTCTTGCCCACGCTGTATTTCGGGCGCGAAATCGTGGCCTATGGCGGGCGCTTCGGCCCGGAAGTGGCTTTGCAACTGATGGCGCGCTGTGGCGTGACGCATACTTTTTTGTTCCCCACCGCGCTCAAAGCCATGATGAAAGCCGCGCCCGGCCAGCCGGGCCGCAGCGTGCGCCGGGCCTGGGGCTTGAAATTACAAGCCATCATGAGCGCGGGTGAGGCGGTGGGCGACGCGGTGTTTGCCTATTGCAAAAAGCAGCTGGGCGTGACGGTCAACGAAATGTTTGGCCAGACCGAGATCAATTACATCGTCGGCAATTGCGCGCGCCTGTGGCCGCCCAAGCCGGGCAGTATGGGCATGGGCTATCCGGGGCACCGGGTGGCGGTGATTGACGAGGCGGGCCGCGAATGCCCGGTGGGCGAACCCGGCGACGTGGCGCTGCACCGCTTGGATGTGCATGGCACGCCGGACCCGATTTTCTTTTTGGGGTACTGGAAAAACCCACAAGCCACCCAAGGCAAATACACCGGCGACTGGTGCCGCACCGGCGACCTGGCAATACGCGATGCGCAAGGCTATTTGTGGTACCAAGGGCGCAGCGACGATGTGTTCAAGTCCGCCGGTTACCGCATTGGGCCCGGCGAGATTGAAAACTGCCTGGTCAAACACGCCGCCGTGGCCAATGCTGCCGTGGTGCCCAAGCCCGATGCGGACCGGGGCGCGCTGGTCAAAGCCTATGTGGTGATTGCACCGGAATACCTGATGGCGCACGCGCTGCAGGCGAAAAAGCGCAAACCCTTTGAAGCCGATTTAACGCGCCAGCTGCAAGCCCATGTGCGCGGCCTGCTGGCGCCTTATGAATACCCCAAAGAGATAGAGTTTGTAGAGGCCCTGCCCATGACGACCACTGGCAAAGTACAGCGCCGCGTGCTGCGCTTGCAGGAAGAAGCGCGCGCAGCTAAGGCGACACGCGGCGTATAAAGCATCGTTAAACTTATCCGCATGAAAACCATTCAACTCGGCCGCAGCGACCTGCACGTATCGCCCATTTGCCTGGGCACCATGACCTTTGGCGAACAGGTCGATGAACCCAGCACCCACCGCCTGCTCAGCCACGCCGTCGCGCGCGGTGTGACTTTTTGGGACACCGCCGAAATGTATGCGGTGCCGCCACGGGCGGAAACCTTTCAGGTGACTGAAGCCTTTCTGGGCAACTGGCTTGCCAAAAACCCCGGCGTGCGTCAGCAACTTATTTTGGCGACCAAAGTGGCCGGCCCCTCGCGCGGCATGCCCTGGGTGCGCGGCGGGGCGATGGATGTGAGCGCCAAAGACATTACTGAAGCCTGCGAAGGCAGTTTGCGCCGACTGCAAACCGATGTGATTGACCTCTACCAACTGCATTGGCCCACGCGCAACGTGCCCTTGTTCGGGCAAATGTATTTTGATCCCAGCAAAGACCGTGAAGTCACTTCCATGCACGCCCAACTGGAAGCTTTGGGTCAACTGGTGAAAGCGGGAAAAGTACGCGCCATTGGCCTGTCCAATGAAACGCCTTATGGGGTCTGCGAGTTTGTGCGTTTGGCGGAGCAGCACGGCCTGCCGCGCGTGGCTACGGTGCAAAACGCCTACCACTTGCTCAACCGCACCCACGAGAACGGCATGGACGAAGCCATGCACCATTTGCAAGTGAGCTTGCTAGCCTATTCGCCACTGGCCTTTGGCTTACTCAGCGGTAAGTACGATGCCTCTGGTATCACCGGCCCGGATGCGCCAAAAGACGGACGTATCGCGATGTTTGAATCGGTGCGCAAGCAGCGCTGGGGCCGGCCCGAAGCGCTCGATGCCGCCCGCCGCTACAACGCTTTGGCGCGTGAAAACGGCATGCGCCCGGCGCAGATGGCGCTGGCTTTTTGCAATAGCAAATGGCAGGTGGCCAGCACCATCATCGGCGTGACCACACAAGCGCAGTTGGACGAAGATATTGATGCGTTTAACACGGTGCTAACGCCCGACGTGCTCAAGGCGATTGACGCCATCCGCCAAGAGACGCGTGACCCGGCGCAATAAGGCGCTATCGGCTTTTAGGTTCAAGATTCAAGGCACTTAGCGTGGCAAAAAAAGAGCGGGTGAGTGAAACCCCGGCCACGCAGTTGCTCAAAAGCGCCAAGGTCGATTTCAGCGAACATCCCTACGACTACCTAGAGCATGGCGGCGCACAGCACAGCGCTCAGGTGCTGGGCTGGGACCCTTTTCATGTGGTCAAAACATTGATCATGCAAGACCAGGACGCCAAGCCCTTGGTGGTGCTGATGCACGGCAACCGCAAGGTATCAACCAAAAACCTGGCGCGCCAGATCGGCGCCAAATCGGTAGAGCCCTGCACGCCGGACACCGCCAACCGGCACAGCGGCTACCTGGTGGGCGGCACTTCGCCCTTTGCCACGCGCAAGGCTATGCCGGTGTATGTGGAAGAAACGATTTTGGGACTGCCCAAAATTTTGATCAACGGTGGGCGGCGCGGCTACTTGGTGGGGCTGGACCCACAAGTGTGCGTGCGCCTGCTCGGTGCCAAGGCGGTACAGTGCGCCTTGGAAGAATAAAGCGCCGAGCCCGCAAAGGCGCGCAGCATCAAGGAGAACACGCGTGGAATCACTCAGCCCCTGGGTCTTGTTAGGCAATACCTTGATCGCCGTTGTCGGCGCGTATCTGATCGGCTCATTGTCCTTTGCCGTCATCGTCAGCCGCCTGATGGGCCTGAACGACCCGCGTACCTACGGCAGCAAAAACCCTGGTGCGACCAATGTGCTGCGTTCGGGCAGCAAAGCCGCAGCGGTGGTGACCTTGCTGCTAGACGGCGCCAAAGGCTGGCTGCCGGTCTATGCGGTGCAGCAATTGGGCGCGCCCTACGGACTGGAAGCTTCCGCCATCGCCATGGTCGGCTTGGCTGCATTTTTGGGCCATGTGTTCCCGGTGTTTTTCCGCTTTCAGGGCGGCAAGGGCGTGGCCACTGCCGCAGGGGTGGTGCTGGCCACCAACCCCTGGCTGGCGCTGGCGGTGGGGGCCAGTTGGCTCATCATTACCTACTTTTCCCGTTACGTGTCTTTGGCCTCAGTGGTGGCAGCGGTGTTTGCGCCGGTGTACTACTTGTTTGGCGACGGCGTGGCCTGGCGCGCGGACAACGGTATCGCGCTGGCGTTGGCCCTCATGAGTGGCCTGCTGGTCTGGCGACATGCGCCCAATTTGGCGCGATTGATGAACGGCACCGAGTCCCGTTTGGGCGCGAAGGCAAAAACCGGGGGCTAATTTTCAATCGCGAAAATTGTTGAAACTCAGCGGAATATCGGTAATTTCTTTTTTCAATAGCG
>CAJBBZ010000265.1 GCA_903951445.1 uncultured beta proteobacterium
CTTCGGCCCGGAGCGCTGGTACCACCAGATGTTTTATCCCCTGTTCCAATCCAAGCGCGAACACAGCGCGCTGCGCTTTGGTGGCGAGATTTATGACGGGGATGCGCCGCAGGTGCATACGCCCGGAGCAGCGAGCTAGTTTCCCCACCCCACCCAAGGAAAAAGCAGACTGCACTTGCGCGCAGCCTGCCCTTGCCTTTCCTTCTTCCGTCTTCCTTCATTCGACCGCTAACTTGCGTCTTTGGTCGTCCTTCTTCGCAACCGTTTTAGTGGCTGATCATCCACGGGCGTTTGTTGGCAAAGGACTTAGGCGCTTTGGGTTGGCCGTTGTCCATTTTGGAGCGGGCTTGCGCCAGTGCGCCGTCTTGTTTGCCCGAGCAGCATCCGCAGCCGCGCGGATGGCGAAAGCGCGAGGAGTGCTGCGGCTCGTGCCGCGCGCGCTCGTTGGTCGCTTCCGCTATCCGCGTGAAGGGGTCCATATCCGCCAGCCTCGGTGCGCTGATCAGGACGCGGTCAGCGTCTTGGGCGCAGGCGGGGCAGGCGGCGGACTCTTCGCGCCGGGAAATGCTGCGTATGGCCTCGAACGGGCCGCAGGCCAGGCATTCGTAGTCGTACAGCGGCATAGGGGTGGGCCTTTCGTTTACTTGAGGTCCGGCGACAAGGGCATGTCGATACCGTGGAAGTTTTGCACCGCTGGCCCGGCGGCGCTGGGGTTGATGTCAAAGTCAAATATCTGCGTGGGTAGCCATAAGGTGGCGCAGGAGTTGGGTATATCCACCACGCCGCTGATATGGCCTTGCACCGGCGCCGTGCCCAATATCGACAAGGCCTGCGCCCGGCTGTAGCCGAACTTGGTCATGTATTCGATAGCGTTCAGGCAGGCTTGGCGGTAGGCCACGTTCACGTCCAGGTAGTGCTGCTTGCCGTGCTCATCGACCGAGATGCCTTCGAAGATGATGTAGTCGTTGTACTGCGGCGTCATCGGGCTGGGCTTGAAGATGGGGTTCTTGATGCCGTAGGTCGCCATGCCGCCTTTGAGGATGGACACGCGCATATGCACCCAACCGGCCATTTCGATCGCGCCGCAGAAGGTGATCTCGCCATCGCCCTGGCTAAAGTGCAGGTCGCCCACGCTCAGGCCAGCGCCATCGACATAGACCGGAAAGTAAATCTTCGATCCGCGTGACAAGTCTTTGATGTCGCAGTTGCCGCCATGCTCGCGCGGGGGCACGGTGCGTGCGCCTTCGGCAGCGGCTTTGGCTTTGGCATCGCCTTTGAGGCGGCCCATGTGCGCGGTGCTGGGGAAGGGCGCGTTAGCCAAAGGTGGCACGCGGTCTGGCTCGGTGGCGATGAGGCCGACTTCGCGTTCGTTCCATTTGCCCAGCAGCGAGGGGTCAGGCAGGCAGCCGATCAGGCCGGGGTGGATCAGGCCGGCATAGCGTACGCCGGGTACATGGCGCGAGTGCGTGAACATGCCTTGGATGTCCCAAATGGACTTTTGCGCTTGGGGGAAGTGGTCGGTCAGGAAGCCGCCGCCGTTTTTCTTGGAGAAAAATCCGTTAAAGCCCCACATCGATTCTTGCTTGGCACCGATGTCCAGCAGCTCAACGACCAGCAGGTCGCCGGGCTTGGCACCCTTGACGCCAACCGGGCCGCTCAAAAAGTGAACGATAGACAGGTCGATGTCGCGCACGTCGTCCGCGCTGTTGTTGTTCTTGATGAAGCCGCCGGTCCAGTCGTAGGTTTCCAGCACGAAGTCATCGCCGGGGTTGACCCAGGTGGCCATGGGGATGTCCGGGTGCCAACGGTTGTGGATGTTTTCGTTTTCGTAGGGCGATTGGTTGAGGTCAACCTTGATGAGAGTTTCCGGCATGCTGAGGCTCCTTAGGTGGTGGGTGAGGGTGGGTGGGGGAAGGGAAATCAGACCGAAAGCATTTTTCGGATGTGGGCGGTGTCGGTAGAGGCGCGCGGGCTTTCGTGCACCAGGCGGCCGCCTTCGATAACGAAGAGGCGGTCGGCCACGTCCAGCGCAAAGCTGAGCACTTGCTCGGAGACGACGATGGAAATCTTGCGCGTCTCGCGGATGCGGTTAAGCGCGCGGGCTATGTCTTTGATGATGGAGGGCTGTATGCCTTCGGTGGGTTCGTCCAGCAGCAGCACTTTGGGGTTGCTGACCAGGGCGCGGGCAATCGCCAGTTGTTGTTGCTGCCCGCCCGATAGGTTGCCGCCTTTGCGGCTGCGCATATCGTGCAGCACCGGAAAGAGTTCGTAAATTTCATCGGGCACGGTTGTGAGCTGCGATTGCTCCATGCCGGTCTCGATGTTTTCCAGCACCGTGAGGTTGGGGAAGATCATGCGGCCCTGGGGCACATAGGCCACGCCGCGCGCTACCCGCTGGTAGCTTTCTTCTTGCGATATTTCCTGGCCGTCGATGGTGATGGTGCCGGCCTTGACCGGTAGGATGCCAATCAGCGCTTTGAACAGCGTAGTTTTGCCCATGCCGTTGCGGCCCATGATGGCAATAGTTTCGTTGGGCTTGGCGGTGAAGCTGACGCCATGCAAGGCCTCGCTTTGGCCGTAGCTGACATGCAGGTCGGTGACTGTAAGCATGGTGTGTCCTCAATGGCCCAGGTAAACGTCGATCACGCGGGGGTCAGCCTGGACGTCTTCCATGGCGCCCTCGGCCAAAATCTTTCCTTGGTGCATGACGGTGACCTTGTGTGCAATTTGTTTGACGAAGTTCATGTCGTGCTCAATCACGATCATGGAGCGGCCTTTGCAGATGCGGTTGAGCAGCTCGGCGGTGAGTTCGCGCTCGCGCACGCTCATGCCGGCAATGGGTTCGTCCAGCATCAGCAGTTCGGGGTCTTGCATCAGCAGCATGCCGATTTCCAGCCATTGCTTTTGTCCGTGCGAGAGCAGGCCCGCTTCGATGGCCAATACATCTTGCAGGCCGATTTCTTCGGCCACGGCTTGCATGCGTTCACGCACTTGGGGCGTGCAGGTAAAGGCCAGCGCGCCAAACACGCCGCGCCCGCTGGGATACGACACTTCCAGGTTTTGAAAGACGCTTAAGTTTTCGTAAATAGAGGGCGTTTGAAATTTGCGCCCGATACCGGCGCGCACAATTTTGTGTTCGGCCTCTTTGCTGATTTCCTGGTTTTTAAAGCGGATGCTGCCGCTGGTGGCGCGGGTGCGGCCACAGATCAAATCGAGCAGAGTAGTTTTACCGGCGCCGTTGGGGCCGATGATGACGCGCAGCTCGTCTTTTTCTACTTGCAGGTTGAGGGATTCGATGGCGTTAAAGCCGTCGAAGGCGACCGTCAGCTTCTCGATGGTCAGTACGTTGTTGGTAGTGCTCACGTTCTTCTCCGGCTTAGGACTGGGCACTGGGGCCGGCGGACAAGCCCATGCGCTTGCGCAACCAGGGGCGTATGCGGGTGTTGTAAACGCCGGCCAGGCCATCGGGGAAGGCCAGCACCACGGCGATAAACATGGCAGCCATGGCAAACAGCCACAGGTCTGGGAAGCGCTCGGAGAAATAGGTTTTGCCAAAGTTGACCAAGAGCGTGCCCCACACCGCGCCGATCAAAGACATGCGCCCGCCCACTGCGGCAAATATGACCAGCTCGATACTGGGCACGATGCCCAGCAGCGTGGGCGACATAAAGCCCACTTGCAGGGTAAACAGCGCGCCGCCTATGCCCGAGAGCATGGCCGCCAGGCAGAAGGCGAAAACGCGAAAGGAGGCCACGTCGTAACCTGAGAAGCGCACCCGGTCTTCTTTATCGCGCATGGCCAGCAGCAAGGTGCCCAGCTTGCTGCGCTGTATCCAGGCGCAGCCTGTGATGGTGATCAGGAGCAGCACCACGGTGAGGTAGTACAAGATGACTTTGGCGCTGTCGGTGCGGGTGTCCCAGCCGAGCACGGTTTTGAGGTCGGTCATGCCGTTGAGGCCGCCGGTATAGCCTTGCTGGCCGATGATGAGCACCGTCATGATCAGCGCCACGGCCTGCGTGATGATGGCGAAATACACGCCACCAATGCGCCTGCGGAATAAGGCATAGCCCATCAGGAAAGCAAAGAGCGTAGGTACCACCAAGATGGCAATGATGGTGAAGGGCAGCGATTGGAAGGGCAGCCACCAGGTCGGCAGTTCGGTAAGGGAGTTCCAGTCCATGAAGTCGGGGATGCCGGGCGTGGACTGGATGCTGGTGGTGACCGGATCGGACGCTTCGAGCTTGAGAAACATGGCCATGCAATACCCACCCAGGCCAAAGAAGACGCCCTGGCCTAAGCTGAGCACGCCGCCGTAACCCCAAAGCATGACCAGGCCGAGCGCGACAAAGGAGTAGCTCAGGTATTTGCCAAGTAAGTTCAGGCGAAACATATCCAAGGTCAGCGGAAAGACTACCAGCAGGATGAAGGCGAGCAGCAGCAGGCCGCCTAATGATTTACGTTGGAACCAATTGAAGAGTGCGGTCATGGGTGTGCCTGTGCGGGGGGTGAATTCAGCTGGGACTCGGGGCGGGCCATCAGCGGCGTACCTTGGAGGCAAACAGGCCTTGCGGGCGGAACATAAGAATCAAAACAATGGAGGAATAGGTCAGCACACGGCCGTTGGAGCCGTCCATGAAGAACTCGCTGATGGCCTGGGTCTGCGCGATCAGAAAGGCCGAGATCACGGTGCCAAACAGGTTGGCGGTGCCACCGAAGGTGACGACTAAAAACGAGTCCACGATGTACAGCGAGCCGCTGGTAGGGCCCGTAGAGCCGATGGTGGTAAAGGCCGCGCCTGCAATACCGGCGATGCCGCTGCCGATGGCGAAGGTGAGGCGGTCGGTCTTGCGCGTATTGATGCCGGTGGCGTTGGCCATGGGCCGGTTGGCCACGGTAGCGCGCACGCGCAGGCCCCAGCGGGAATGGTTCAGGGCCATGATGACGCAGCCAGTGACGAGAATGGTCAGGCCCATGACAAACAAGCCGTTAATCGGGATGTCCAGGCCTTCGACCGGGGTGAGCGAGCCCATGATCCAGTCGGGCAAGGTGCCGCTGACTTCTTTACCGCCAAAGGTGGAGCGAAAGACTTGCTGCATGCCCAAGGACACACCCCAGGTGGCTAGCAGGGTATCGAGCGGACGTTTGTAGAGGTGGCGGATGACGGTCCATTCGAGCGCCCAACCGGCTACGAAGGCCAGCCCAAAGGCGATGAGGATGGCAATGGGAAAGTAGTAGGGCAGGAGCGCAGGCATGTGCAGCTCGACCACGCGCGAGGAAACATAAATCGTGTAGGCGCCAATCGTCATGAACTCGCCATGGGCCATGTTGATCACGCCCATTTGCCCAAAGATGATGGCCAGGCCCAGGCCCATGAGCAAGAGCACGGCAAACAGGCTCAGGCCTGAGAAGCCTTGCATGAGGCCAATGTTGAGCATTTCGGAAAAGGTCATGGGAAGGTGTCCATCTGGCGCAATAACTAGGCAAGCGGGCCCCGGACGCAGCCCTTGCGGGCAGCGTCCGGGAGTCCGAACTCAGGGGATTACTGGTAACCCTTAGGGAAAGGATCGGGCTCGACCAGCTCGGGTGAAATGGCCGCTATCTTGAATTGGCCGTCGGTTTGGCCCTGGCCAATAATGGCTTTGCTCCAGAGGTGGCGGTTGGTGTTGTGGATGCGGGTGTAGCCCATGGGCGCATCTTTGAACTCGATACCGCCGCAGGCCGCAGAGACTTTGGTCACGTCAAAGCTACCGGCTTTTTCCACCGCAAACTTCCACAGCCAGGGGCCGAGGTAGGCGTTTTGCGTCACATCGCCAACGACCGCATCGGCGCCGTATTTGGCTTTGAACGCAGCCACAAACTTTTTGTTGTTCGGGTTGTCGATGGATTGGAAGTAATGGCATGCAGAGTAAAAACCGTTGAAGTTCTCGCCACCAATGCCCAGGACTTCGTCCTCGGTCACCGAGATGGTCAGCAGGAACTGCTTGTCACCGGTCACGCCCGCAGCCTTGAGCTGTTTGTAAAAGGCCACGTTGGAGCCGCCCACCACAATGGCGTAAATGCAATCGGGCTTGGCTGCCTTGATCTTGTTGATCATGGAGTTGAAGTTGGTATGGCCCAGGGGGTAATACTCTTCGCCCACGACTTTGCCGCCGAGCTTTTTCTCGATGTGCTTGCGCGCAATTTTGTGCGAGGTGCGCGGCCAGATGTAGTCTGAACCGACGAGGTAGTAGGTCTTGGCTTTCTTCTCTTTGTTAGCCCAATCCAGGCTCCACAAAATTTGCTGTACCGCTTCTTGGCCGGTGTAGATGACGTTCATGCTTTGCTCCAGCCCCTCATACATGGTGGGGTAGTAGAGCAGGCCGTTTTCTTTCTCAAAGATAGGCAGCACGGCTTTGCGCGAGGCCGATGTCCAGCAGCCATACACAGAGGCCACGCGGTCGTTGACCAGCAGCTTTTTAGCTTTTTCTGCAAAGGTAGGCCAGTCGGAGGCGCCGTCTTCCTTGATCACTTTGATCTTGCGACCCAGGATGCCGCCCATGGCGTTGATCTGGTCAATGGCCAATTGCTCGGCCTGGATAGAGCCAGTCTCCGAGATGGCCATGGTGCCCGTAGCTGAGTGAAGCTGACCGACCGTGACTTCGGTATCGGTAACCGCCAACCCGGTGGTATTGACCTTGGCAGTGGGGAACTGCTGGGCCAGCGCCATAGAGGACATGCCCACCAGCGGTGATGCTGAGAGTACTTTCAGAAGCTTGCGGCGCGTGGCGTCGAAAGCGGATTCGTCAAAATTGTTGGGCATAGTGTCTCCTAGGGTTTACGCGGATGGTTAATAAAAGGCTTGGTGCTAGAACATGGTTCAGGTTTCAGTGATGGCGGTAATGGACAAAAAAGTGTTTGACCGCGACGAAGCGTAATCAACATGCTCTGCACACTGAATACGTTATTTAACGTATGCGTATCCACATATACGCATTGAGTCCAAAGTGCTTCGGGTTTACGCTAGGGACTCTCCGGTTCACCGCATGGAATCAAACTATTTGGGGCCAGCATGCGCACTTCTACGCAGAAGATTTTTCGTATCCGACGCGACTACAACGCCTGGGTGGCTGACGAGTCGATGGAGGACTACGCGCTGCGCTATACGCCACGCAGTTTTCGTAAATGGTCGGAGTGGCGGGTAGCCAATACCGCCTTGGGCGCGGTGTCGTTTTTGGCACTGGAAGCCATCGGCGGATCAATCGCCTTGAGCTATGGTTTTTCGAATGCGATATGGGCGATTTTGGTGGTGAGCCTGATTACGTTTCTAACCGCTTTGCCCATTAGCTATTACGCCGCGCGCTATGGCGTGGACATGGAGTTGCTGACCCGTGGCGCGGGCTTTGGCTACTTGGGTTCGACCATTACCTCGCTGATTTATGCGAGTTTTAGCTTTATCTTTTTTGCACTCGAAGCGGCCATCATGGCCGTGGCTTTGCAGATGTTTTTGGACATACCCATAGGCTGGTGTTATGTCATCAGCGCGCTGGTGATTATTCCGATGGTGGTGCGCGGTATTACGCTGATGTCCAAGCTGCAAATGTGGACACAGCCGGTGTGGGGCGTGTTGCTCTTGCTGCCTTATTTGGCAATTGCGTATAAGAACCCGCAAGCCTTTAGCGACTTCACCGGCCTGACCGGGCGCATATCCGCTAGCAGTGGTTTTGACCCGCTGATGTTTGGCGCAGCGGCCACGGTAGCTTTTTCCTTGGTGGTGCAGGTGGGCGAGCAGGTGGACTTTCTGCGCTTTTTACCCGAACGCACTGCGGAAAATCGCAAGCGTTGGTGGGCTGCAGTGCTGATGGCTGGGCCGGGCTGGATTATTCCGGGCATGTTCAAAATGCTGGGCGGCGCTTTTTTGGCCTTTTTGGTCTTGCAAAGCGAGTTGCCAGTGCACAAAGCCGTGGAGCCCACGCAAATGTATTTGGCGGGCTATGCCTATGTGTTTGAAGACCCGCAGTGGGTGCTGGCGGCCACGGTGCTGTTTGTGCTGGTGTCGCAGATCAAGATCAACCTGACCAATGCTTATGCCGGTTCGCTGGCCTGGTCCAACTTCTTTGCGCGTTTGACGCACAGCCACCCCGGGCGCGTGGTGTGGCTGGTGTTTAACGTGTTGATTGCCGTGCTGCTGATGACGCTGGGCGTGTTTCAGGCTTTGGAGATGGTGCTGGGTTTGTACGGCAATGTGGCGATTGCCTGGGTGGGCGCGCTGGTGGCCGACCTGGTGATTAACAAGCCCCTGGGCCTGAGCCCGCGCGGCATTGAGTTCAAGCGGGCGCACTTGTATGACGTGAACCCGGTGGGGCTGGTGTCCATGATGCTTGCGGCTACCTTGTCCATCGCGGCCTACGTGGGTTTGCTGGGCGCAGAAGCGCAAGCCTTCGCGCCCTTTATTGCCTTGGGCACGGCGTTGGTGTTATCGCCTTTGCTGGCCTGGTGGACGCGTGGGCGCTACTACATCGCCCGCCAGCCGCACCATCTGGGCCGACCGGGGCAGATGTTGGCCTGCAGTATTTGCGAAAACAAGTTTGAAGCCGAAGACATGGCCCATTGCCCGGCCTATGGCGGCGCGATTTGCTCTTTGTGCTGCACGCTAGAGTCGCGCTGCCACGACCGGTGTAAAACCGATTCGCGTGCGGCTGAGCAAGCGGTGCGTTGGCTCAATGCGTTTTTGCCGGAGCAGCTATCGCGCCGGGTAAATTTCCGCGTGGGGCACTACATGGTGGTGGCCTTTTCTTTGGTCACTTTGCTAGCTACTTTGATGGGTATGGTCTATACCCAGGAGTCGGCGATTGCGCTGGGCGCTGACCCGCTGGCGTTGCTGCATTCGGCCTTCCTAAAAGTGTTTGCAATTTTGCTCTTGGTGGTGGCGGCGTGCAGTTGGTGGATAGTGCTGGGCAGCGAGAGCCGCCGCATTGCACAAGACGAATCCAACCGGCATAACCAGTTGTTGGAACAAGAGATAGAGGCGCACTCGCGCACTTATTCGGCGCTAAAGGAGGCGCGCGATGTGGCCGATTCGGCCAACCAGGCCAAGACCCGCTACGTGGCGGGCATGACCCATGAATTGCGCACACCGCTCAACAGCATCTTGGGCTACTCGCAAATTTTGCTAAAGAACGATTTGCTACCGACCTCGCCACGCGAATCGGTGCGCACCATCCACCGCAGCGGCGAGCATTTGCTGGGCTTGATCGACGGCTTGCTGGACTTGTCGCGCATCGAAGCCGGGCGCATGCAGCTAGACCCGCTGCCCCTGCACTTACCTGATTTTCTGGACGATCTGGTGCGTATGGTGCGGCCGCAGGTGCAGGCCAAGGGTTTGCAATTTGTGTTTGACGAAGGCGGCAACCCGCCAGAGTGGATAAATGCCGATGCCAAGCGATTGCGCCAGGTGATGATTAACCTGATCTCCAATGCCATCCGCTTTACCGACGATGGCACGGTGACCTTGCGCGCCACCTATGGACCGGATGTATTTCGCTTTGACGTGGTGGACACCGGCGTAGGCGTATTGCCGCAAGACCACCAGCGTATCTTTTTGCCCTTTGAACGGGGCACTGCCGGGCGGCGCCAAGGTGGCGAGCCCGGCACCGGCCTGGGCCTGGCGATTAGCGAGCAATTGACCACGTTGATGGGCGGCGAGCTGCAATTGCTGTCATCTTCCAACAAAGGCAGTACCTTTAGCGTGCGCCTGCCTTTGGAACTGGCGAGCCAGCCCGGCCATTACACCGACACGGTGCGCGAGATTTTGGGGTATGTGGGTGCGCAGCGCACTTTGCTGGTGGTCGATGACCAGACCACGCAGCGCCAGATGCTGGTGGGCATGTTGGCGCCGCTGGGCTTTGCTTTGCGCGAGGCCGCCAGCGGCACCGAGTGCATTGCCAGCATCCAAGAGATGCGGCCCGACGCGGTGCTGCTGGACATCAGCATGGACGATATGGACGGCTGGCAGGCCGCGGGGCGCATTCGCCAGGCCGGCTTTGAGGATTTGCCCATCATCATGGTCTCGGCCAATGCCTTCGAAAACCAGCCCGAACGCTTGCGCGCCATGCGCTGCCAGGCCTTTGTAGCCAAGCCTATCTTGGAATCCGAGCTCATCAGCACCTTGCAGGAACACCTGAACTTGGAATGGTGTTTTGCGCAAACTAGCGAGATCGATGTCGTGCCACAGGCTGCTGTCGCGCACAAAAACCTGCCCTATGCAGTGCGCCAAGATTTGCTGCGCTTGGCGCGCTTAGGCCATGTGCGCGGCCTGCAAACCGCGCTCGATGGCATCGCCCGCGCCGACCCGAGTCTCGAACCCGTATGCGCCCAGCTTCGCGAGCTGGTCACCCGCTTTGACCTCGATAGCCTGCAATCCCAATTGATGGAGCCTGAACATGCCGCCTAATCCATCCCCCGAGAACCCGGTGGTACTGGTCGTCGATGACGCGCCCAGCAGCCTGGGTGTGTTGTGCGAAACCCTGGAGAGCGCGGGCTATACCGTGCTGGTGGCCAGCGACGGTGAAACCGCCTTACAGCGCCTGGAAATGATCACGCCTGATGCGATATTGTTGGACTGCGTGATGCCTGGGCTGTCGGGCTTTGACACCTGTAGGCGGATTAAAAACAATGCCGCGTGGGCACAAATTCCGGTGATTTTTATGACCGGTTTGTCCGATACCCAGCATGTGGTGGAAGGCTTTGCCTGCGGGGGCGTGGACTACGTGGTCAAGCCCTTGCGCGCGGCCGAGGTGCTGGCGCGCTTGCACACGCATGCGCGCAATGCGCAGGTCAGCCGCATGGTGCGCGACGCCTTGGATGTGGCCGGTTTGGGCGTGGTGTTGGTCGATGGCCTTGGCCGTATTGCCTGGCGCTCGCCCAGGGCATCGCGGGCGCTGCTCAGCCTACATGAGGGCGGTGCCGATTACGCGACCAACAAGTTGCAACAAGCTTTGCAAGCCGTGCTGCAAGCCACCGGCGCCAGCGTAGATTGCAAAGACACCACGCCGCGCATGTCGCTGCGCAATATGGGCCAAACCTCTACCGGCGAGACCTTGGTGCTACTGGAAACTGAGCGCGCGGTATCCGCCATCGAATCGCGCCTGAAACACGCGGCACTGACCGCGCGCGAAACCGAAGTGCTGTCCTGGATCGCCAAAGGCAAGACCAACCGCGATATTGCCGAGATACTGTCTCTGAGCCACCGCACGGTGAATAAGCATTTGGAGCACATTTACCAAAAGCTCGGCGTCGAGACCCGCGCTGCTGCTGCTGCGGTGGCCATGGGCTGAGGCCAGCACCCGCAGTTAGAATCCCAGCCCATGGAAGCTTGGCCGAGCGGTTTAAGGCACCGGTCTTGAAAACCGGCGAGGATGTGAGTCCTCCGTGAGTTCGAATCTCACAGCTTCCGCCAGAAAAATGACTTAACTATATGATAAATATAGGATTTTTATTTTTCAACTACTAAAAAGATACATCCAAAGATACACTCACCGAGCGGCTCTTTTGCTGAAAAATTAGGCAAAACAGATCAGCTTATCACCGATAGGTGTCTAGGACAAGCCGTCCAAGTCGGTGTATCTTTAATCAGCAGCAACTGAGTAAGTCGTCGCCAGTTCTGCGACTCAAACTACCCCGCTAGCCTGTTCAATTCGGAACTTCTTAAAACGAATCAGCTCGTCAAACGCTTGACGACATCACTAGAAGCAAGTGGGTAAAGCTGACGCTGAATGTTGGCGACTGAGTTGGGATCGTGAGTCACACGCTCAGAACGAGTCTTTGCTGCGCTCTGAGGTGAAAGACTACTAGCACTAGTCGTTTGCTGCTGTGGTGCAACTAGGTTGGATTTACTTGTGCTGCTGAACACTTTGGGCAAGACTTGCTGCTTCTGAGTCTGTGATGTTGACTTTTGTTGCTTAGTGGGAATTGCTGACTTGTCAGTCACTTGCTGCTTCTTGGGCAGCTTTGACGGCTTTGGCGCTGTGACAGTCTTGTGCTTTTTGACTGTTTTGGGTCTTGGAGCAGACTTCTTTTGCGTTTTCTGTAGATCGTTTCGTTTTTGCTCTTGTTCAATCGCTTGAAGTTTGATACTGTGCCACA
>CAJBBZ010000266.1 GCA_903951445.1 uncultured beta proteobacterium
ATACCATTGAACCAGATACTCCTTGTAAAGTGGGGCCAATGGCACCGCATCCAGCAAAAATCGAAATGAAAAATGTCAATATAAATATTTTCATTACTGAAACTTTATAATTATGTAAATAATTATGATTATCAAAATATTTAATCAACAAACTAAGAATTTAACTTTTTTTCTATAGCGCCACGAAAGTTGCGCTCACAAGCTTGCGGCAAAAAAAGTGGCAGGTTTCGTGCAGGCACGTTTCTCGGCCACAAGAGAATTAACGACGCAATGCCGCACCAAGACAATGATGCCGTCAAAAGACATGCTGTTGAACTTACTAGTTGTCACCTTAAGGGGTGCTCCAATCGCGGCCGTTAGGGATTTACCTATTGACAGCGTTAGCAGTGATGCGCTGGGCACCTTTGAACTTAAGACTGATCGTTGATACCAAGTCAGCAGCCACAACAACTACCCACGTGTTCAAAACCAGATTCTGAACTGTGACAAAAATGTTTTACACAAAATTTCAAATTCTCCTCTTAACACTACTTCGCACAATCATAAAGATCTGCGGTCAATATAGTGAATAGAGATGTCCCCTGTAATGTCGTACCTTCCCGAATTAGAGTTGGATTTCTATCAGACGATGCATAGAATTCCTTGCTGTCTATTTCGGTATGATTGACAATGACTATTCTTCTCGCTCCCATCAATGCAGCGCGGTATTTGAACAACTGCAAAGTAGATAAAAAGTCTGTATTGGTCTTGATCCTATAACGTTGCATATTTGAGCAACCGGCAAGGCTAGCCTGCAGATAAGAACCCACTGTAACTGACTTAGATTCAGGTGTTTCCAAGTAAATTCTATCGGGCTGAACTTGCGTTGAAGCCTCTTGAGTAACTGTGGCAGCAGGTGTCAGTTGCTTTTGGGCATCAGTTAATGGTGTCACCGTACATCCAGAATTCACAATTAACAAACCAAAAACTGCAATTAGGTTTTTAATATTTATAGTGATCAAATTTTTAATCATAGTGGCAATCTTTAACATTTATTTATTTATCTGACCCAAGATAGCACAAGCAGGTAACAAAAGCAAAGTAACTTGTGTAATTGAAAAGAACTTTAATCAAGCCAACCTATCCGCCGCCATAGTCGCAGTGAGTTTGCTGTAGTGCCGCTCGGTCATCGCGGCGCTATTGTCCATCTGCCAAGCTAGCCCACGCATGTCGGGCCGGTTGGTTATGAGTATCTGCTAAGCATAGGTGTGCATCAAAGAGTAGAGCGCGCGGGTTTACCCTCGCTGATTCAATAAACGGCCAAAGGCCCTCAGCAGCCGCCCAAAACGTGCGACTAAGGCTCAGCACCAACCCCTACTTACCGCCCAAACCCATAGCCCTAGTAATCACTTCCTTCATGATTTCATTCGTGCCGCCGTAAATGCGCTGCACGCGGGCGTCGGCGTAGGCGCGGGTGATGGGGTATTCCCACATATAGCCGTAGCCACCAAAGAGTTGCACGCACTCGTCCATCACTTTGCATTGCAAATCTGAACACCAGTACTTGGCCATGCTGGCAGTCGCAGTGTCTAGTTTGTCTTGCAGTAACAACTCGGTGCATTTGTCCACAAACACGGCGGCAATTTGCACCTGGGTTTGCAGCTCGGCCAGGGTAAAGCGCGTGTTCTGAAAGCTGCCTACGGTCTGGCCGAATACTTTGCGCTCTTTCACATAGTCCACCGTCCAGTCGATGGCTGCTTGGGCGGCGGCCACCGCGCTGATGGCAATTTGCAGGCGCTCCCAGGGTAGTTGCTCCATCAGGCAAATAAAGCCTTTGTTTTCCAGCGCGTCGCCGCCCAACAGGTTCTCAGCGGGCACGTGCACTTGGTCAAAAAATAGCTCGGACGTATCTTGCGCTTTCATACCCATTTTTTTCAGGCGCTTGCCCACCGAAAAACCGGGCATGCCGCGCTCTACCAGCAGCAAACTGGTGCCCTTGGCGCCAGCCGCAGGGTTGGTTTTGGCGACCACAATCACCATGTCTGCATGCCAGCCGTTGGTGATAAAAGTTTTGCTGCCGTTCAGGATGTAGCTGCCATCGGCTTGTTTGAGGGCCGTAGTTTTTATGCCTTGCAAGTCCGAACCGGCGGCGGGCTCGCTCATGGCGATAGCGCCGATCATGGCGCCGCTGGCCATAGCGGGCAGGAACTTGGCTTTTTGCGCGTCGGTGCCGTAGCGTTCGATATAGGGCGCCACGATTTCGTTATGCAGGCTGTAGCCTATGCCTGAAAACCCGGCCCGGCCCAGTTCTTCCATCTGGATGACCGAATACAAGCGGTCCGCGCCCGAGCCGCCATAGGCCTCGGGCATGGACATGCACAAAAAGCCGTTGTCGCCGGCCTTGTTCCATACTGCGCGGTCTACATAGCCCTGCTCTTCCCAGTCGGCGTGGAAAGGCGCGATTTCCTTGTCAATGAATCGCCTAAAGCTGTCGCGAAAGGCTTCGTGGTCTGGGGAATAGAGTGTGCGTTCGATCATGGTGAGGGCTTTTCTTTAGTCATGCAAGGGACATACAAGGCGGGCGCTGGCCTACGCTTGCCGTTTTCAGAACAATATACTCCACCGCACAAAGCGCTTGCGCCGCCCGGCGCACAGCCACCCCCACCATTTAACTGGCAAATGCGCCCTATTTCAGAGGAGACCCACCATGACCGAAGCCTATGTGTTTGACGCCATCCGCACACCCCGCGGTAAGGGCAAAAAAGACGGCAGCCTGCACGAAGTCAAGCCGATCAACCTGCTGTCAGGTTTGCTCAGCGACCTGCAAAAGCGCCACCAGTTTGATACCGCCATGGTGGACGATGTGGTGATGGGCGTGGTCTCGCCCGTGGGCGAGCAAGGCAGCGTGATCGCCAAAGTGGCCGCGCTCAAGGCCGGTTGGGATTTTCAATGCGCCGGGGTGCAGATCAACCGCTTTTGTGCATCGGGCCTGGAGGCAGTAAACATGGCGGCACAAAAAGTGCGGTCGGGTTGGGAAGACCTGGTGGTGGCGGGCGGCGTGGAGAGCATGAGCCGCGTGCCGATTGGTTCAGACGGCGGCGCGTGGGCACAAGACCCCGAAACCAATATGCAAACCGCGTTTGTGCCCCAAGGCATTGGCGCCGACCTGATCGCCACCATGGAGGGCTTTAGCCGCACTGACTTGGATACCTACGCGATGGAGTCGCAGCGCCGCGCCGCGTATGCCCAAGCGCAAGGCTATTTCGACCATTCCATCATGCCGGTGCACGACGCCGTGGGCAATGTGATTTTGGACAAAGACGAGTTCATCAAGCCGCGCACTACCCTAGAAGGCCTGGCCTCGCTCAAGCCCGCTTTCGAGCAAATGGGCGCCATGGGCTATGACCAGGTGGCGCTGTCGCGCTATCCGCAGGTAGAGCGCATTTTTCATGTGCACCACGCCGGTAATTCATCGGGCATCGTCGATGGCGCAGCCGCCGTGCTGATCGGGAGTGACGCTGCTGCCAAACAACATGGCCTCACGCCACGCGCGCGCATTGTCGCCACCGCCCTGAGCGGCGCAGACCCTACCATCATGTTGACCGGGCCCATGCCCGCAGCGCGCAAAGCGCTGGCCAAGGCCGGTATGACTATGGACCAGATGGACCTGGTGGAAATCAACGAAGCCTTTGCCGCCGTGGCCATGCGCTTTATGAAAGAGATGAAAGTGCCCCACGAAAAAACCAATGTCAATGGCGGCGCTATCGCCATGGGCCACCCGCTGGGCGCCACCGGCGCCATGATTTTGGGCACGCTGATTGACGAGCTACATCGCCGTAATCTGCGCTACGGCATGGCTACGCTGTGCGTGGGCGGCGGCATGGGCATTGCAACTATTGTGGAAAGAATCTAAGCATGCAGACCATTCGCTACGCGCTGCAAGACGGCATTGCCACCGTCACCTTTGACGAGCCCAATTCTCCCGTCAACACCATGTGCCTGCAATGGCAGCAAGACATGGATGCTTTGGCTGCGCAGGTGCTGCAAGACAAAGACAGCATCCAGGGCATCATCCTGGCCTCGGCCAAATCCACCTTCTTTGCCGGTGCCGATCTCAAAAGTACGATGCGCTTGCAGCCCTCGGATGCGTCCAGCGCGTTTGCCAGCATCGAGCGCATGAAAAAGTCCATGCGCACCTTGGAGACTTTGGGTAAACCGGTAGTCAGTTGCCTCAATGGCACCGCGCTAGGCGGCGGCTGGGAAGTGGCCTTGATTGGCCACTACCGCATCGCCATCGAAGACCGCAAGATCCAGTTCGGCCTGCCCGAAGTCACGCTGGGCCTACTGCCCGGCGCCAGCGGCGTGACCAAAATGACGCGCCACCTGGGCCTGATGGGCGCACAGCCGTGTTTGGTGGAAGGTAAATTATTTGGGCCTGCGCAAGCGCTGGAAATGGGATTGGTGCACGCCTTGGTAGCGCCTGGCCCCGACGCCGCGGCCACCATGCGCGCCCACGCGCTTGAGTGGATAGCCGCCAATCCGCAGGCCCAACACCCCTGGGAAGGCAAGGACTACAAAGTGCCCGGCGGCCTGCCCAGCAACCCCAAAGTGGCGGGCATGCTGCCCGTAGCTCCGGCCATGCTGATGAAACAAACCCGCGGCCTCTACCCGGCCCCTGAAGCCATCCTGGCCTGCATGGTCGAAGGCCTGCAAGTAGACCTGGACACGGCCCTGCGCATCGAAAGCCGCTACTTAGCGCTACTAATGACGGGCACTAACGCCCGCTCCATGATCAACACCTTTTTCTTCAACCTGAACGCCATCAATAGCGGGCGCGCACGCCCTGCCGATGTGCCGCGTTTTGCACCAAAGAAAGTGGGCATTTTGGGCGCAGGGCTTATGGGTGCGGGTATTGCCTACGTGCAAGCACGCAAAGGTATTGCCACGGTGCTCAAAGACGTTAACCTAGAAAAAGCCCAGCACGGCAAAGCCTATAGCAGCAAGCTCTGCCAAGGCATGGTGGACAAAGGCCGCATGACGCTACCCGCCATGGCACAAACCTTGGAGATCGGAAAGCGTCGTGTAGGGAAAGAGTGTCTTCGCCTGTGTAGA
>CAJBBZ010000267.1 GCA_903951445.1 uncultured beta proteobacterium
CGCTGCTGCTGGAAAGCGCGGACAGCGCTTGGGTGCAAGGCTTTGAACAACTGATTCTGTGCACCGGCGCCCGCGAACTCTTACTGCCCTTTCCTGGCTGGACGCTGCCCGGCGTGACCGGTGCAGGCGGCTTGCAAGCGCTGATTAAAAACGGGCTGCCGGTACGCGGCCAACGCATCGTGATAGCCGGTAGCGGGCCGTTGTTGCTGGCCGCAGCGGCCAGCGCCACCCAAGCGGGCGCGCAGGTACTGCGCGTGGCCGAGCAAAGCAGTTGGGGCCAAGTGGCGACGTTTGGCGCGGGCTTGCTGCGTTGGCCGAGCAAGTTGATGCAGGCGGCGACGCTTTTGCCCCCGGCTTACCGTTGCGACAGTTATGTGCTAGCGGCGCAGGGCGCGGCAAGCCTGCAAAGCGTGCAACTGCGCCAAGGCGCGCACACCGTGCAACTGGACTGCGAACGCCTGGCCGTAGGCTTTGGCCTGGTGCCCAATGTGGAGCTAGGCCGCCTGCTGGGTTGCGCCACGCGCCGCAGCGCGCAAGAGGGCTTGGCCCTGCAAGTGGACGCAGAGCAAACCACCAGCGTGCCACATATCTTTGGCGCAGGGGAATGCACAGGCGCTGGTGGCGCTGAATTGTCTATGGCCGAGGGACACATCGCAGGCCTTGCCGCCATTGGGCAAGCAGCAACCGCCGCGCATATGCACGCGCGCCGTCGTTGGCAAGATTTTGCGAACCGTGTCGATACGCACTTCGCGCTTCGCCCCGAACTCAGTAGCTTGGCGCAAGCTGACACGCTGCTGTGCCGCTGCGAAGACGTAGCCTATGGCAGCGTGGCCGCATGCAAAAACTGGAACGATGCCAAGCTACACCAACGCTGCGGCATGGGTGCCTGCCAAGGCCGCATCTGCGGCGCGGCAGCGCAGGTACTGTTTGGCTGGGACGCGCCCTCGCCCCGCCCGCCGCTCAGCCCAGCGCGCGTATCCACGCTGTCGCTGGCTGGTGATGAAAGCGAGGCACTGCCATGAAACATTGGCCCCAGCACCTAAACTACCGCTGCCGCCAGCGCGCTATGCCCTTAGCGCAGCGGACACAAAAATAAAGTTATGGCTACCAAAAGCGCAGTTATTCGCATCGAACCCAAACGCCGGGCGGCAGATCTGGCCTACGACCGTATCGAAGCGCTGATTTCTAAGCTGCAAATCGCGCCCGGCTCGCCCGTAGTGGAAAGCGAAATTGCAGAGCTAACGCAACTGGGCCGCACCCCGGTGCGCGAAGCGCTAATGCGTATGACGGCCATTGGTCTGATCGTGCAACAACCCCGGCGTGGCCTGAGCGTGTCGACCATCGACGTAGTGGACCACCTTAACCTGATAGAAACCCGCCGCGCGCTAGAGCGCCTGATCGCCGCCAGCTCGGCCCGGCGCGCCAATATCGAGCAGCGCAAAGGCCTGGTGCGTTGCGCCGAGAAAATGATCAAGGCAGGCGCCAGCGGCCATATCGACCAGTACATGGCTGCCGACCAGGAGCTAGACCATGTAAACCACGCCGCCTGCGGCAACCACAGCGCTGTAAAAGCCGTAGTGCCGCTGGTCGTGCAATGCCGCCGCTTTTGGTACCGCTACCAGGCCGAAGGCGAGATCAGCGAAGGCGCACGCTTTCACATGGTGCTGGCCGAGGCCATCGCCTCCGGCCACGAAGCCCAAGCCGCCGATGGCGCCAGCCAACTCATGGACTACCTGGAACGCTTTGCGCGGCGGGTGATCAACGTATAGGTCACCAAGGGCCATCCTTCGACGCCAATGGGGCTTTAAGCCAGCACGCACAATAGCGCTGGCGATTTCTTCACTACCGGGCCCGCTGCGAAATGACACACCACCACCCCAACCCTGCCAAAAAGCAGCCTATGCTGCGGGGCTGCTCATGATTGCGGCGCTGCGTTTTTTTCTGGTATTTGCCTGCGTAAGTGCCGCGCTATCTATCGGCGTGAGTGCGGTAGCCGCGCATACCCTAACGCTGTCAGTGCAAGACGCGCAAGCCTTGGCCTGGGCACTGGACCTGCAGCGTTTTCATGCGCTGGGTTTGCTGGTGTTGGTAGTGCTGGCGCGCCAGGGTAGGCCTAGTGCCTGGACCCTAGCAGCCGGTGCTTTGTTTGTTGCGGGCACCCTTCTCTTTTGCTTGAATATTGAGCTGCGCCTGTTGCACGGCATCGAAGTATTTCGGCCCCTGGTGCCGTATGGCGGCATGGCGTTTATGGCGGGCTGGGTGGCGCTGGCGGTAGGCGGCTGGCGCATGCAGGACGATTAGCCTATTGCGTTTGGCAGCCTTAGATGCAAGCTTTTTACAGTGACCAGTTTGTGCTACACCTGCCCGAAGGGCACCGCTTTCCCATGGCCAAGTACGCCCTGCTGCGCGACGCGCTGGTGGCGCATTTGCCGGACATTCAATTGCTACAAGCGCCACGCGCCAGTGACGCCGAACTGCTGCGAGTGCATACCCCGGACTACGTACGCGGCATTGCCGATGGCAGCGTACCTGCCGCCGTAACGCGCGAGATCGGCTTTCCCTGGAGCGAGGCCATGGCGGAGCGAGCGCGCCGCTCGGTAGGCGCCACCGTGGCCGCAGCGCGCTCGGCCCTGCGCCAGGGCATTGGCGCCAACCTGGCCGGTGGCACGCACCATGCGTATGCCGACAAGGGTGGCGGCTTTTGTGTATTCAACGATGTCGCCGTAGCCGCGCGCGCGCTGCAAGCCCAGCACGCGCGCGAGGGGCGCGAACTGCCAGTAGCGGTGATTGACCTAGACGTGCACCAAGGCAATGGCACGGCGCGGATTTTTCAGGGGGACGCCAGCGTGTTCACCCTGTCTTTGCACGGCGAAAAGAATTTTCCCTTTCGTAAAGAAACTGGCGACCTGGATGTGGGTCTGCCCGACGGCACCGTTGACGCAGACTACCTGGCCGCGCTGGATGCCGCGCTGCTGGAATTAGACCGGCGCTGCACGCCGCAACTGGTGTTTTTTCTGGCCGGGGCTGATCCGCACGAAGGTGACCGCTTGGGTAGGTTGAAGCTGACTTTTGAAGGCATGCAGTCGCGCGACCAACGTGTGCTGGACTGGTGCCTGGCGAGGCGCATACCCTCGGTGCTATTAATGGCGGGGGGCTATGGCGTGCAGATCGACGCAACGGTGCAAGTACAGCTAAACACCTACCGCCTGGCTTAAGCGCATTGGCAGCGCTGGCAGAGCGCTAAGCAGCAAACTTAAGCCTTTAAACCAAGCTGGCCATGTCGATAACAAAGCGATACTTGACATCGTTTTTTTGCATGCGTTCAAAGCCCAGGTTTATGTCAGTGGGCTTGATCAGCTCGATATCCGAGACGATGCCGTGGGCAGCACAAAAGTGCAGCATTTCCTGGGTTTCCTGGATACCACCCACCAGTGACCCTGCAATATTGCGGCGCCCCAAAATCATGGAGCGGGTATTGAGTGGGGCGTTGGGGCCGATGGCGCCCACGATACACATGGTGCCATCGACTTTGAGTAGGCTCATATAGGCATTGAAATCATGCGACACCGGAATGGTGTTGAGCAAAAAATCAAACTGGTTGGCCATGGCCAACATGGCCTGTTCGTCTGTGGAAATTAGCACTTCGTTAGCACCCAGGCGCAGGGCATCGGCCGCTTTGCCGGGGGAGGTGGTGATCATCACCGTCTTGGCGCCCATTGCATGCGCCAGTTTGATACCCATATGGCCCAAGCCCCCCAGGCCGATCACCCCCACCGTCATGCCAGGCCCAATACCCCAGTGACGTAACGGGGAATAGCTGGTGATTCCCGCGCACAGCAGGGGCGCGGCCGCTGCCGCATCCATGCCCTCCGGCAGGGAAAGCACGAAGTCCTGGCCAACGACGATGCTCTTGGAATAGCCGCCCTGGGTGTAGCCGCCGGGGTCTGCGCTGGGGCTGCCGTAAGTCAGGGTGTAACCATTGAGGCAATACTGCTCCATGTGGTCCGCGCAGGATGAACAGGTGCCGCAAGATCCGACAAAGCAACCCACGGCCACCGCTTGGCCCGGCGCAAAGCGCGTCACCTGCGCACCCACGGCACGCACCCGCCCGACAATTTCATGGCCCGGAACAATGGGGTACACGCTGCGGCCCCAGTCGTTTTTGGCCACATGTAAATCGGTGTGGCAGATACCGCAATAGTCGATATCAATCTGGACATCGTGCGGGCCGACCGCACGGCGCGCTATGGCTAAGGGCGCCAGTGGCGTGGTGGCGCTATGGGCTGCAATGCTGGGCGTAGTGAGCACGGACAATCCTTCAATACACTGTTGTATGTAAAGCGGGTAATGTAGCGGGAGAATGTGGTCAAAAAGAGAAAATAAAGCAAATTTAATGGGCTTTAGTTCGTATTGGGCGCCGGAAACAATTCGTCAATCCGCCCCGTCTGGTGATACACCCACAGGCCCACGTACTCATGTACCGCCGATTCGACATTGCCTAATGCAGCGCCCGCAGAGCGCGGCACGTACCACTGGCCGTCTTTTCCGGTGGACTTGAAGGCCACGGGGTAAGCAATCACATCAAATCCCGCTTTACGAAATAGCCCCACCGAGCGTGGCATGTGCGCTGCCGAGGTGACCAGCAGCCATTTTTCGCCGGGCTTGGGTTTGACTCGGTCGCGGGTAAAGATGGCGTTTTCATAGGTGTTGCGCGAGGCTTCCTCATATAAAACCTGACCGCGATCGACGATGGCATCGCGCCAGAGGGGGCGTACTTTGTCGCTTTCCTTGAACGCGCCGGGATTGAGTGAGCCGCTACCGCCCGTCAAGACCAGCCTGGCGTTGGGATAGCTACGCAACAGGCTTATTGGGGCCAGCAGGCGCTCTGCTTCTGCGTTGACACTGAGGTGGCCCTGCCCCGCACTGACCACCTCGTCGACCGCGCCACCTAAAACAATAATGCCATCGACCTGGTCGGGTAGTTTGGCGGGCGCGGCGAAACGAGTTTCCAGCGGAACTAGCAGTTCATTGCCGATGGGAAAAATCAGCATGGATAACAAAATACCCAAGAAAAGCTGAATAACCCGGAAAGACCAGCTGCGCTTGTTAACTTGCGGCCAGAAAGTCATCGCAAAGCCAAGCCCGACCAGCATATGGACGGGCGGCACCAAAAAACCCGCTATTTTGGAAATTTCAAAAAACATAATCACTCCCTTTCTTATTCAGTCGGCAAGCAGACAGGTAAACTCAAACCCTAATCCTCCAAACCGCAAAAATCTTGTAAATCGCCATGAAAAAGTCACTTGCCGCCCTATTTGTGAGCCTGCTGTCCTTGCAGTCGAGTTTCGCGATAGATAACGACACCCTGAAATCCACTGTGGTGGCAGCCGGTATTCTGACTAATTCTTTCGCTATTTTTAATAGAAACTCGTTTGATTGTAAAAATAATTACAAATTCGGCTACCAAGCGGCCAAGGACGAGGAGCTTTCCTCGCATTCCCTCAATTTCTCGCCCATGGATTGCAAACTAGGCGCGGCAACCATATTGCCCCAGTCCATGACCTTTGAAATGCTGCCCACGGTTTTAGGCTCGGTCTGGAATGCGGATTCGGGGCCATTTGCCAAGCAGGCGTTTTCGCTAGCCCTGATTCCCATGGGGCGCTATGGCTTGCAAGTGGGCTCGGCCATCGTGGATTTCAGTGTTGGGCTGGGGCCTACGTTGGTGAGTGAAACCGATATTGGCACCCGCCAAAAATCGACCAATTTCCAATTTACCGACGAAATGGGCATCGGTATTTCCGACCTGAACCAACGCGCGCGCCTGGCCTTCACTTACCGGCATGTCAGCAACGCCGATATCAAGTTGCCCAATAACGGCGTGAATTTTCTGGGCCTGGGGCTAACGCTCAAAGTCGATTAATGCACGGGCTGCGCTATGCAGCCCGTCCCCTGCTCCAGCGCCCCAAACGGGGGAAATCCCCATAGGCGCTGCCCGACGCCAGGGCTATAGTCATCCAAACCAGCTTAGTTTTGACCGCTTTTGGAAAGACCACCACCATGGCCACTACCCGTCCCATCCGCAGCACCATGATGCCGGTGCACTTGTCGCTGAACCATTTGCTGGACCGCGCCGGGCACTTGTTTTCCGGCAACGAGATCGTCTCGCGTCTGCCCGACAAATCGCTGCGCCGCCATAGCTATGGCGCGTTTTATGCCCGCACCCGCAAACTGGGCCAAGCCCTGCTGGACTTGGGCTTGCAGCCGGGCGACCGGGTGGCCACGCTCAGCTGGAACCACCATGCGCACCTGGAGTGCTATTTCGGCATACCCGCTGCAGGCGGCGTGATGCACACCCTGAATTTGCGCCTGGCACCGGACGAAATCGCCTGGATCGCCAATGACGCGAAAGACCGCTTTCTGGTGGTGGACGATGTGCTGCTGCCTTTGCTGGCGCAATTCCAGGGTCAATGTGGGTTTGAAAAAATCATCGTGTTCCCGTTTTCGGGGGCAGCGGTTGCAGCGCCTTTTCTTGACTATGAAACGCTTTTGGAACAAGCCGATGGCGATAAGTTTCAGTACGTGGCGCACCATGAAGACGACGCGGTGTCCATGTGCTACACCTCGGGCACCACCGGCAAGCCCAAGGGCGTGGTCTATTCACATCGCTCCACCGTCTTGCACACGCTGGTAGGTTGCCTGGGCGACTGCTGGGGTTTGCGCGGCGCCGATGTGGTGATGCCGGTCACGCCCATGTTTCACGCCAATAGCTGGGGCATGCCCTATGGGGCGGTCATGACCGGTTGCAAACTGGTCTTCCCCGGCCCGCATTTGCACCCTGACGATTTGCTGGACCTGATGCAACTAGAACCTCCCACGCTCTCCCTGGGCGTGCCCACCATCTGGATGAGCCTGATTCAAACCTACGAGGCCTCTTTAGACAAAGAGCCGGGCCGTTGGAAACTGCCTGCCGGTATGCGCAGCCTGGTCGGCGGCGCAGCCGTGCCCGAGGCACTGATACGCGCTTTTGACAAGCACGGCATCTGGATTCAACAAGGCTGGGGCATGACCGAGACCTCGCCGCTGGCAACCGTGTCCTACACCAAGTCCGAGTTCATCCACGCCGACGCCGACGAACGCTACCGCCGCGCCGCCATGGCCGGTGTACCGGTGCCGCTTGTGGACATCCGCATGCGCGGCGATGATGGACACGACGCGCCCTGGGACGGGCAGGCGGTAGGCGAGATACAAGTGCGCGGCCCCTTTATCACCGGCAGCTACCATGAAGTACTCGTCAGCGAAGACAAGTTTTCTGCCGACGGCTGGCTGCGCACCGGCGACGTAGCATCGATGGACGCGCACGGTTTTGTGCGCATTACCGACCGCACCAAAGACCTGATCAAATCCGGCGGCGAATGGATTAGCTCCGTCGATCTGGAAAACGCACTCATGGGGCATGCCGATGTGGCCGAGGCAGCGGTAATTGCCATCCCAGACCCCAAGTGGAGCGAGCGCCCCTTGGCTTGCGTGGTAGCCAAACCGGGCAAGACCCTGGACTTTGCCGCGCTCAACGCGCATTTGCTGGCCAGCGGCTTTGCCAAATGGCAACTGCCGGAGCGTTATGAAAGCATTACCGCTGTGCCACGCACCTCCACCGGCAAGTTTTACAAGCTGAAGTTGCGGGAGATGTTTCCGGCTTGAATGCGCAATGGCTTAGGGAAGGTCTGCATAAGTCCGTTATCGCGAGGAGCGCAGCGACGCGGCGATCCATAAGTGATTGATTGGCAAGCAAAAATGGATTGCTTCGCTACGCTCGCAATGACGGATTTGGATTTATGCAGAGGCTCCTTAGACGGAAAAACCGCTGAATCAAAGCGCCAATGCACGGCACCGGAATCAATTATTTAAATGGCCCGGCAGTGACCGTGACCATATTGGATAGATCAACCAATTTTTTGGCAGCGGCATCGACCTCTTCTATCGTTAGGTTTTGCACGATGCTGACTTTTTCTTCATACCATGCCGCGCTGCGTTCTTGGCCCACCAGCGATGCGGATTCAGCGCGTAAAAGTTCACCCACCATAAAGTGATCGCTATTTAAGCCCTGCTTTATGTACTCCGCAAAAGTGCGCTTGGCGAAAAACAGTTCTAAAGAACTCAAACCCTGGCTGGAAATTTTTTTCAATGCGCCCTGCATTGCTTTATCAAAGGCTGCGAGGTTTTTGGGAGCAAAACTTCCGTAAATTTGAAAATTTAGGAAGGCGTCAGATTCATTGGGCATCAAATATGCGCCAACGCCGTAAGAAAGGCCCTGCTCCTCCCGCACTTCTTTAAAGAACCGTGATGCGGGTCCATCTCCGATGATGCCGCTAGCGAATTGCATAGCCAAACCCTCGCGAGACCAGGGATCAACGGGGATCCTTTTGGCCATAACGCGATAGCTGTTAGGCTTATCCGGGGTGTTAATTTCTACAGACTTTACGCCATATTCATACCAAGGATTGGGTATGCGCGTATAGCTCTCAGCGCCACCCGGAGTCTGCCAGTCACCGAAACTGCGTAATAGGTCACGCTGAACGGCTGCAACATCCATGGCACCAACGGCGGCGAATTCCCCCACACTAGCACCCGCAAATTGACGCCAAAAACGCTTGACATCTTCTAACTGCAGGGCTCGAAATTGGGAAAGCACTTCTTCGCCGGATCGAACGTAACGGGGGTCGTCAAACGCATACGGCCTTGCCAACAATTTGTTAGTGGCAGCGAATATCAAGGCACTTTGATCACTTTGTTGCGCTAACAATCTACCAACAATTTCTTGCCGCCAATTTGCAAAGCTTGTTTCTTCGAAAGCAGGATTGCGCAATACATCTTGCAACAATTTCGAAAACGCAGGCCAGTTAGCACGTGTGGTTTGGAAATTGACGTACAGACCATCATGGTCGGAAAATATCTGCATCTCACTTTTTAGCTGCGCAAGTTCTGATTGAATTTGCTTTTCACTACGCGTCATACTGCCTTTGCGCAATAGACTTCCTACATGCACTGCGACCCCCTGGCGACGCATGCTTTGTTCATTACCCCAGCGCAGTTGTAAGCGCCCCTCCAATTGATCGTTCATCGCCGGGCGGGGCAGCAGTACCAAGCGCAACTGCCCATTGATTTTGCTTCGTATCCTGCGTTTTTCAATCTCAGCAATCGTGGGCTCAAAGCGCGCAAGCGGGGGTAACTTGTCTGCGCTGGTATCCGTCTGGGATTGCGCTACATAGTTGCCTAAATCCTGCGCCTGCGCCAGCGGCGCACGGACCGGATCGTCTTCTGGAATGAATGTCACACGCACCCGGTTGGCATCTACCAGATAGGCCTTGGCAACACGCTGGGTATCGGCCACACTCACATCCCGTAAATTGTCTAGGTAAAAAAATCCTAGGCGCCAATCGCCATGCGCCGCCGCAATGGCGAGACTTGATCCAAATGCATCTTCCGTTAGCTTTGCTTGTTCTTGAAAATTTTCAAGCGCACGGCGCGCGTCCTCTAACTCCTGCGGCGTTACGCCGACTTGCGCAATGGCAGCAATGTGACGCAGTGCCAGTGCCTGTACTTGGTCACGCGCCTGGGCGTCAAGCAATTGCATACCCATAGAAAATGCACCCTCCTGGCGCATAGAACGATGCAGCGCCCAGGGCGAGCTACCCAAGCCCTGGTTTTCAAAATCAACACGAAAGCGCCCACCACCCGCGTTCACAAGCGCGTGGGCCACGATATCCAGCACGGCATCGTCGGGATGCGCATGTGGCACTCCGCGCCAACCCAACAGCATGGTGGGCGCGCTACCGACGCGGCGAATAATGGCTTCTCGTACACCTTGTTGCACCGGTTCACGGGTATAAACCGAAGGCAGCGGGGCGCTCGGGTTTGTCAGTGGCCCAAATACGGACTGAATATGGGCGAGTACTGCTGCAGCGTCGAACCGTCCGGCCACCACCAGCACCATATTGTCCGGGCGGTACCAGGTTTTGTAAAATGCCTGCAGTCTTTCAATATTGATATTTTCTATATTGGATTGGATGCCAATTACCGGCCTGCCATAGCCATGGTTAGGAAATGCCAAAGCCATACCGGCGTAACGCACCGCCTGATCCGGGTACGTGGCAGATATTTCAAATTCATTGCGAACCACGCTCATTTCACGGTCCAAATCTTGTTTTGCGATAAAACTATTGACCATGGCATCAGCCAACCAGCCAAGGTACCAGCGAAGATTTTCTGCGTCAGGATTCATGCTGGCGAAGTAATCTGTACTATCGAGATCAGTGGTGCCGTTGTAAGAAAGCGCTCGATCAGAAAATTCCTTCATCGGGTCGCGCGTGGTAGGCGTGCCCCTAAATACCATGTGCTCCAGCAAATGCGCCATTCCGCCTTCACCAAAGCCTTCCACCGCGCTGCCTGCTTTGACTACCAAGTGCGCGTAGCTTCGGGTATGCAAGTCATTGGGCGCTAGCAGGACTTGGAGTCCATTGTTCAGGCGGTACTCGGTGACGCCCTCCATGCTGCGAATAAGGGTTTGGGCACCAGCCGTGACTGGCGCAAGCAACCCAAGAAATAACAGGTAAACAACCAAGTAAATCGATCTCATGGCACCACCGTCCCTTCCAATATGATTATTCATATTATAACCAAATTGGAAATTACACGGGCAATGAGGTGCCGTGGGATGCGCCTTAACCCGACCAGGGTGGGGCGACAAAGCGGGGTAGAAGGCTACAAAGAGGTGTCCGATCAGAGTCGGCTAAGGTTCCGATGGAGCGCTGCCTTTCAGCAAGCAGGCTATTTCAGCCACTGCGGGTCCGGCAATTGCCCGAACACCTGGCGCAGGCCTTGGCTCCAGCTGCTGCGCAAATCTCTGAAATAGCTGTCTTCGGCGTCTATGCGGTGCCGCTTGGTGACGCGCAAGTCATCGGTTTTGACCATGGCCACATCAATCGGCAAACCTACCGACAAATTACTTTTGATGGTCGAATCAAACGACACCAGCGCGCATTTGATGGCTTGCGACATGCTGATGCCAGGCTGAATGACGCGGTCCAAAATCGGTTTGCCGTATTTGCTCTCGCCGATCTGGAAAAACGGCGTGTCGGCTGTTGACTCGATGAAATTGCCTTGCGGATACACCATGAACAAACGCGGCGCTTCGCCTTTGACCTGGCCGCCGACCAGAAACGTGGCGGTGAAATCCACATCGCTTTGCTCGGGCGCTTCGTTCCTGGTGGTGTGTATGGTTTTGCGCAATTCGCGGCCCACTAGCTCGGCCACGGTGAACATGGACGCGTGCGCGGTCAAGGGTTTTTCAGCGTCTATGGCGTGCTGTTTGATGCGGCTGATCACCTGTTGCGTGGTGGCCAGGTTGCCGCTGTTGAGCATGACGATGACGCCTTGGCCCGGCGTTTCAACCACCGTCATTTTGCAAAACGTGGACACATGGTCCACACCCGCGTTGGTGCGCGAGTCCGAGGCGAACACCAGCCCTTCGTCGAGCACCATGCCAACACAGTAAGTCATCCTTTGCGCCTTATTGCTGTTCGTAGATGCCGGATTCTACTTTTGCATAGCTGTGCATGGTTTCATTGCCGCCGCCTATGCGCATGCCGCGCACCGGGCTGGCGTCTTCGTAGTCCAGGCCGTGCGCCAGTCGTATGTGGCCACTGTCGGCGTCGCTGGAGTTGCTGACGTCATAACCTATCCAGCGCCCGCCCACCCAGGCCTCGGCCCAGGCGTGGCTGGCGACTTGCTCGTTTTGAGCCGAATGCAAATAGCCGCTGACGTAGCGCGACGGTACACCCAGAAAACGGGCGCAGGCCAGAAACACATGCGTGTGGTCTTGGCACACGCCTTTGCCTTTGGCGAAGGACTGCGCCGCCGAATCACCGACGTGTGTGATGCCTGTTTCATATGGCATGCGTTCCAGCAAAGCCAGCATCACATCGTGCAAAGCCATGTAAGGGCGCGACTTGACCGTGGCGCGAAACGGTTCGATAAAGCTTTGCATAGACGCATCCACACGGGTCAGCGTGGTGGCGCGCAAATACACGGCGTGCGGCACCGGGCCCTCGGGCTCGCCCTGGTCCGACGCTATCAAGTCCACGCTACCGCGAGCGCGCAACACAATGTCCTGGCTGGCGTTTTCCAGCACCAGGCAATGGCAGAGGTTGCCGTAAGCGTCTGCCCATTGAGTGGCTTTGCCGGGCAAGTCCAGTTGCCAGTGCAACACGTTTTGACGTTGGGTTTTGGCCGGGGTCATGCGCAGCATTTGTATGCTGCGGCGCACCGGCTGCTCGTAGCGGTAACTGGTTTCGTGGAACACCTGTAGCTTCATGCGATGGACTCCAGGTAATCGGTTTGCACAGCTTCGGCCAGCGCGATGTTTTCTTTGACAAACAGCTCCAGGTAATTTTCCAGACCGCTGTCGTAGACCTCGCTCAAGCTGCCAAATTTCAAATTGGTCAACAAGTTGGCGCAACGCTTGCGCGCCTCACGCCCGGTTTGCTGCGGCAACTGATTCAGTATGTAAGCGGTTTCGTCCAAACAAAAATGCAGCGAACGCGGCACGCGAGAGTTAAAGATCAGCAACTCGGATACGCGGTCTGCGTCTATGGCGTCGCGGTAAGTGTCGCGGTAAGCCTCCAGCGCACTCACCGAGCGCAACACCGCACCCAGACGGTAATAGTCATCCACCAAATCGTTGCTTTCGGCCTGTTCCACTTGGGTTTTGACGCTCAGTATGCGCGCCGTGTTGTCGGCGCGTTCCAGGTAAGTGCCCAAGCGTATGAAGTGATAAGGCTGGTCGCGTTGAATCGTGGCAAAGGTCACGCCCCGGAACAAATGCGAGCGCTGCTTGATCCATTCAAACAGTGACGAGTCCACGGGGTGGTCCGGGCCTTTGATTTTCTTTTTGCGCGCCAACAGTTCCAGCCAGGTGTCGTTGATGCATTCCCACATTTCCACCGTCATGGCGCCGCGCACCGAGCGCGCGTTTTCACGGCACGACTGTATGCAGTTGAAGATCGACGAAGGATGGTCCGAGTCCCAGGCCAGAAACTGCGCCACTTGGTCTGAGCGCATGGGACGGCCTGTGGCTTGGAATGCAGCCAGTGTGTCGGTGATGACCAGCGGTTCGCTCACCGTGTCCGGCGCGGCGCGGCTGCTGTCGGAGGTGGACAGCAAGGCGAATGATTGACCCACCTCCAAAATACGCGCCATGTTTTCGGCGCGCTCCAGGTAGCGCGATAGCCAATACAGTTGAGCAGCTACACGTGACAGCATCAGAGCGCCTCCTCGTCTTCCAGCACCCAGGTGTCTTTGGTGCCGCCGCCTTGCGACGAATTGACCACCAGCGAGCCTTCGCGCAATGCCACGCGCGTGAGGCCGCCGGGCACGATGCGCGTGTCCTTGCCCATGAGCACAAACGGTCGCAAATCGATGTGGCGCGGCGCAATGCCTTGGTCCACAAATATCGGACACGCCGACAAGCTGAGCGTAGGCTGGGCAATGTAGTTGTCCGGCTGCGCTTTCAAGCGTTTGGCAAAACTCTCTATTTCCGATTTAGTGGCGGTGGGGCCGACCAACATGCCGGAGCCGCCTGCGCCGTGTACTTCTTTGACAACCAGTTGCGACAGATTCGCCAGTACGTAAGACAACTCGTCTGGCTTGCGGCATTGCCAGGTTTGCACGTTGTTCAAAATAGGTGTTTCGCTC
>CAJBBZ010000268.1 GCA_903951445.1 uncultured beta proteobacterium
CCAAAACCGCCGCTTAGCCAGCCCCCATTACGCCCCGAAGCACCAAAGCCGCAAAACTCTTTTTCCAAGATGGTGACGCGCAAATCCGGCTGCGCGCGCTTGAGGTAATACGCCGTCCACAAACCGGTGTAGCCACCCCCCACGATGCACACATCCGCATCCCGGTCGCCGGGTAGTGGCGCGCGGTGAGCCGGCAGTCCGCCGATGTCGGCGTACCAGAAGGAGATGTTTCCGTTGGTGGGGTGGGGCATGAAAAGCGTGTTGAACTAGGACTGCGCAAGCTTAACCGCATGCATGCAAAAAGGCATGGTTTTTCTGCTTTGCAGCATTAGCAATGGCCCCTCAGTCCAATAAAAAAGGCCGCTTCACAGCGGCCTTCTTCAAAGGGCTACAAGCCGATCACTTGCCTGGCACTTTGCCTTCCACGCCTTTGACGTAGAACATCACGCCGCTCAGGAATTTGTCGTCAGCGACTTCGCCGTCTTTCAGGATGGTCTTGCCGGTGTTGTCCACCAAGGGACCTTTCCAGATGCTGAAGGTGCCCGCTTTCAGGCCTGCTCTGACTTCATCGACTTTGGCTTTGGTTTCTGCGGGCACGTCTTCGGCGACAGAGACGATATCAATCGCGCCTTCTTTCACACCCCACCAGACGCCGCCAGTGGTCCAAGTGCCTTCCAGGGCGTCTTTGGTGGCTTTGATGTAGTAGGGAGTCCAGTTAATGACGGCTGATGCCAAGTGGGCTTTGGGGCCGTAGGCGGTCATGTCCGAATCCCAACCAAAGGCGCGCTTGCCTTTGTCTTGTGCGGTTTTGAGCACCGCAGGTGAATCGGTGTTTTGGAACAGCACGTCCGCGCCGCCATTGATCAGGCTGGTAGCCGCTTCGGTTTCTTTTGGCGGGTTGAACCACTCGTTGACCCAGACCACTTTGGTCTTGATCTTTGGGTTGCTGGTTTGCGCGCCCAGCGTGAAGCTGTTGATGTTGCGGATCACTTCGGGGATTGGCACCGAAGCGACCACGCCTAGCGTGCCGGTCTTGCTCATCTTGCCTGCGATCAGCCCGGCCATATAGGCACCTTCGTAGGTACGGCTGTCGTAGGTGCGCATGTTGTCGGCAGTTTTGTAGCCGGTGGCATGCTCAAACTTGACGTCTTTGAATTCGGGGGCCAACTTGAGCATGGTTTCCATGTAGCCAAAGGTGGTGCCGAAAATCACTTTATTACCCTGGGTAGCCATGTCGCGGATGACGCGCTCTGCGTCCGCGGATTCGGGCACGTTTTCTACAAAAGAAGTGACGATCTTGTCGCCGAATTCTTTTTCAACCGCTTTGCGCGCGTTGTCATGTGCAAAAGTCCAGCCGCCATCGCCGACGGGGCCGACATAGGCAAAGGCGATCTTTAGTGGCTCAGCCTTCGGGGCCGAGGCTGCTGGTGCGGGTGCCTCAGCTTCGGGCTTTTTGCCGCAGCCGACCAGCACGGCCGCTGCCACGGCGGTCACCGCTGCAAATTTCAACAGCGAACGTTTTTGCACATCTGTCATGTCATTTCCTTTTTATGAAGTAAGGTCAGGGGAGGAGAAAGAATCTTCAGGAACCGGGGTAAAACGGTTTTCCAATCGAAGCTGGCATATTAATCCGAATCCAGGCCGGATTGCGGGATATCAGCGCCAAGACCACAATGGTAGCGACATAAGGCAGCATGCTCAGCACCTGACTGGGCACTTCTACCCCTATGCCCTGAAAGTGGAATTGGAGCATAGTGACGCCGCCGAACAAATACGCCCCAAGTAGTACGCGCCCAGGCCGCCAAGTGGCAAAGGTCGTCAGTGCCAGGGCGATCCAGCCCTTGCCAGCCACCATACCCTCTACCCACAGCGGGGTGTAAATAATCGCAATGTAGGCCCCAGCCAGCCCACACAACGCGCCCCCGGCCACCACGCAGGCCAGCCGTATCCAGCGCACCGGGTAGCCCAGGGCGTGGGCCGATTCCGGGCTTTCGCCCACGCTGCGCAAAATCAGCCCGCTGCGGGTGCGGTACAAAAACCAGACCAGCCCGGCGGCAAAAGCAATAGTCAGATACACCAGCGGGTGGTGTTTGAACAGCGCCGAACCGAGCAAGGGAATATCCGACAAGCCGGGAATAGCAAACGTGGGCCGCTCGGGGATTTTTGCCTGCACGTAGCCCACGCCCACAAAGGCCGAAAAGCCGCCGCCAAACAGGCTGAGCGCCAGGCCGGTGGCGTATTGGTTGGTATTGAGCCAGATGACCAGCGCGCCAAAAATAGCGGCCATCAGCCCCCCGGCCAGCATGCCCGCTGCAAAACCCAGGGTGTCGCTGCCGGTATGCACCACGGTGGCAAAACCGGCAATCGCGGCGCACAGCATCATGCCTTCGGCGCCCAAGTTAACGATGCCCGCCTTCTCGTTGATCAACAAGCCTAGCGAGGCAATGGCTAGCACCGTGCCCGCGTTCAGCGTGGCGGCAATAAGTAGGGCGTAGGACTCCATTAGCGGCTCCCTCCGGTGGCGGCCTGCGCCTGGCGTACGAGCCGGTAGTTCACCAGCGTGTCACAGGCCAGCAGGCTAAACAGTAAAAGGCCCTGGAACACGCCAGTGAGCGACTTGGGCAGGCCCAAGCGCGATTGCGCCAGCTCGCCGCCGATATAAAACATGCTCATCAGCAGGCTGGAGAACACCAGCCCCACCGGGTGCAGCCGCCCCACATAGGCCACGATGATGGCGGCAAATCCATAGCCCGCTGGCACATAAGGCGTGAGTTGCCCGATGGGCCCGGCCACCTCCAGCGCCCCAGCCAGTCCGGCCATGCCGCCCGAAACCAGCAGCGCCGTCCACAAAGCCTGGCGCGCCGAAAAACCGGCATAGCGCGCCGCCGCCGGTGCCAGCCCGCCCACTTGCTGGGCAAAACCGGCGCGGGTGCGGAACAAAAATACCCACACCGCGCCCACACCCAGCAGCGCAAATAACACGCCAATCGTCATACGCGAGCCGTCCATCAGGCGCGGAATGCGGGTGACCGCATCAAAATTTTTGGTTTGTGGAAAGTTGTAGCCCAGCGGGTCTTTCCAGGGGCCATAGACCAAAAGGCCTAGCACCTGCACCGCCACATACACCATCATCAGGCTGACCAAAATTTCATTGGCATTAAAGCGGTCGCGCAAGAGTGCGGTAATTCCAGCCCAAAGCATGCCGCCCAGCACCCCGGCCAAAATGACGCCCAGCACGATCCAGCTGCCGGTGTCTTTTTCGGCCAACAGCGCCACGCCGCTGGCACACACCGCGCCCATGATGTACTGCCCCTCGGCGCCGATATTCCACACATTGGAGCGAAAGCACACCGCGAGCCCCAGCGCTATCAGCAGCAAAGGCGTGGCCTTGACCACCAGTTCGCCCAGCGCATAAGTGCTTTTTATAGGCTCCCAGAAAAACATTTGCAGCGCGCGCACCGGGTCTTTGCCCAGCAGGCTAAACAGCAGCACGCCTAGCAACACGGTAATCAGCAAGGCCAGCAGCGGCGAAGCAAAAGTCCAAAAGCCCGAAGGCTGGGCGCGCACTTGCAGCTTGATCATGCCGGCGCCTCCCACAAGCCGCTCATCCATTCGCCCATTTGCGC
>CAJBBZ010000269.1 GCA_903951445.1 uncultured beta proteobacterium
CACATCGATGCCGGTTAGAGGTGGGAGCGTCCATCCCATTGAGGAGCGCAGCGACGCGGCGATCCATTAGTGCAAGATTCTCAAGCCAAAGTGGATTGCTTCGCTTTGCTCGCAATGTCGGGTTTGGACTTAAGCAGATGTTCCTTAAGTTGTCTAGACAACTATACGCTTGTTATTTGACTTGAAGGCTCAGGGTTTTCCCGCTTTAGCTTAAGTTGTATAGACAACTATACTCAATCAGACCTCATTCGGCCCGCCTGGCCCGACCATACAGGCCGCGTTTTTTGCAAGGAGTTTTCGCCATGTTTTTGCGCAACACCTGGTATATCGCCGCCTGGGACCGCGAGCTAGGCAGCAGCCCGCTTGCAGTGCAAGTGCTGGGCGAGCGCATCGTGCTCTACCGCAAGTTGGACGGCAGCGCCGCCGCGCTGGAAGACGCCTGCCCACACCGCAAACTGCCGCTCTCGCTGGGCCGTATCCAGGGCGACCACCTGGAGTGCGGCTACCACGGTCTGACCTTTGATTGCAGCGGCGTTTGCGTCAAGGTGCCGGGCATGGACAGCATCCCGCCGGGCGCGCGGGTACGTGCCTATCCACTGCACGAGCGATATGGCCTGCTGTGGATTTGGATGGGCGAGCCCGAGCGCGCTGACCCGGCCACCATTCACCACATACCGCATTGGGACGACCCGGCCTGGGGCTGTAACCAGGGCGAAGCTATCGACATGGCCTGCAACTACCTGCACATCACAGACAACTTGCTGGACCCCTCGCATGTGTCCTGGGTACACCAAAGCTCGTTTGGCAACGCGGCATGCGAAGACACGCCGCTGGACACGACCGTGGCCGATAACGGTGTCACGGTATCGCGCTGGATGCGCAATGTAGAACCAGCGCCTTTTTATGTGCCCTTCCTGAAATTTAAAGGCCTCTGCGACCGCAAGCAGCAATACGAAGTGCGCTTTCCTAGCCATGCCTATATCAAGGCGATTTTTGTACCGGCGGGCACCGGGGGCGATGACAAGCCGCTGCACCCGGATGGCTTCATCATGGACAGCTACAACTTCATGACGCCAGTCGATGAAAACCACACGCGCTACTACTGGTTTCAGATGCGCAATTTCGCGCCTGGCGATGCCGAAGTGTCGCGCCAGTTCACCGAGTCGGTGCGCGGTGCGTTTGCCGAAGACAAGGTGATTTTGGAAGCCGTGCACCGCGGCATCGAAACCGCCAGCGTGCCGCCCATTGGCCTGAAGATTGACCTGGGGCCGACGCGCTTTCGCCGCGCGATGGCGCAGCGGATTGCCGAAGAAAAATCGCAGGCGCAGACGCAGACGCGCAGCCTCGCCATCCTTATTCACCCGGAGGCCGTATCGTGAGCGCATCGCACCAAGGCCTGCATTTCAACCCGCACGTGGCGGCATTGCCGCCTTACAACGCGGGCACCAATGTGGCGATTGCCCGCGCTGCGTCGGGCATGCAAGACATTGCCCGATTGGCCAGCAACGAAAACCCCGAAGGCTGCTCGCCCAAGGTGATGCAGGCCTTGGCCTCCAGCGCCTTCGAGCCCTGGCGCTACGCCGACCCGGCATGTACCGCTTTGCGCGCGGCGCTGGCAGCGCGCCTGGGCGTGGATGCGGCGCAGATCGTGGTGGGCAATGGCTCCGAAGAAATGATTGCAGCGGTGTCGCGGGCCATGTTGGTAGAGGGCAATCAGGTCCTCACCGTAGTGCCTAGTTTTGGCTTGCATGAAATCGAACCCCTGGCGTTAGGCGCCACAGTGGTCAAGCTGCCCATGACGGCGGAGTGTGGCTTTGACTTAGACGCGCTGGAGCGCGCCATGGCCGCAGTGCCGCGCATGGTGTTTTTGTCCTCGCCTTGGAACCCAGTAGGCCCGGCGCTCAGCCATGATGATTTGCAGCGCGTGCTGCGTGCGGTGCAACCGGGTAGCCTGCTGGTGCTGGACGAAGCGTATTTTGAATACGCCGACCCCGGCAGCGTCGATGGCTTAGAAATGCTCAAGACCAGCGGCCTGCCTTTTGTGGTGCTGCGCACCTTTTCCAAGGCCTACGGATTGGCGGGTTTGCGCGTGGGTTACGCGGTGTGTTCGGATGCGGAAATTGCGCGCGTGATGGGTTCGGCCAAAACGCCGTTTAACGTCAATGCCGCCGCGCAGTTGGCCGCTGTCGCCGCCCTCGAAGATGATGCCTGGATGCGCGCTTCGGTGGCGCGTTTGCGCACCGAGCGCGCGCGCGTGGCCCTGGCCATCAAAGCGCTGGGTTTGCGTGTGGCCGATTCGCAAACCAATTTTTTGTTTTTCGAATGCCGCAGCGACAGCGCCGAACAAGCCGCCGCGCTTTTGCGACAAGGCATCATCGTCAAGGCCTGGCGCGAAGCCGGTTACGAACGCTTTATGCGCGCCACCATCGGCAGCGCGCAAGACAACGATCGCTTGCTGGCTGCGCTGGCCGCGCTGAACCCGGCGCCCTGAGTCTGCGTAAATCACGTTCCGATAGACCGCCGGACATGCATCCAACACGCGCCGTAAGCTCCAACTAAGAATCCTGAAGAAAGACTTCTGCCATGCCGCCAAGCTCCGTGCCCACCAAATTGTTGGATGCCTTGCGCGCTGCCATCGGTGCTGACCATGTGGCGACTGCCGAGGCCGTCGCGCTGTTGGATGTAGGTTGGAACCCGCAAAACCTGGGCGCGGGCATCGTCGTATCGCCGGGCTCTACGCAGGAAGTGGCTGCGGTAGTTCGTTTGTGCGCGCAGCATGGCGTCTCGCTGGTGCCGCAAGCTGGGCGCACCGGGCTGGTCGGTGGTAGCGTCTCGCAGCCGGGGCAAATCGTGTTGTCATTGCTGCGCATGAACCATATCGAACCTATTGATGCGGCCGAGCGTGTGGCCGTGCTAGGCGCGGGTTGCACTTTGCAGGCTTTGCAAGAGGCTGCGGCCGTGGTGCAACTAGAGCCTGGCATTGACTTGGCTGCGCGCGGCTCGGCCACTTTGGGCGGGATGGTCTCGACGAACGCCGGTGGTGTCATGGCCTTTCGCAATGGCGTGATGCGCCACCGGGTACTTGGCCTGGAAGCCGTGCTGCCGGACGGCACGGTGTTTCAGGACCTGACGCGCGTCGTAAAAAACTCAGCGGGCTATGACCTCAAGCATTTATTCATAGGCGCCGAGGGCACGCTCGGTGTGGTCACCCGCGTGGTCATCAAGCTGGACCCGCTGCCTCCGGCCAGCGCCACGGTTTTGCTAGGTCTGCCATCGGTGGACGCGACTTTGGAAGTGATTAGCCGCGCCTTGCACATCGACGCCGGACATCTACGCGCCGCCGAAGCGCTGTGGCACGGCTTTATGCAACTCAATGCCACGGCCTTGCAATGGGTGGATGCCGCCATGCCGCTGGACCAGCCCATGTACCTCTTGCTCAAGCTGGGCGGCAACCATAGCGACGCGCTAAACGCAGCTCTGGAAAATTTGTTTGAGTCCATTGCCTCCGACTACCCCGGCGCCACCGGCATCATCGCCAGCTCGGCGCGACAGGAAAACGAACTGTGGCGCCTGCGCGAAGACACCGATATCGTCTACCGCGCGCATCCGCAAGCGCCGTCTTACGATGTGTCGGTACCGCTCTCGCGCATCCCGGCCTACGCAGCGCAAGTGCAGGCCGAATTAGCGCAGCACGACCCGGCCTGGCGCCCCTACATCTTCGGTCACCTGGCCGATGGCAATTTGCACATCATCCTGAACCAAGCCGGCCCGCTGCCGCCCGATCGCGCGCAAGCGGTGGAACACATCCTCTACCGCAACTTGCAAGCCATAGGCGGCTCTTTTTCCGCCGAGCACGGCGTAGGCTCCAAACGCATAGGCGCCATGAACGACACCACCGACAGCACCAAGCTCGCGGCTATGGCGCAGGTCAAGCAATTGCTGGACCCGCAGATGCTGATGAATCCGGGGAAGCTGTTTACCAGTTGATGCCTTTAGCCACCGTATCGGTCATAATGACCAGCATGATCGATATGCCTATCGGGATGGAAAAACGATGATTACCCAAACCAGCGCCGTGAATTTCAGGCAAAACCTGGGCGAAATGCTCAACCAAGTGCAGTACCGCCAGGACAGCGTGCTGATCAGCAAGGACGGCAAACCCGTCGCTGCCCTGGTGGACGCCCGCTTGTTTGAACGTATCCGGCGCATGCAAGGCCGCTTCGATGCGCTGTGCCAACGGATTGAAACCGGTTTTGCCACGGTGCCGCAAGCGCAGGGCTTGGCAGAGATAGAAGCGGCCATTGCCGCAGAGCGGCAGGCCATGCAAAAGCATGCGCCTGGCACCAGCGCAATTTCACGTAAAGCCAACTGATCGCGCAAGGTATGCGCGTGGTGCTAGATACCAATGTCCTGCTGTCGGGGATCGCCTATCCGGCCAGTATCCCCGGCAAAATTTTGACGGCCTGGCACCGGGGTTCGCTGGAACTGGTGCTGTCCGACTACCTATTGGATGAGCTGCGGCGCGTCTTGCCGCGTTTGTCGCACCGCCATGGTTTGAGCGCTACCGAAATAGACGATGTGGTGGACGCTTTATCTATCCAGGCTGAAGTCATAGAACCTGACACCAACATAGACCCCGAATTACGCGACGCAGGGGATCAGCCCGTGCTCGGAACCTTGGTAGCCGGCATGGCGTCGGCAAATATCGACTACCTAATTACCGGGGACAAAGACTTGCTGGCGCTGGCCGGGCCTTATCCCATATGCAGCCCAGCGCAGTTTTGGGCGCAGCACGGCGGCGTGTAGCGCATCCATTGACATAAGGGCATAGCACCGTTGACCTGGCAATGCATTCGCATTACCATCGCCATACCTTGCTCATCTTTTCGAAACAGGATGCCCCATGCCGACCACCGTCGAAGCCGACTCCACCCTGACCGACCGCTACCAGACCACCGTGCCGGAAACCGTCCGCCGCGTTTTGCGCTTGGGCAAGCGCGACAAGCTCCGCTACAGCATTCGGCCTAATGGGGAGGTAGTGCTGTCACGCGCCGCGACCACGCCCGCCAGTGACCCGGTGCTCGATGCGTTTCTGGCTTTCTTGGCCCGCGACATGGCCGAGCACCCCGAACGCTTGCAGGGCTTGAACGCGGAGTTGGTAAACAGATTGCAGGCGCTGGTCGGCGAGGTGGAGCTCGATTTGGATGCAGCCTTGTCGGCAGACGATGAATGACGGTGGCCAAGCCTTCACCCCTGGTAATTCATAGTTGGACGGTTTTCGCCCACCCGCTCTTTCTAAGCCAGCTTGAAACGCTGGCCAGGCAGGTGGAGGCCTTACAGCACAAAGACCCCAAGGGCTACGCGAAAAAGAACGCCAGCAAGCGACTTGCCGCCATCGTCAGCCTAGCGTTTGACCGCATAGCGCAAGACCCGACACGGCCAGAATACCGCCAGGGCAGCACACTGGGCAGCAAATACACACACTGGCTGCGGGCCAAGTTTTTTCAGCAATACCGTTTGTTTTTTCGTTACCACGCCGCGAGCAGGGTAATCGTTTACGCCTGGGTCAATCACGACGAAAGCAAGCGGGCTTACGAAAGCAGTTCCAACGCTTACCGGGTGTTTAGCAAGATGCTGGAAACCGGCCACCCGCCCGATGACTGGGAGCGCCTTCTAGCCCAAGCAAGCATGGGCCCGCAATTGCAGCAATTTAAGCTGGATACGGCGTCTTAATTCGTAGGTCCCTGGTTCGAGCCCAGGTCGAGGAGCCAAATTTAAAAGCACTGAATTTTGAACTGACCCCATTAAGTTGGACAGTTTAAGAAGCTGATTAGGCCATCGAGGGCTGAGTTCTGTATTGCACAGGACTCAGCCCTTTTAATTTAGTCTTTATCCGTTCGTTGTTGTAGTAGTGGACGCCGACTGCCTGGACCTAGGGCGAGTCGGCATCAAGCCCGCAGCTAAGTACCTATCAAGGCATGGCGCAAAGCACATTGCGGCGGCGTATGAGTGGAGCTTAGGAGCGAAAAAATATGAATACTAACTTTGAAATCGCAGCTGCAGCCTATCTTTTCGTTGGGACTCTTTTAGGTACGATCGGTCCGCTCTGGCCGGGAAATACGACAATGTGCGAAGCCATGTCCAGCAGGTACACCACTTAAAGACTGGCTTTGAAAAATAAATTAAGCATATTGAAGTTTCTTTATCGGGTGCGCTGCGTTGGCATCGTCATTACATCAGCCGCTTTTTGATCACTTCGCTGGAGTTGGCGGGCAAGCTAAATAGCATACCGTCCTCGCCCACTGTCATCGGACCTTTGTAAAACTGGGCGGCATCGCCCACAAATGCCGGGTAGCCAAAGCGCACTGGCATGGGTGGCACGATGTGGTTAAAAATCAGATGTTTCGCACCGGCCTCATTGGCCACTTGGGCGGCTTCTTCGGGCGTGGTGTGGTAGGTCAGGATGTCGCGCATCACATGCGCCAGGTTGTCCATCTTTTTGTCGGTAAACGCGTCGCCTAACAGGCCAACCAGCTTGGGCTGCAAAGCTTCATGCAGCAAGATGTCTACGTCTTTGGAGATCGCTACCATCGAGGGCACTTTGGTGGTATCGCCGCTAATGACGATGGAGCGGCCTTTGTAATCAAAGCGGTAACCCACTGCGGGCTCGACCGGCGCATGGTTGACACGGAAAGCGGTCACCTTCAAGCCTTTGTCGTCCAAAACCACCACGCTATCGCCCTGGCCTTTGGGAGGCAGTTCAAAAGGCATGCCTTTGCCACCGCTGCCGCCAGGGGGCATGATTTTTTCGGTATGGTGGCTGACGCGGTAGCCGTAGTCGAAAAGGTAGGCGGCCCTCAAGCCATCGACCACTTTGTCCACCCCCGTGGGACCATAGACGGGCAGGGGTGCAGTGGACGAAGCCAGACCCCAGTGCTGCAGCATGATGGGGCTCAGGCCGTCGATATGGTCCGAATGGAAGTGGGTCAGGAACAGGGCTTCGGCTTTGCCAGTCGGTATGCCCATATACCCCAGGTTGCGGGCGGCGCCTTCGCCGGCATCAATGATGAATACGCGGTCTCCGGCGATCACTACCGAACAGGGCCCGGCACGGCTGGGGTCAGGAAAGGGAGAACCGGTACCGCACAAGGCCAGGTGCAGACCATCGGGCAAATCGGGCACGATGTTGCGGCCTACTTGGGTTTTCACAATGCGCTGCAGCAACAGGGTGCCTACCTCGCGCTGAAAGGCCCAAGCCAGTGCCGCCGCCAAGAGGCCGAGTACAACCAAGCCCAACAAAGTCCGTTTCACTAACTGCATACTTGTCTCCTTAAATTTGGGCAGCAAGAACTATTGCATGCACCTGGGTACGGAACTGTCCTCTTCAGTACACCGGTTGGTACCGGGCAATCGTCTCTTTCACGTCCTAGCTTAATGCGAAGCCATCGCGATGCTTTAGGGCTAAAGCATCGCAGCGCGCGGCAAATGCATCTAGGCCCATGCCGTAAACAAACTGCATCGCGCCGCCAGTCCAGGCTGGAAACCCGATGCCGAAGGTGGAGCCGATATTGGCCTCGTGCAGACTGGTCAGCACGTTTTCATGCAGGCAACGCGCCGTCTCTATGGCCTGGCGGTAGAACAATCGGTCTTTCAAGGTTTGGATGCCCCGGTAGCCAGGTTTGCCTAAATGCTCGGTAGGCATGGCCTCGCGCAGATTGCCTACGCCGTTTCTGTGCTTATCCACGCCCGTTAACAGCATGGAGCGCGTGGGCGAACATGAAGCCGCCAAGTGAAAGTTGGAAAACCGCACTCCATTTTTTGCAATCGCATCCAAGTGGGGTGTATTGATCTCTCCGCCAAACGCACCTAGGTCAGTAACGCCCCGGTCGTCCGCAACTAGAACGACGATGTTGGGTCGCTTCGTCACCGCTGCACTTGCGACAGCACAAATAGCCAGTGCCAAGCCTAAGATCCAAAATGACTTTCTCATTATTTCTCTCTATCTAGGATCGACATGGCTGTTGCTGGAGCCAAAGTTGACATACTCGGGATACTGCCGCATCACAAACTCACCGACGCAAGCGGGTTTGGAATGTCCCTGAATTTCAACCGTAACCGTCCATACTGACTGAAATCCACCTTGCTCGATAGGCTCGGCTGAAAGCAAATGCAAGTGCCCGCGCAAATGGCTGTTGACAGCCACAGGCGTTATAAAACGCACTTTATTTAGTCCATAGTTCACGCCCATCCGAACATCTTGGATCTGCAGCGCCCGTTCAAAAAATTGTGGAAGCAAGGACAAGGTTAAAAATCCGTGAGCGATCGGTGTACCAAATGGGCCATGGGACGCGCGTTGGAGGTCGGTATGAATCCATTGCTGGTCACCCGTCGCATCGGCGAATTGCTGAATGTGTTGCTGCGTAATGGTTACCCAATCGCTGATGGCAATATCCTGACCCGCACAGGCGGCCAATTCAGAAAGGTTTTCAAAGACACGCACATTCTTCTCCATTGAGGGGCTCATTGATGAAGTGCCGTCAATGCGCCGTTCAAGCGCACGCATTAGCAAGGTTCCCAAAAAACCACTTTGAGGGCCTCTTCATGTACTGACACTATAAGTGCCAATACTTTGAAAGTCAACGCCCCTTTTTTTGGAACATTGAGCGCATAAAAAAGACCCAACGTAATCAGATATCAGCGGCCGTTTAGGGAAAACCCCAGATTGACCGATATACAATTGACATTTATAGTGTCATAACTTTGGAGGCCCAATGAATACAACATTAAATGCTGCAGCGCGTCAATTTAGATTGCGCGAATATCCCGTCAATGCCGTCAACTCCAATACTTGGCAATTGACTAGTGATGCACCACAAGAGCCTTTAGCGGGTCAGTTGCTGGTGCGCAACCGGTGGCTTTCAGTAGACCCCGGCATGCGTGGCTGGATTACGCCTAAGCGTAGCTACATGCCACCTGTGCAACCGGGAGAGGTGATGCGTGCGTTTGGCGTAGCAGAAGTGGTGCATTCCAACGCCGAGAACTTTAAATCTGGCGATGTAGTGACCGGGTTTACAGGTGTACAGACCCTAGGATTGGTCGATGCTGCAATGGTTCGCAAAGTGGATTTGCGCTATGCGTCAGAGCAACAATACCTGAGTGGCCTAGGGATGACGGGCTACACCGCTTACTTTGGCTTGCTCGATGTGGGTAAACCACAGGCGGGTCAAACCGTGGTGGTTTCGGCTGCCGCAGGTGCCGTTGGCTCCATCGTGTGTCAGATTGCAAA
>CAJBBZ010000270.1 GCA_903951445.1 uncultured beta proteobacterium
AGCCCAAAGTCAATAAAACAGTTTGCTTAACAGGGAGCGTCCATGTACGCGATGACGGGCCTGTGCAAACTTCCGTTAGAGCCATCGCGCACCAGCGGGTCTTACTTGACCACTTGCACAAAAATTTCATTGGGTTTGACCATACCCAACTCGGCGCGGGCCTTCTCTTCTACGATTTCCAGCCCTTCACGCAAATCGCGAATCTCCGCTTCCATGCGCTGGTTGATCTGCTCTGCGCGGTTATTGCTTTGCTTTTGGGCATTCAGTTCTTCGTTAAGACGCGCCACATTCGGAATACTGCCGCGCCCGAACCACAACTGCCCTTGTAAAACCAGCAGCAGGACAAACAAGGCAACAGGAACCAGGCGCAGCTTCATTGCAATAGGCTAGGTTTACCGCAGGTTGTAAAACGCCGAGCGGCCCGGGTACACCGCCACTTCGCCCAAGTCTTCTTCGATACGCAGCAACTGGTTGTACTTGGCCATGCGGTCTGAACGGCTGAGCGAGCCGGTTTTGATCTGACCGGCATTGGTGCCCACGGCGATATCGGCAATCGTGGTGTCTTCGGTCTCGCCGGAGCGGTGGCTAATGACGGCGGTGTAACCGGCGCGCTTGGCCATTTCGATGGCGGCAAAGGTTTCGGTCAGGGTGCCGATCTGGTTGATCTTGATCAGAATCGAGTTGGCGATGCCTTTGTCAATGCCTTCTTTCAAAATCTTGGTGTTGGTGACAAACAAGTCATCACCCACGATTTGCACTTTTTTACCTAAGCGGTCGGTCAGCAGTTTCCAGCCATCCCAGTCGCCTTCAGCCATGCCATCTTCGATGCTGATGATGGGGTATTTGTCCACCCAGGTAGCCAACATATCGGTCCATTGCTGCGCGTCCAGGCTCAGGCCTTCACCGCTGAGCTCGTATTTACCGTCTTTGTAAAACTCGGAGGCAGCGCAGTCCAGGCCTAAGGCAATTTGCTCGCCCGCCACATAGCCGGCTTTTTCAATCGCCTCCAAAATCATCTGGATAGCGGCTTCATGGCCTGGCACATTAGGGGCAAAGCCGCCCTCATCGCCCACGGCCACGCTCATACCTTTGTCGTGCAAAATTTTCTTGAGCGCGTGGAACACTTCTGCCCCGTAGCGCAGCGCTTCTTTGAAGGTCGATGCACCCACCGGAATAATCATCAGCTCCTGCAAGTCCAGGTTGTTATTGGCATGCGCGCCACCGTTGACCACATTCATCATGGGTACCGGCATTTGCACGGCCGCCATGCCGCCAAAGTAGCGGTACAGCGGCAGACCGGCTTCTTCGGCCGCAGCGCGGGCTACGGCCATGGAGACCGCCAACATGGCGTTAGCGCCCAGGCGGCTTTTGTTTTCGGTTCCGTCCAGGTCGATCAAGGTCTTGTCCAGGAAAGCCTGCTCGGACGCATCAAGGCCCAGAATCGCTTCGGAGATTTCGTTGTTGATATGGTCCACCGCTTTGAGCACGCCTTTGCCCAGGTAGCGCAGTTTGTCGCCGTCGCGCAGCTCAATCGCTTCGCGCGAACCGGTGGATGCGCCCGAGGGTACCGCCGCGCGGCCCATGGTGCCGGACTCCAGCAGTACATCACACTCGACCGTCGGGTTGCCACGGCTATCCAAAATTTCCCGACCCACAATATCCACAATCGCGCTCATCTTCTTCCTTGCAAAAAAATAGTCACACCGGGGCGGCTACGCCCTCAAGTAAAACCATGTTAAAAAACTGGGTGGCACCGGCGCGCTGTGCGCGTGCGCGGGCATACATTTCGCCGTGGTACCAATCTCTGGCCGCTGTAAAACTAGGAAAGCGCAGCAGTGCCATACGTCCGGGCTTCCAACCGCCTTCCATCACTTCGAGCGCCCCGCCACGCGCCAAATATTCGCCGCCTGCCTGTGCTACCGATTCGGGGGCTGAGGCCATGTACTGCTTGTATTGGTCCATGTCAGTGATCTGCATATCCACAATGATGTATCCGTAGGCCATAGCGTATTTAGTTGAAATTATTTTCAAGAAAACCGGCGCGCTTGGTCACAGCGTCCAGCGCCAGCAAGGTTTCTAGCAAGGCCTTCATATGGTGCAGCGGCACCGCGTTGGGACCATCGCTAAGGGCTTGCGCCGGGTTGGGGTGCGTTTCCATGAACAAGCCTGCCACGCCGACAGCGACCGCCGCCCGTGCCAGCACTGGCACCATCTCGCGCTGCCCACCGCTACTGGTGCCTTGCCCGCCGGGCAATTGCACCGAATGCGTGGCATCAAACACCACCGGCGCTCTGGTGTCGCGCATGATGGCCAGGCTTCGCATGTCGCTCACCAGGTTGTTGTAGCCAAAGCTGACACCGCGTTCGCAGGCCATGAAGTTATCTTCTTCCAGGTCTGCCTCACGCGCCGCAGCGCGCGCTTTGTCGATGACATTTTTCATGTCACCCGGCGCCAGAAACTGGCCTTTTTTAATATTCACCGGTTTGCCCGACTGGGCCACGGCGCGGATGAAATCGGTCTGGCGGCACAAAAACGCCGGGGTTTGCAGCACATCGACCACACTGCTGACCTGGGCAATCTGGTCTTCGCTGTGGATGTCGGTGAGTACCGGCACTCGCAGCTCGCGCTTTACTTTGGCCAAAATCTCCAGGCCTTTGTCTATGCCTGGCCCGCGAAACGTGCTGCCGCTGGAGCGATTGGCCTTGTCAAAACTGCTTTTGAAAATAAAGGGAATGCCTAAGTTAGCGCATATTTCTTTGAGCGTGCCTGCGGTGTCCATTTGCAATTGCTCGGACTCGATCACGCATGGGCCAGCAATCAGAAAAAAGGGCTGGTCCAGCCCAACCTCAAACCCGCACAGCTTCACGCAGCCACCTTGAGGTTTTTGCCATCGCGTTGGTGATCCAGCGCCGCTTTGATAAACGCATTGAACAAAGGATGGCCGTTCCAAGGCGTGGACTTGAATTCCGGGTGGAACTGCACGCCTACAAACCAAGGGTGCACGCTTTGCGGCAGCTCCACCATTTCGGTGAGTTGCTCGCG
>CAJBBZ010000271.1 GCA_903951445.1 uncultured beta proteobacterium
CCCACCATGTCAAGGTGGTGCTCTAACCAGCTGAGCTATGCGCCTGAAATTCAGCCGCGCAGTATAGCAGTAGCCCGCAGCGCCTTCCAAAGATTCTGACTTAGGCTCTGGCGAACTCACAAGCACGGCCCCCCTGTAAGCCTGCCACTAGCCCGCTTGCCGGATAATTCCGCGTGGTGCCGTGCCGCTGCGGGTATGCCTTAGCGCATGCGCCGGCGCACACAGCGCAGCCCGGTCAACATTCCAATCTTTCAAACATCATCACGGAGTTATTCATGGACATCGCAGGAAAAGTATTTATCGTCACTGGCGGCGCGTCGGGTCTGGGTGAAGGCACCGCGCGCATGCTGGCAGCCAACGGCGGCAAAGTGGTCATCGCCGACATGCAAGCCGACAAGGGCGAGGCGATTGCGCAGGAAATCGGTGGCGCCTTTGTGCGCTGCGATGTCAGCAGCGAGGCCGATGGCCAGGCCGTGGTGGCCAAGGCGCTGTCCATGGGCAAGCTAATGGGTCTGGTGAACTGCGCTGGTATCGCCCCCGCAGAAAAAACTGTGGGCAAAAACGGCGCCCACAACCTCGGCACTTTCAGCAAGTGCATCATGGTGAACTTGGTCGGCAGCTTCAACATGATCCGCCTGGCCGCCGACGCCATGTGCAAAAACGAGCCCGAAGCCACCGGCGAGCGCGGCGTGATGATTTCCACCGCATCGGTGGCAGCTTATGACGGCCAAATCGGCCAGGCCGCGTACAGCGCGTCCAAAGGCGGCATCGTGGGCATGACATTGCCGATTGCCCGCGACCTGTCGCGCAACGGTATCCGCAATATGACGATTGCCCCTGGCATTTTCGGCACGCCTATGTTGTTTGGCATGCCACAAGACGTGCAGGACGCACTGGCCGCCAGCGTGCCCTTCCCGTCCCGCTTGGGCACGCCGCAGGACTACGCGAAACTTGCCAAGCACATCATCGAAAACGACATGCTCAACGGCGAAGTCATCCGCTTGGATGGCGCTATTCGCCTGGCACCGCGTTAATCATCCCGCTTTGCGCCACGCAGCCGAGGGCGCATAGTGCGCCCTTTGTCTATGCCCTCAGGAGGTGCAGTGTTTGCCTCGCCTGGCGACTCGGGCAGGCAGGCGCACAAGGCATAAAATCCGGCGGTTTAGCTTGACGCCTTTACCGCACTCGTGCAGCCTACCGGCAGACAGCCTGACATCCCAACCCTATCCAGCGAGATTTCCATGAGCCCTCAAGACATCCTGGCCCAATTTGGCCCCCGCGAATCTATGGAGTACGACGTGGTCGTCGTAGGCGGTGGCCCGGGCGGCTTGTCCACCGCCATCCGTATCAAGCAAATGGCGGCTGCCCAGGGCAAAGAGGTATCGGTCGTGGTGCTGGAAAAAGGTTCGGAGCCGGGCGCGCATATTTTGTCGGGCGCCATCATGGACCCCAAAGCGCTGACCGAGTTGTTCCCGGATTGGAAAGCGCGCGGCGCTCCGCTGAACCAGCCGGTCACCGACGACGCCATCATGTTTTTCGGCGAAAAAAGCGCGTTTCGCATGCCCAATTTCTTGTTGCCGCCCTTTGCCGACAACCATGGCAACTACATCGTCAGCCTGGGCAATGTCACGCGCTGGTTAGGTGAACAGGCCGAAGCGCTGGGCGTAGAAATATTCCCCGGCTTCACTGCTGCTGAAGTTTTGTACACCGAGCAAGGTGCCGTCAAAGGCGTAGCCACCGGCAATATGGGCATTGGCAAAGACGGCGAGCCTGGCGACAGCTTTCAATTGGGCATGGAGTTACTGGGCAAATACACGGTGTTTGCGGAAGGCGCACGCGGCCACCTGGGCAAGCAGCTGATTGCCAAATACAAGCTGGACGCGGGCAAGGACCCGCAAAGCTTTGGCATCGGCATTAAAGAAGTCTGGGAAATCGACCCCAAGCGCCACCAACCCGGTTTTGTGATGCACACCGCCGGTTGGCCCATGGACGAGATGACTTACGGCGGCGCATTCTTGTACCACCTGGAGGGCAATAAGGTCGCCATGGGCTTTATCACCGGTTTGGGCTATACCAACCCTTACCTGAGCCCGTTTGAAGAATTCCAACGCTGGAAATCGCACCCCAACGTGCGCTGGTACCTCGAAGGCGACGCGTCAAAAGGCGTGGCCCATGGCAAGCGCATTTCGTATGGCGCGCGCGCCATCAATGCCAGCGGCCTGTCGTCCTTGCCCAAAACCGTGTTCCCCGGCGGTGCACTGATTGGCTGTAACGCGGGCTACCTGAATGTGAGCCGTATCAAAGGCAGCCACGCCGCCATTAAAACGGGCATGCTGGCCGGTGAGGCCGCATTTGACGCGGTGGTGGCCGGTCGCCAGCACGACGAGTTAAGCGCCTACCCCGCGGCCTTTGAGCAAAGCTGGCTGCACGCCGAATTGCACAAAGACCGTAACTTCAAAAACTGGTTCAAAAAAGGCCTGACAGTTGCGACCATCATGAATGGCGTGGAGCAATTTGTATTGCGCGGCCACATTCCCTGGACGCTGCACCGCGACAAGCCGGACCATGCGCAGCTCTTGCCCGCATCGCAATGCCAGCCCATCGTGTACCCCAAGCCGGACGGCAAAATTACCTTTGACCGCCTGAGCAGCGTGTTCATTAGCAATACCAACCACGAAGAAAACCAACCAGCGCACCTGACGCTCAAAGACGCCTCGGTGCCGGTGAACATCAATTTGCAAAAGTATGCAGGCCCCGAGGCGCGCTACTGCCCGGCCGGTGTGTATGAGTATGTGAAAAACGACGACAACACCGACCGCTTGCAAATCAACGCGCAAAACTGCGTGCACTGCAAAACCTGCGACATCAAAGACCCGACCCAAAACATTGTCTGGGTCACACCCGAAGGTGGCGGCGGGCCTAATTACGCGGGCATGTAAGGCTTTATGCCCAAACTGCCTGTAGCCGAAGTGCCCCTCGTGGGCACTTCTTTTTTGTGCTGGGAAGCAATTCAAAGCTGGCGCATGCGGCGGGCTGGGCAATGCACAGAGACTAGTTTGTTTTGCGTGGGGCTTGCTTGATGCAAAACAGGTTGCAAAGTGCGGCCTCCGTGCCTCAAGCCAAAGACGCGCCTTTACCCACGGGATTGCGCGTGCTAAGCATCATCCCGCCGATGACGCAGCTCAACACGCCCTACCCGTCTACCGCCTACCTCACTGGTTTTTTGCGCGGGCGCGGCGTGGATTCGGTGCAAGAGGACTTGGCGCTGGGCTTGGTACTGGCGCTGCTTACGCCCCAGGGCCTGGAGCAGGTGCAACAGGTCGCGAAGACCTTAACGCTTAAACAATGCAGCCCCAGCGTGCAGTGTTTTTTGCAGCACTTTGCGGATTACCAGAGCACCATTGCCCCGGTCATCGCGTTTTTACAAGGGCGTGATTCGACGCTGAGCCACCGCATCGCAGGGCGCGGATTTTTGCCGGAAGGGCCACGTTTTGCCGCGCTCGATGTCTATGGCGACGACGACGCGCCAGACCCACTGACCTGGGCTTTCGGAACCTTGGGGCAAAACGACAAGGCGCGGCATTTGGCGACGCTCTACCTCAATGACCTGGCCGATGTGCTGCGCGATGCCATCGACCCGCGCTTTGAATTTGTGCGCTACGGCGAGTCGCTGGCGGCCAGCCAATCGAGCTTCGAGCCGCTGGCACAAGCACTAGCCCAAGCGCCCAATTTGATGGACAAGGTTTTGCACCAATTGACGCTGGCAGCCCTGCAAAAGCACCAGCCCGATTTGATCGTCCTCTCCGTCCCCTTCCCCGGCGCTGTGTACGGTGCGCTGCGTATTGCGCAAAGCATCAAGGCACATAGCCCGCAGGTGCGCATTGCTTTGGGCGGCGGCTATGTCAACACCGAATTACGAACCTTGAGCGAGCCACGCGTGTTCGACTATGTGGATTTTGTCTGCCTAGACGCCGGCGAGCGCCCCTTGCTTGCGCTGCTAGAGCACCTGCAAGGCAAGCGATCCGTAGAACGCCTGGTGCGCACTTTTGTGCGTGATACCAGCAGCCAGGCGGTGCGCCTGATGCAATGGCAAGAGCCTGATATTGCGTTCGAAGACGTAGGCACGCCCACTTGGGACGGCCTGCCGCTAGACCGGTATTTATCGCTGCTAGACATGCTCAACCCCATGCACCGTTTGTGGAGCGACGGGCGCTGGAACAAGCTAACGATCGCCCAAGGCTGTTACTGGAAAAAATGCAGTTTTTGCGATGTCAGCCTGGACTACATAGGCCGCTACGAAACCGCTACCGCCCAGACGCTGGTGGACCGCATCGAAGCCATCGTGGCCGAGACCGGTCAGACCGGTTTTCATTTTGTCGATGAGGCGGCGCCACCCAAAATGCTCAAGGCGCTGGCGCAGGAACTGCTGCGGCGCAAGCTACATATCTCCTGGTGGGGCAATATCCGTTTTGAAAAAAGCTTCACGCCGCAGTTGGCCGAACTGCTGGCGCAAAGCGGCTGTATCGCCATGTCCGGCGGGCTGGAGGTAGCCTCGGACCGACTGCTGGCCTTGATGCAAAAAGGCGTGACGGTGGAGCAAGTGGCGCGCGTCACCAAGGGCTTTTCAGAGGCGGGCATTTTGGTGCACGCTTACCTGATGTACGGCTTTCCCACCCAGACGGTGCAAGAGACGGTGGACGCGCTGGAATATGTGCGCCAGTTGTTTGAGACCGGCTGCATTCAAAGCGGGTTTTTCCATCGTTTTACCTGCACGGTGCATTCGCCCGTGGGCTTGAACCCGGCGGCTTACGGCGTGGCGCTACAAGAAGCTCCGTTCGCTGGCTTTGGCCGCAACGATATTGGCTTTAGCGACCCTACAGGTGTGGATCATGGGCGGCTAGGCTTAGGTCTGAAAAAAGCGATTTACAACTTTATGCACGGCATGGGCCTGGAAGAAGATGTGCGCACTTGGTTTGAACTGGACACGCCCTGCCCTAAAACCCGCATCAAGCGCAACACCATTGCCCGCGCTTTGGCGCAGGCCCCAATTGCCGCTTAAAAGTCGCGGCGCAGTTCGACCCAGGCGCTGCTGCGCGTGGTATTGCCGTTGGCCAATTGCGAAGGCTGGTCGCCCGTCGTTGTCGCTAGGCTCAGTTTGGCGCGCCAGCCTGCGGGGCTTTGCCAGTTCAGGCCCACACCCACGCCGCCAAGCGAGGCTTCATTGGATGCTGCCGACCAAGGGTTTTGGTTAATTTTTAGTTGCCCGTAGTCTGCGAATAAGACTGCTTGCCACTGCCCCAGACTCGGCAAAGCGGCCAATGCCGGTAGCGCGTAACGCAGCTCGATCGTCGCCAACTGCCCGTTGTCACCGCTGATGGCGCCAGACTCGTAGGCGCGCACACTGTTGGGCCCGCCTAGTGAAAACTTTTGTGATGCATCCAAATTGCCGCCCGCCCACTGGCCCGACCATACGAGGTACAAAGAAGCAGCAGAACTTACGACTTGGTTGCGACTCACCCTGAGCGTGACGTAGCTGAATTTGCCCTCGGTCTTGGCGGCCGCGCGATCGGCCGCTTGCGCCTGCGCATCGTCAAACCCTAATTGGCCGAAGTGCAAGGCTGCAGCAAAGTTGTGGTTGGCGTTCCCCAACCAAGCCACATTGCTATCGCCAGAAATCTCAACACTTTGCTTGTGCATCTGCCGCAAGGTTTTAGTGTCGCTGGCGGCTACTTGGTCACGCAAGTTCATCGCATCCCACTGCGCGCGGGCCAAGACATTGGTTCGAAAACCTCGCACCAGGTATTTTTGTAGCCACACACTGGTTTGCTGCGCGCTGCCGCTGGCATCCAAGGCGGCGGCGGTACCGCCTAAGCGGTATTCCAGCCTGGAGCTAGAAAACCCCAGCACGGTGCCCGCACGCCATACCGGTATTTCATAGGCGAAGCGCAAGTTGTTTAAGTTTTCGCCGGTGGACAACAAATTCAGCGATGTCTGATCCCCCAAACTAAAGGGGTTCAAAATTTGGTAATTCAAGTCCAGGCGCTTGCGACCGGTGTACGCGCTGCCATTGCCGTCCAGCGCGATGCTGCCGGCCTCTGTTTTTCCCGCACCGACATCAAACACCACATCCGAGGTACCGGGTTCCGCGCCTGCCCGTATGCTGGCGCTCGGTGCTATGCCGGGCAAATCGGCCAGTAACAGGGTAGCTTCGTCGATGTCTGCTCGTTGCACTAATGCGCCGGTTTTTAGGCCAGATACCGCCCGCTTCAACACCGTATTGGCCACCGTGCTTTGATTATTGAAGCTGATCTCGCCCCACTGCGCCTCCAGTACCTGTACCGTCACTTCAGCACGCGCATCGATTTCCTGCGCCGGGAGCACTGCACGCGCCAGGGGATAGCCGTTTTGCTGGTATAGCGCGGTGATACGCGCGATGGCTTGCTCCATTTCGCGCAAGGTCAAGGCTTTGCCGCGCTCAGGCTCTAGTAACGCTAGCAACTGTGGACTGTCAAAGACGGTGTTGCCCACGACCTTCCAGCTATTGACCAACACGGCGACGCCGCCTGGCGCAATGTCTGCTGATTCTGTGTCCAAACGCAAAGCCGCTGGGGGCTTTTGCGCGGGTGTCTGTTGATTGCTTTCCCTGAGTAAGGTGCCAGCGTTGGGCAAAATGGGCTCTGCACTCCACGCACAACCTATGTTCGCCAAACAGGCGCCCAAAAAGGCATTGCGAGTAAAGGCTGAGAGCGCTTGCTTGTGGTGGGAAAGCATTGTTGCTTATCGATACCTAAAATAACAATTTAAAATTATAACGATTTTAATAAATATTTCCGTCAATTTTTATAAAATTTTCGCTTATTAATCTTGATAAGACCAATACACCAGTGATGAGGCGTGCAAAACGGCCGACTGCACGCGGCGGTGCCATCAGCACAAAGCAGAAGCTAAGCAGATAAATTGCCAATCACTTGCTAAGCACCTTATACGAGGCCAAGGTTTGGGTGAGATCCAACTCCAATGCACCTGTTTTTTGCGCAGGCAACACGATCACGCATGGCTTGGCAAACCCTGTGCTCCCAGGCTCGGTGAGCGACGGCGTCGCGAATTCCACAGAAATAGCCGAACATTGCGGACGCTTGCCTTCCTGGGAAAGGTTGTTGGTGAACGGCTGGAAATACTTCAGCATGCCAACATCTGGCGTATTCAGCACGGGAGCAGTACTTGGAGACTCCGGCTGCGGAGAATTGATAGAAATCACCGTTTCTACAGTCAACTTGCCGTTATTTGCAGTAACCAAATAATTCGGGTTAGCCAGCGGATTAGCCAATGCGCTGGCGTCAATAAGGTATTCACCGACCGCACTGGTGCGTGTAGCCGTGGTGCTGAGATTGCCAGCAAGCGCGTCACCATTTACCAGCCCCCTACTGGAGCCGACGCGGTCAGCGTCAACTGTGTAGCTCAGCGTGGGGTTGGCATCGCCATAGGTTTTGCTAAGGTCATTGGCATGGACCGTGACCGGGCGCTTGGTGATAGTCAGCGTGCCGTTAGTGAAGGTAGTGAAGTCGTAGTTGTTAGCGGCCAAGCTGCCCACGCTGGCGTTGATGATCGCCGCGCCTGCGCCGGTTCTTTGGTCGGCGCTGGTGCTGGCAAGGCCGGTGCCGGTGACGTCTGAGCTGCCCAGGTCTTCTCCAATGACAAAGCCGCTTAGTGTGGTGCTCAGTGCGGGGTTAAGGTCGCCATAAGTTTTGCTGGAGTTGTTTGCGCTTACCGTGAGGTGGGCCTTGTCGATGACAAGACTTCCATCAACAAAGCTCAAGTTGTAGTTACTATCGCTGCCACTGGCGCTGGTGGTGTACGTACCTGCGTTCTTTTTTGTGAGCGAGGCACTTACCCCAGTAAGTACCGCTGAGGTCTCGCCACCTGCCAGGCCGGTGGCCGTAAAGCCGCTGACCGTTTGGTCAGCGCCGTTGTAGATCAGCGTTGCACTGTTGGCCGTCACTGTAGCGTCGGCCTTGGCGATATCCAGGCTGCCGTTGACCGTGCGTACGGTGTAGTTGGTCTCTGTGCCAGCAGTCACCGCATTGGCATAGCTGCCTGCGTTTTTGCCCCTGGCACCGCCGGCTGAAATACTGGTCAAGTCGCCCTCCGTGTCCCCACCTTGTAGGCCCGAGACGGTAAAGCCGCTCACGGTTTGGTTGGCGCCGTTGTAGGTAGTTCTCAGGCTATTGCCGGTGACCGTCAAGGCGGCTTTGTCGATGACCAGGCTCCCTTCCACAAAACGCAAGTTGTAGTTGCTATCGCTGCCACTGGCGCTGGTGGTGTACGTACCTGCGTTCTTTTTTGTGAGCGAGGCGCTTACCCCAATAAGTACCGCTGAGGTATCGCCACCGACCAAGCCACTGGCCGTAAAGCCGCCGACCGTTTGGTCGGCCCCGTTGTAGCTCAAAGTGGCGCTGTTGGCTGTGACCGTGGCGTCTGCCTTGGCGATATTCAGGATGCCATTGACCGTGCCTAAGGTATAGTTGGTCTCTGTACCCGCAGAGATCGTGTTGACATAGCCGCCTGCGTTTTTACCGGTGGCGCCCGAGGCGGTGATACTGGTCAAGTCAGCCTCCGTGTCCCTACCTTGGAGGCCCGAGACCGCAAAGCCGCTCATGGTTTGGTTGGCGCCGTTGTAGGTAGTTCTCAGGCTATTGCCGGTGACCGTCAAGGCGGCTTTGCCCACCGTGTAGGTGCCGCTTGAATAGATGAAGTTGTAATTGCTGGCCAAACCATTAGCCATGACCGCGTTGCTGGGGGTGACGCTTAAGCTGCCGGCATTCGCCACGGAATTGGCATTTACACCGGTCGGCGTTTGGGTAACCGTGCTGATGCTGTCGATGCCAACTAGCGCCGTGCTGCTAAAGAGCATACCAGCGGCCAAGGTGTTGTAACTGCTTACCCCGTCGTAGGTGCTGTTCCAAGCGCTGGTGGTGATGGTCACATCTTTGGGGCTTATCGTTCCAGTAACAGCGCTACTATAAATAGGAACAATGCGGTACTTAGATAAGTCAGTTCCGCCGTAGGTTGGCGTAAAAGTAATTGGGATTCCACTACCCGCATTCGGAGATGAAAAAACCGCGCTAAAACTAACGCTAACAGTGTCTCCAGCGCTTACGCCATTCAACACACCATTGCTATTGAATCCCGAACTAACCGAATTATTTCCGTCGTAAGTTTTTGAAATACCCGTGATTGAAATATCCACCGTCGCCCGCGCTAGAGACCATCGCAATGTGGGTCGCGCCACTCCCAGAGGCATGAACCATGGCCCAAAGGGGCTTGCAATGGAGTCTGCTGATGAGAATGCAAAGCCAACATACTTCGCGCCGTTCCGTGCGTCGGTTGCGCTTAAGCCGGTTACATCGGTCACACTTCTGGCGATAGCCGGTGCGGGCGTGTAAGTTGATGCTCCTGCGGCTGTGTAATCAAAATAAACTTGATTTAAATTTCCCGGGTTAAACCCGTAGAAATCTTTCGTACTTGTATTACTCATCAGCCCGGCGGCATAGCTCGTCTTAATCGTCCCTACGTTTTCCCCAACAAAAGACCCTGTATTTAGATTTCTTGACCCGCCACCGTTCGCAGTTACTGATGCTGTTGAATAGCTATCAATGATGGTTCCATTGTTGTAGCCGACAAAGCCGCCCAGCGCGTTACCTCCCAACGCAGTAGCGCTTTTGGTACCGAGGACACTTCCACTGACATAACTATTTTTGATGGTTCCAGAGTTCTTTCCCACCAAACCGCCGGTGTAGCTTCCGGCAGTTTTATAGTTTTCAATGGTTAAATTTGTCAAACCCAGGTCTCGAATTTTCCCGTCAAACCCGACGATACCAAACATCCCACTCTGCGAGGTTCCTGGCCGTTGAAGATATAGGCCGTTAATTTTGTGGCCTAAGCCAGCAAAAGTTCCCGTAAATGCAGTTGAGGCATTTCCAATATTGTTCCAGCCCTTGTTACCTAGACCTGAATTATTCCAACCCACCGTAGAGCTAGCATCAATATCAGCCCCCAGCGCATAGAGTCCACCAAGGTTTCCGTTGATTCCTTGCAATGTCGTCCCACTTAGATCTCCTGCACTACCCAGCCCGGTAATGACGAAAAATTGATCCAGCGTGCCGCCTGTACCTATTTGGGTTTGAAAATTTCCCACCCCCGCAGGCAAGGTGACTGGCGCATTAATGTAGTAGTCGCTTTTGGTAACCCCGATGGTTCCGTTGCCTGAACCTTGACCGTATTTCAAGATGAGCTTGGGAGCAGCCCCGCCGCTCCGTGTGCTCAATGTAACCGGCTCATTGATATAAATATCTTTGTATGCGCTCAGAGTTAACTGATTGTTTGTTGTCACGACAATAGGCGCATTGATATAGATATTGCCCAAACTGTCCACACCGCTGCCATAAATATCGGTTGGTGTATTGGTGCCGGTGCGCTCGGTGTGTATCGTCAGATTATTGGTTACAAGTGCGTTTTTTATAGCATCCACATTGCTGTAATTCACCTCATAGTCTTTGGGATCAATCAACCAATTACCCGTCCGCCCCTGCGGCGCCAGGGTGGTGACGACCGCCTGCTCGCTCACATTTACCTTGGCCGCGCTCGTCTCAATAAACCCTCCGTCCCCGCCATTGGGCGCCGCGGCATCCAAGGTGCCCGAGACATGGCTTGTGCCAGCCGCCATGCCGCCTAGCAGCATGATTTTTCCGGCCTGGGTGCCTATGGCGCGGGCTTGCACGATGCCAGTGTTATTGACCGCGCTAGCCAGCAGGCTATCGCGTGCGCCTGCGCTCATCAGCACCTGGCCGCCATCAGCCTGAATCAGCCCGGCATTGGCGGCTAGTGCGTCCAATTGGTTTTGTTGCACCTCCACAGCCAGCAATCGGTTGCCAGTCATCTGTAGGCGCACCGTGCTGCCCGCGCCCAGCACCGCGCTACCGCCGGGTGTGTGGATACTGCCTTGGTTGTTCACTTTATGGGCGATCAGCGCGACGTAGCCGCCATGGGCGCTTTGCAGGCTGCCCTGGTTTTCGACGGAGGCGCTGCTGTTACCGCTAAACACCGGGGTGGTACTGCCCGCTCCTTGCACATCTAGCGTGCTGGCGACTAGCCCGCCGACATTGATTTGCGCGCCTTTGCCGAAGAGCACGCCGTTAGGATTGATCAGCCAGACCTGCCCGTTGGCATTGAGGCGGCCCATGATTTGAGAGCCTTGCGTGTCCAGAATGCGGTTCACCGCCAGGGAGGTGGACGACGGCTGCACAAAGTTGACGGTTTCGCCGCTGCCCACATTGAAGCTTTGCCAATGGAGCTTGGCGAGCTGGCTGGTTTGGTTAATGGTAGTGGTGCTTTGGCCGGTATTGCCGGTCTGGCTGATGGTGGCATCGCCACTGACCACTTGCCCGCCCGTGGGTGCGGCGAAGGCCCCGGCAGCGATCGCACTAGCCACCAGCAAGACCGTCGTCTGCGGTGAGGATGATGCAGCGCGGCCTGCGCCGCTGCAAAGTTCCGAAACTGCGATCCATAGGTGATGGACCGCACTCCACACCAACCGGTATACCCGGTTCATCGCACCGTGAGAACGCATATTTAACTCCCTTAAATCACAAACCCATGACGCCGGGCAACTTGCTTGTTGCTTGGTTCCGGCACCTGAAACCGCTACTTGCATCCACGCAAGGATGCGATGCAAGTAAGTAGTCTGTGATTATTTTAATATTAAATATTAAAATATGTATCAAATATGATAATAATTAAGTCGGGAAAAGGCGTTTACACAAAAAACTCAGGCGATGAATAGGAGACACGGCCCCAACTAGGGCGCTTAATCTCAATGTGACGGGGCAAAGGGCCGGGTTTTGCTATCACCCTATAGAAGCACTGCATATGCCCAAACCCGTCACTGCGAACGAAGTGAAGCAATCCACTCTGGTTTGCGACTCAGGCACTTATTGAGCGCCGCGTCGCTGCGCCCCTGGCAAAGACGAACGTATGCCGACCTTCCTTATAGCGTGGCAACCGCGATTTCGCGCAAGGCGCGTTCAAACACCTCAACGGGCTGGCCGCCGGAGATCAGATGGTGGTCATTGATGATGACGGCTGGCACGGCGTGGATACCGGCGCGGCGGTAAAAGTCCTCTAGCGCACGCACCTCGGTTTCGTACTCTTTACTTTGCAAAATCGCCCGGGCCTGGCCAACGGGTAAGCCAGCTTGGGTCACGGCGGCCAGCAACACCTCGTGCGATTCAATATTCTCGGCCCGGCCCTGGTAGGCCTCTAGCAACGCTTTTTTTAGGGCGTATTGGGCGCCTGGGCGACCGGTGTATTTGGCCCAATGCAGCAGCCGATGGGAATCAAGCGTGTTGTAAATCCGGCCCCGGCCTTCCGGGCTGAAAGTGAAGCCCACCTCTTCGCCCCGGCGGCGGATGGTGTCGCGGATTTGTATCCGCTGCTCGGGCGTGGAGCCGTATTTTTCGGTCAGGTGCTCGTCCAAGTCCTGCCCGCCGGGCGGCATATCGGGGTTGAGTTCAAAGGGCTGAAACTGCATTTCTACCTTGATCTCATCGCCCAAGCGCTCAATGGCCTGCTCCAAAGCGCCCAGCCCGACTGCGCACCAGGGGCAAGCGACATCGGAAACAAAGTCGATTTTCATTTTGACGGACATAGGGTTCTCGCTTTCGAATAGTTGGGCCGATGGGTGCACTAAAAATATATAAATTTCAATAGGATAGGAGACAAATTTAAAGCATTACTGCAAGTAAAAACTATCCATCGCCAGCATGCCGTATAGCACTTCGCGGCTCAAATAATGCGCCGTGCCTCCCGCGCCGCCCGCACCCAGCGCAAAAAACAGCGGCAGAAAATGGTCTTCGCTGGGGTGGGCGCGCTGCGCATGCGGGGCGCGCTGGCGGTAGTCCCACAGCGCTTCCATATCACCCTGCGCAATCTGCGCCTCCACCCAGCGTGAAAATTCCAGCACATAGGGGGCCGTGGGCA
>CAJBBZ010000272.1 GCA_903951445.1 uncultured beta proteobacterium
GCGGGTGCGGGTGCGGGTGCGGGTGCGGGTGCGGGTGCGGGTGCTGCGGCCCCAGCCGCCGACGCAAGTGCAGCCCCTGCCAGCGCGGGCGCTTCGGCACCTGCGGCTCCCGCCAGTGGCGCATCCGGCGCGGCCGCCCCCATGCCCCCGGTCACCGTCAGCACTGTGGCGGTGGAGCAAAAAGATTTAGCGGTGCGCTTGCGGGCCACCGGCGTGGTCTCGCCCATCAATAGTGTGGACATCAAAGCGCAAACCAACTCCATCATCGCCAAAGTGCATGTGCGCGACGGTCAGTTTGTCAAAAACGGCGATCCCTTGTTTACCCTGGACGCGCGCACCGAAGAAGCCAATATCGTTAAAGCCCAGGCCCAGCTCGCCAAAGACACCGCCTCCTTAGGTGATGCCCAGCGCCAACTTAAGCGCACCCAGGAATTGGCCGCGCAAAACTTTATCGCCCAAGGCCAGGTGGATACGGCAAACGCCAATGTCGAAGTGTGGACGGCCACGGTCAACGCGGACAAAGCGGCGATCGATGCGGCCCGCGTAGCCCAATCGTATGCACGCATTCTGGCTCCCCAATCGGGCCGCATTGGCACGGTGAATGTCTCCAATGGCGCCACCGTGCAGGCCAATGTCACCAATCTACTGACCATTACCCAGGTCAACCCGATTGCCGTCACCTTTACGCTTCCGCAGCGCAATATCTCCGATGCGCTGGGTGCACTCAAGGCCGGTGGCGCGCCGGTCACAGCCACCTTGGCAGACAACGGCGGCACCTTTAAAGGTAAGCTGCAATTTGTGGACAGCCAGATCGATGCCGCCTCCGGTTCGGTCAAAGCCAAAGCGTATTTCAAGAACGACGAAGAAAAACTCTGGCCCGGTGCTTTTGTCGAGGTGCAGCAAACCCTGCGTGAAATCAAAGAAGCCCTGGTGATCCCGCAAGGCGCGGTTATTTACAGCGCGCGTGGGCCCTTTGCCTACGCCGTGGAAAACGGCAAAGCCGTGGTACGGCCCCTGAAAATCGTGCAAGCGCAAGGCGCTGAAATTGCAGTCACCGGCGTCACCTTGGGCGAGTCGATTATTGTGGAAGGCAAACAAAACGTCCGCCCCGGCGGGCCGGTGGTAGAACGTAGCAAAGACCCGGCTAAAGACCCCAAGGCAGCAGCCAGCGCCCCCGAAGCACCCGCATCCAAAGCGAGCGCGCCATGAATTTTTCCGAGCTCTTTATCCGCCGTCCGGTGATGACGGTGCTCTTGAATGTTAGCATTTTCATGGCGGGCGTGATCGGTTTGCGCAGCATCCCGGTGGCGGCACTGCCCAGCTATGACACGCCGGTGATTAATGTGTCGGCCTCGCTGCCCGGCGCCAACCCGGACACCATGGCGACCTCGGTCGCGCTACCGCTGGAGAAACAGTTTCAAACCGTGCCGGGCCTCAAAACCCTCAGTTCCACCAGTACGCTGGGCCAGACCAACCTGACCTTGGAATTTGAAGAAGGCCGCAATATCGATGCCGCCGCCGTCGATGTGCAAGCGGCCTTGCTGCGCGCCCAGCGCAGTTTGCCGCAGGACATGACCAATCCGCCGTCTTACCGCAAGGTCAATCCTGCCGACGCGCCGATTCTGTTTTTGACGCTCACCTCGCCCTCACTCTCGCCCCAGGAATTGCAGGACTACGCCGAGCACCTGATCTCACCCACCATGTCCACCATCAATGGTGTGGCCCAAGTCAATATCTACGGCGCCAAGCGCTTTGCGGTGCGGGTGCGCGTCAAGCCCGAATCTTTGGCAAGCATGAATATCGGTCTGGACGAAGTGAGTGCCGCTCTGCGCGCAGCCAACGTAAATACACCGGTCGGCACGCTGGACGGCCCAACGCAAACCCTGGTGTTGCAGGGCAACAAGCAACTGAGCACCGCGCGTGAATTCGCCAACCTGATCATCAGCAACAAAGGCGGTAATCCGGTGCGCCTGCGTGATGTGGCCAAGGTGGAAGACAGCGTAGAAAACATGCGCACCTGGGCTACCTTCAATGGCGAGAACGCGATCACGATTGCGGTACAGCGTCAACCCGGCGCCAACACCGTCAAAGTAGTGGACACCATTCGCGCCGCCCTGCCCAATTTGCAGTCGCAAATGCCCAGTTCCGTCGTCATGACGCCTATCAACGACCGCTCCATTTCGGTGCGCGATGCGCTGCATGATGTCTCGCTCACTATGGCCGGCACGGTGGTGCTGGTGGTGCTGGTGATCTTTTTATTCCTGCGCCGCTTTGTGGCCACGGCCATCCCTACGCTGTCCCTGCCTATCTCGCTCATGGGCGCTATCGCGCTGCTGTGGGGCATGAATTACAGCCTGGACAATATTTCCCTGCTGGGCATGACGCTGGCTGTTGGCCTGGTGGTGGACGATGCCATTGTGGTGCTGGAGAACATCATCCGCCATGTCGAAAACGGCGAACCGCCCTTCAGTGCCGCCATCAAAGGTGCGCGGGAAGTGGGTTTCACCATTGTGTCGATTTCCACCTCCTTGATCGCCGTGTTCATTCCCATCTTTTTTATGCCGGGCGTCATCGGTTTGCTATTCCACGAGTTTGCGGTCGTGGTCAGTCTGGCTATTTTGGTGTCGGCCTTTGTATCCCTTACCCTGGTGCCCATGCTGGCCAGCCGCTTTTTGAAAGAAGAATCACACCAGGCTAAGCCGGGCGCGATAGTGCGCATGTTCGAACGCGGCTTTGACAATTTGCTGGCCGGCTACACCCGCATGCTCAACCTGAGCCTGCGCTGGCGCAAAACTATTTTGCTGATTGCGGTTTCCACCTTCTTTGGTACGGTGTATTTGGTCAACATCATCCCCAAAGGGTTTTTCCCGGAAGAGGACATTGGGCAAATCACCGTCACCACCGAGGCCAACGAGGACATTTCCTTTGCCGCCATGATCAAGCTGCAAGAGCGCGCCGCCAACATCATCCGCAATGACGAAAACGTGGAAGCGGTGAACTCCTTTATCGGCGGTAACAGCGGCCAAAATTCAGGCCGCATGTTTGTCACGCTCAAACCCTCGTCCAAACGCCTGCCGGCCAAAGCCGTGATTGAAGGCCTGCGCAAAAAATTGCGCTCTATTGCCGGCTTGAATGTGTTCATGCGCCCGATTCAAAACTTGCAATTGGGCGGTCGTCCCAGCAAAGCGCAATTCCAATACGTGCTGCAAAGCGTGCGCGCCGATGAGCTCAATACCTGGGCCGGTAAGTTGCAGGAAAAATTGCGCGCCGACCCACTGTTTCGCGACGTCACCAGCGACGCGCAATTTCGCTCCTTGCAAGCCCAGCTCAAGATCGACCGCGATCGGGCTAACAGCCTGGGGGTCAGTATGGAGGCGGTGCGCTCCGCGCTTTTTAGCGCTTTTGGCGAACGCCAGGTGTCCACCATTTACCTGCCCACCGACAGCTACCAGGTCATCATGGAAGTAGCGCCTGAGGCCAAACAAGATGAACAGGCCCTGGCGGGCATCTATGTGCGCGCCAATACTGGCGCGTTGGTACCCATCAGCAACTTCACTACGGTTGAGCGCATGATGGGCGCCACCTCAATCAACCACGTAGGCCAATTGCAGGCCGTCACTATTTCCTTCAATTTAGCACCGGGTACCGCCCTGGGCGATGCGACCACCAAAATCGACCAAGCGCGCGAGACCATCCAATTGCCCTCCTCCATCATCACCTCCTATGGCGGCGATGCGGCGGTGTTCAAAAGCTCTCAAGGCGGCCAGGTGATCTTGGTCGTGGCGGCGCTGCTGGTCATTTATGTGCTGCTGGGCGTGCTCTATGAGAGCTACATCCACCCACTGACGATTCTGGCCGGCCTGCCCTCGGCGGCCATGGGGGCGCTGGCGACTTTGATGTTGTTTGGGCAGGACCTGACACTGATCGCCACCATTGGCGTGATGCTGCTGATCGGCATCGTCAAGAAAAACGCCATCATGATGATTGACTTCGCCTTGCAAGCGCAGCGCGAACAAGGTATGAGCCCGGAGGAAGCGATTCACGCCGCTTGCCTGATGCGCTTCCGCCCGATCATGATGACCTCGCTGGCGGCCATGTTTGGTGCTTTGCCGATTGCCCTGGGCGTGGGTGCGGGTGCTGAATTGCGCCAACCTCTGGGCCTGGCGGTGGTAGGTGGCTTGGTGTTTTCCCAGGCGATTACGCTGTTTATCACGCCGGTGATTTATTTGGCCATGAACCGCTTTAGCGGCACCGGCCCGATTACCGACCCAACGATGAATGAATCCTGAGACGGCTTAGCCCGCTTGGGACGGCAAAGGCCTAGCGACAGCACCAGGCACTAGGCCAGCCAGTGTTTGCTGTAGTTAATCCGTAGGTCCCTGGTTCGAGCCCAGGTTGAGGAGCCAACTCTAAAAGCATTGAATTTTTCAATGCTTTTATGTTTTGGAGGTCGATATTGTCATCTGCAGAGTATTTTGCTGACTCTTTGCTCCTCTGAAAACCGATTCTATTACACGTTTATTGCACGGTCGAGGACTCGTTAGACCGTGCATCTCTTCAGGGCGAACCCGCCCGGATCTGAGACTTGTCGTCGTTTGAGTAGGCGCGGATTTGCTCTTTTAAAAGAATTCACTGGACCATTTACAATTTTGCATCTTTTTGCTACATTTGTAGTGGGAAACAAATTTGGAGAATTTATGGGACTACCAGTTCGAATCGATAGTGATCTCTACGATCAAGCAAAATCACATGCCCATGCCGAGCGCAGAACTATTGCTGGGCAAATTGAGTTTTGGGCCATCATTGGCAAGGCTGCATTGGATAACCCAGATCTGCCGATCGACTTTGTACGCGATCTGATGATCGCAAAAGGTGAAGGTGAAGCACTGGCCACCCCGTTCATTCCACAAAGCAAGCGCTAATGGCCTCGAAGCAAGTTCAAGTAACCCAGTCCTCTGCTTTTGCTCGAGGCTACAAAAAATTGCATCCAAAGCAAAGACAGGATGTCGACGCAGCAGTCGATGCCATCGTAGCCGATCCTCTAGCAGGGGAACCAAAGCGCGGTGACCTGGCTGGTGTTTATGTTTACAAGTTCAAAAGTCAAGCGCAACTCTTATTACTTGCCTATGAGTTCGACCCCAAGACACGTCATTTGCTACTGCTTGGATCGCATGAAAATTTCAATCGTGAGCTTAAACGTTAGCCCGCATCTTATTGAGTAGCTGCTTGAGGTTTCGGTATGTGAATTCTTCAGGTTTACTCCCGCTACGGCGGGGTTGTGCAGACGTTCCCTAAGGGTATTTACTTAGGCAACTCAGCTGTTATAGATCCGCTGGAAAGCATATTATGTTTTCATTTTACGGAGCAGCCATGAAAAAACAATCTATTTGGAACATTTTGACCGTCAGCCTACTGGCCCTGCACACAGTACCAGCAGCAGCGCAAGACGCGAAAACTATAAACCTCAAAAGTCTGGCCGCAACCTGCGCCAATTGTCACGGCACGAACGGCAAGGCCTTTGAAGGCTCAGCCGTTGTGACGCTCGCTGGCTTGCCCAAAGATTACATCGTCACGCAGATGAAAGCTTTTGCTACTGGTCAACGCCCTGCCACCATCATGCATCAACTAGCCAAAGGCTACAGCGATACGCAAATTGAGCAAATCGCTTCCTATTTCGCTGCTCAGAAAAGATAAGGAGATCACTATGATTCAACGCCGCTCATTTCTGCACACGTCTGCTGCGATTTCTCTGTTGGGCCTGGGAGCATGCGCCACGACGGCTAGCATCCCTGCCAAAGCTAAAGTGGTCGTAATTGGTGGTGGCTACGGTGGTGCAACGGCTGCCAAATATGTTCGCCTACTATCCGAATATAAGATCGACGTTGTAATGATCGAACCCAATTACAACTTCGTCTCTTGCCCCATCTCCAACCTGGTGATTGGAGGCAGCAAGCAACTCGCAGATCTGACCACGCCCTATTCCGGTCTATCCAGTAATCATGGAGTCACCGTCGTTCGGGAAACCGTCACCAGCATTGATCCCAGCAAGAAAACAGTCACCCTCAGCCAAGGCCAAAGTATTGCTTATGACAAGCTGATCGTCTCGCCCGGTATCGATCTAAATTTTGCTTCGGTTGAAGGTTTGAAGGCAGCGTCAGAGTCAGGTCAAATTTTGCAGGCTTGGAAGGCTGGTGCAGAAACTGTAGCGCTTCGCAAGCAGCTAGAGGCCATGCCGGACGGCGGCACGTATGCCATAGCTATTCCGCTGGCGCCCTATCGCTGCCCGCCTGGACCTTATGAGCGAGCCAGCCAAGTGGCTTGGTATTTCAAAACTAAAAAGCCCAAGTCGAAAGTACTTATTCTGGATGCCAACCCTGACGTCACCTCAAAAGGTCCTTTATTCAAGGCGGTTTGGGCCAACGATTACAAGGGCATTTTGGAATATCGGGGTAATCACAAGACTGTCGCCGTTGATGCTCGAACCAATACCGTGAAATTCGATGTGCAAGATGATGTCACGGCTACAGTGCTTAACGTCTTACCAGCCATGCGTGCAGGCCAGATCGCTTTGCAAACCGGGCTGGCAAATCAGGCCAACAACAATTGGTGCGGCGTCAACTACGTGACCTTTGAATCCACAGCGGCCAAGGACATTCACATTCTGGGCGATTCGATTCAAATCGCTCCGGGTATGCCCAAGAGCGGCCATATGGCCAACAGCCAGGCAAAGGTGTGCGCCACAGCCGTCGTAGCGCAGCTTTCGGGCTGGGAAGTCAATGCTGCACCGATGCTCACCAACACCTGCTACAGCTTTGTGGACGATAAGCGCGTAGTGCATGTGGCCAGCGTACACCAAATCGGTCAATTCGATGGTCGCACAACATTTGTAACGGTCCCAGGCTCTGGAGGCGTCACTGCAGCAGCCACAGGCGCGACTGAACTGGAAGGTGTTTATGCGATGAATTGGGCGAAGAATATTTGGGCTGATACGCTGGGCTGATCAATAATATGCGCATTCAGAGGGCTTGAAGGCGCGCCATATCCAGGGCATCCATGTGCAGGCTCAGCCCATGCGCATACTCAGCCAGGTATGTGTGCCAGTCGCCTCGGGGCAATATTCGTGACGCTATGGGCGCGGCGCCTGCGTTGCGACCGGCTTAAAGTAGTGTGGCTTCCATCCGGGGGGCCCGCACACATAGCAAACCGCTTCGCGCAAGGAGCGCGCCGTCTTGAGATCTCGCCATATCTTCACCCATTCCATGCCGGTAAGGGTTACGGGATTTTGCGTGTTCGCCTGGTTAATCAGCCCGTACCTGACAGGCTCTACTTCAGGTTCATAGGTGCCCAACAAGCGGTCGTTACAAATAAACACATTGGCATAGTTTTTGTCAACATACTGCGGATTAATGCCATGGTGTACGCGGTGGGCCGAGGGTGTGTTCAGGAACCACTCAGCAATCCCAAGCTTAGGAATAATTTGGGTATGACCAACAACACCCCAGAGGGTGGATATCGTGCCGACAACCACAATGATGGTGGGATCTAGACCCAGAATCGGCAAGAGGGAAAAAAATGGTATCTTGAACAAGGGCGTAAGCACGGGTTGGCGAAAGGCCACGCTGAAGTTCATCTCTTGGCTGGAGTGATGGCTCAAGTGGATAGCCCACAAAAAGCGTACGCGGTGGCTGGCGCGGTGCCATAAATAAAACATCAAGTCGATCAGAAATAGCGCCATTAGGCACAAAAGCCATGGCGGCAGCGCCGCTTGCAGATCAAGGAGGCGGTATTGGTAAGTCCACACCATGCAGCCAAAAAACAGCGACTTGGTCGCCGCCCCCATCGCGACATTGCCAGCGAGCATTCCCAAGGTTCCCAAAGTGTCGTCCCATTTGTAGTAGCGGACGTGCTTGAACGCCATGAAGAGCACTTCTATCGCAATCAATGCAAAGACAATCGGTAGACCGACAAGATAGGCCATCTCATCGGTCAGGCCAAGAAAACTGCGGTTTTCGATCATTACTTCCGTCGCCAGGAGGTCTTGTGCGCGCGTCTAAAGCGTCTTGCAGGCGCCCTATCTGTCCAATTGCCAAGCTTGGTAGCGTAACCCAAGCCATGCGCCTGCAGTGATGCCGGCCACGGCCAAAATCGCCCCTGCCGATTGCAGCGCCAGACCGCTGATGCCTTGGCCTATGGAGCAACCCATGGCCGTGACGCCACCAAAACCGATCAGGACACCTCCTGCGATATGGTGAGCCATATCGGTCGGGTTGCTAAACGATTCGATATGAAATTGATGACGCATCAACGCTGCCGCAGCGCTGCCCAACAAGGTTCCCAGACAAACCATCACGCCATAGGTCGCCACGTTATTGCGGTCGGACCAAAGGGTTAACAAGTCCAGGGAATGGGCTAGCGGCGCAGTAAAGCTTAGTGCTTCGGGCCTGTGCGAGTAGGTGCCGCTCCAGCTGGGCTCTAGGGTTTCGGGATGCTCGGCTATGAAACCCACATAGGCGGTCAGGCACCAGGCCGCCACTACCAACAGGCCCACCCCTGCACCACCCACCCAGTGCGCAAGCTCCATACTGCGCCGGTGCTTCCACAGCAGCGCCCCAGCAATGACCAAATAAGTGCACAAAACCAGCCAACGCAGATGCGCAACGTCCCAAGCGCCTCCCTGCACCAGGAGGGACGCCACATCTTGCGGGTTGTTCAGTGTGACGCTAAAAGTATCGAAAAACCCAACCCGCAGTTCTGACAAAACGCCGCGCAAAGTCATTTGCGCGCTGACGGCAGCGACCAGCAAAGTCACCCAGGCCTTGAGATTGCCGGCTCCGGCCTTGACCAGATTGCGCTGAGGACACCCCGCCGCCAGCACCATGCCAAAGCCAAATATCAGGCCTCCGACCGTGTTGGATACCCAGAGCAATCGCGTGCTCCAGGCGTTGGTCTTGGTGGCATCTAACCAGGACATCTCTATCAGCACCAGCGACCCGGTAGCAGCCACCGCAATCGCCAGCACCCACATCAGCATGCGCGCGGTGCCGCCAAAGCTAAACCAATCTGCAATCGCGCCCATCGTGCAAAACCTGGTGCTTTGTGCCAGCGCTCCGAGCAGCAGCCCGAGCAGCAGCCCGCCCCAAACTACTGCCATCGCAGCGGCATTAGGTTCAAGTGGGAGAGTCATAGCGGTTTCGCGAAGTTGTGAGCGGGATGGCCCGAATGTATCGCAGCAGGGAGGGACTAAGGGTTTGTCCTAGTGCAAACATATCATTTATTACTTATATTAGCGTTCATGAATACATCGAATTCACACGCAAAGACACCGGGTCGCCTTGTCAAAGCGCCAGAGAATTTTTTAGGCGCCCATGCGGTCAGCACGGTATTCGAAGAAGCCAAGCGTGGCCGGCGCAACTTCCTGCGCAACGCCTTTGCGGCGGCAAGCCTTGCGGCATCGGTGCCCGCGTTGGCGCAAGCCAGTGCCAGTCCGCAAACCCAAGGTGACGCTCATATCCTGAACTTGCCAGAACATTCACGCGGGCTAGGGCAAGCGGTCGCGAGCGACGGTTACGGCAAGCCCTCTAAGTTTGAAACCAATGTGCAGCGGCGTACCAGTCCTGGACTGACACAAACGGCGCAAGCCTCCGTCTCTTTCGCCCCACTGCAATCCCTGTTTGGCATCGTGACACCCAGTGGCTTGCATTTTGAGCGCCACCACCAAGGCTGGTGGGACATCGACCCGTCCAAGCACCGCCTGATGATCAATGGCGCAGACGACAACTTGGTCAAGACGCCCATGGTGTTTACGATGGACGAGATCATGCGCTTGCCGTCGGTGAGCCGGTTTCACTTTATCGAATGCGGCGCCAACACCGGCATGGAATGGGGCAACGTCGCCGTGCCCACCTGCCAATACACGCACGGCATGATCAGTTGCAGTGAATTTACCGGTGTGCCACTGAAGCTCCTATTAGACCGCGCCGGTGTGGATTACCGTCGTGGCCGTTATGTGCTGGCCGAAGGGGCCGATGGCTCGTCCATGACGCGCACGGTGCCGATGGAGCTGATAGAAAGCGGCGAGGTGTTCGTCGCCTATGGCCAAAACGGCGAAATGCTACGTCCCGAAAATGGCTACCCTTTGCGCTTGGTGGTACCGGGGGTGCAAGGCGTGAGTTGGGTGAAGTACTTGCGCCGCATCGAAGTGGGCGATAAGCCCTATGGCACTAAGGACGAGGTCATCCACTACGTGGACCTCATGCCCGGCGGCAAACATCGCCAGTACACCAGCACACAGGAATGCAAAAGCGTGGTGACTACGCCATCGGGCGGGCAGCTCTTGCTGGACCAGGGCTTTTACAACATCACTGGCCTGGCCTGGTCGGGTAGAGGCAAGGTGCGAGCCGTGGACGTTTCGACCGATGGCGGGCGCAACTGGCGCAAGGCGCGCCTAGAGAGCCCGGTGCTCAATAAGTGTCTAACCCGTTTCAGTCTTGACTGGGTGTGGGACGGTAAACCGGCCTTGATTCAAAGCCGCGCAACCGATGAAACCGGCTACGTGCAACCCAGCAGTCGCCAGCTGCGGGCTGTGCGCGGTACCCGCTCGATCTACCACAACAACTCCATTCAGACCTGGTTGGTGCAAGAAAACGGCGAGGTGAAAAATGTCCAGGTCGCCTAAATTCAGTGCGGCGTTTCTGATCCCGGCCATGGCGATGGCAGCGCTGTTAGCCGCGCCGATGGTGTCGGCTCAAAGCGATTACAGATCGATCGGACGTGCGGCCACACCCCAAGAAGTGGCCGCCTGGAATATCGACGTGCGCCCTGACTTCAAGGGGCTACCCCAAGGCGCGGGCTCGGTCAGCCAGGGCATGGACATTTGGGAAAGCCAATGCGCGTCATGCCACGGTGTGTTCGGCGAGAGCAACCAGACGTTCTCACCCCTGGTGGGCGGAACGACCGCGCAAGATATTAAGAGTGGCCAGGTAGCGCGCCTTAACGATGCTGCTTACCCCGGGCGCACGACCTTGATGAAGGTGTCCAACTTGTCAACCTTGTGGGATTACATCAACCGCGCCATGCCCTGGAACGCGCCCAAATCGCTCAGCACCGATGATGTCTATGCCGTCACCGCCTACTTACTCAATTTAGGTGGCATCGTGCCGGACAACTTGGTTTTATCAAACACCAACATAGCGGAGGTGCAAAAGCTATTGCCCAACCGCAATGGCATGACCACCGACCATGGCCTGTGGCCAGGCAAGCTGATGGGCAATGGCGCCAAGCCCGACGTCAAAGCCGTGGCCTGCATGAAGGACTGCGCGGTGGACCCAAAAGTCACCTCCTTCCTGCCGGATTTTGCCCGCAACGCCCACGGCAATTTGGCTGAGCAAAACCGCACCGTGGGTGCGCAGCGGGGTGTGGACACTACGCAAGCACCCGCCGCAAACGCAGCGCAGGCCCGCCAGATGGCAAGCCTTGTACCGGCCAAGGCAACGGTCGCCGCCCCTTCTGCTAACGCTGCGGCCGTGGCTTTGTCACAAAAGCACACCTGTACCGCCTGCCACGGCATGGACAACAAAATTGTCGGTCCGGGATTCAAAGAAGTAGCCAAAAAGTATGCCGAGCGCCCGGATGCGGTAGGCTACCTGGCCAGCAAGATTCGCGCGGGAGGCTCAGGCCTATGGGGATCTATCCCCATGCCTGCACAAGGCCTGAGCGATGCAGACGCACAAACCATCGCTAAGTGGCTTGCCGCTGGCGCCAACAAATGACTAAGGAGAACTTGATGACAACACGCAGACAAATGATTTTTCGCTCCGCCCAGCTGGGGGCTATGCTTGCCACACTCGGCTTTTTGCCGGGTGCCGCACAGGCACAAGCGGCCTACAACGCGGCCGCCTTCGAAGCCAAGAATATGGCCGAACTGATGAAGGCATTAGGCGCTTCGGCCCCCACCGAGAGCAAAGACGTGACCATCACCGGCCCCGACATTGCCGAGAACGGTGCGGTAGTTCCCATAGGCGCCTCCACTGCGCTGCCCGGCGCCAAGCGCATGCTGCTGCTGGTGGAGAAAAATCCTTCGGTTCTGTCGGCTGTTTTCGATGTCAGCGATGCGGTCGATGCCAACTTCTCTACCCGTGTGAAGATGGGGCAGTCCTCCAATGTATTTGCAGTCGCTTTGATGGCAGATGGCAAGGTGCTGTATGCAGTCAAAGAAATCAAAGTGACACTTGGCGGCTGCGGCGGCTAAATCCATACAACCCAATTAAAGGAGAACACCATGTCCGATCCCATGCGTATTCGCGCCCAGTCCGCTGGCGACAAAGCCACTGTGCGGGTGCTGATGAGCCACGAAATGGAAACTGGTTTGCGCAAAGATGGCGCAGGAAAAGTCATACCCGCTTGGTTTATCCAGGAGGTTGCAGCCCAACTTAACGGCAAAACCGTGATGACTGCGCAATGGGGCCCGGCAGTGTCCAAGAACCCATTTTTGCAATTCAGTGTGAAAGGCGCCAAGGCTGGCGACAAGATCGCCATCACCTGGACCGACAACAAAGGTGATAAGCGCACTGACGAAGCCACCGTATCCTAAATTAAGGAGACCCCATGCTAAAAATCTTAAGTTTGCTGGCCATGGCTGTGCTGTCAACTGCTGCCTTTGCGCAGCAAAAGTCGGCCGCCGATGGCATTGCTGAATACCGCGCGATGTTGGCCGATGGCAATCCAGCCGAGCTGTTCGAAGCGCGCGGCGAAGATGTGTGGAAGAAAAAGCGCGGCCCCAAAAACGCTTCGCTAGAACAATGCGACCTCGGCAAAGGCCCGGGCGTCGTGAAAGGCGCGTTTGTGGAGTTGCCACGCTGGTTTGCCGACACCAGCAAAGTCCAGGATTTGGAGTCGCGCTTGCTCACCTGCATGGAAACACTCCAGGGCCTGGACGCAAAAGCCATCGCTGCAACACCTTTTGGTAAAGGTGAGCAAGTGGGCATGGAAGGGCTCACCGCCTGGATCTCTGCCGAATCCAAAGGCATGCGCTTTAATTTGCCGCAACACCATACCCAAGAAAAAGTGACTTACGAGTTAGGTAAACGCGCCTTTTTTTACCGCGCTGGGCCCTATGACTTTTCGTGTGCCTCGTGCCATGCCCAGGCGGGCAAGCGTATCCGTTTGCAAGACTTGCCCGAACTGACCAAGAACCCGGGAGATGGTGTGGGCTTTGCAGCCTGGCCGGCCTACCGCGTCAGCAGCGGCGAGATGTGGAGCATGCAGCGCCGCCTCAATGACTGCTACCGCCAGCAGCGCTTTCCGTACCCTGGCTACGCTTCGGACGTAACCGTCGCATTAGGAGTCTATATGGGTGTCAATGCCAAAGGCGCCCAGTCGGTCGCACCTGCACTCAAACGTTGAGGAACATAGTATGTACAAAATTAAAACGCTCCTTTCCGTGGCCGCCTTGTTGTCTATGGCGGGTTGTGCCCTACTACAACCTGGCCCGAACTACGCGGAGTTGGTCAAGCAGATGATGGATGGCTCATTTCGCAAAGAAGGAATTGCCAACACCGACCGACTGATTCAAGATCAGGCCAACGCTGCATGTTCTGAGGCCCAGGGCGCAAATCCTCCGGACGCAGTGGTAGAGGCGATCCAACAAGCGGCCTTAAAAAGCGTGCGTATGCCCTCGGATGGAAAATTCACCGGAGACTGGCGCGAGGGTGAGAAGCTGGCCCAAAACGGGCGCGGCATGACCTGGACCGACAAAACGGCTCTGCCCAAAGACAATGGCGGCAATTGCCTGAACTGCCACCAAGTGACTAAAGAAGAATTGTCTTACGGCACCCTAGGCCCCAGCCTGTACCACTATGGAAAAGACCGCGGCGTGCTAGACCCCGAGAGCCCAGAAGCCCGCCCCATCGTGGAGTACACCTGGACCAAGATTTATAACGCCAAGGCCTATAACGCATGCTCCGGTATGCCGCGTTTCGGCCACGCCGGTTTGCTCGACGAAAAGCAAATGAAGCATTTGATGGCACTTCTACTAGACCCCAAATCCCCCGTCAATCGCTAAACCGCAGGCCCTATGAATCTGTCCAAGCGGGAGTTTTTGCAAGTACTGGGTGCGGCTTCTGCGGCTGGCCTGAACCTGGGTATGTTCAGCCATGCAGATGCGGCCAGCGCCCAGCGCGGCTTGTATGACATAGCGCCCTTTGGCAATGTGTCCTTGCTGCACATGACGGACTGCCACGCGCAGTTGATGCCCATCCATTTCCGCGAGCCCAGCGTGAATATGGGCGTGGCGGCCATGCAGGGCAATTTGCCCCACTTGGTCGGAGACCACTTACAAAAGATGCTCGCCATAGCGCCCGGCAGTGCGCAGGCCCACGCCTTTACGTACATTGATTTTGAGAGCGCCGCCCGTGCGTACGGCAAGGTGGGCGGGTTTGCGCACTTGGCCACCCTGGTCAAACAGCTCAAGGCCAGCCGCCCGGGGGCCTTGCTGCTCGATGGCGGCGATACCTGGCAGGGTTCGGCTACCGCTTTGTGGACCGATGCGCAAGACATGGTCGATGCCTGCAAATTACTTGGCGTGGACGTGATGACCGGGCATTGGGAATTTACGTATGGCATGGAGCGGGTCAAGGAAATTGTCGAGAAAGACTTTGCAGGCAAGATAGATTTTGTTGCGCAAAATATCAAAACCACGGATTTTGGCGACCCGGTCTTCAAGCCCTATGTGCTGCGCGAAATCAATGGCGTTCAGGTCGCCATCATTGGCCAAGCTTTTCCTTACACACCTATCGCCAACCCGCGCTACATGGTGGCCGACTGGAGCTTTGGTATCCAGGACGACAACCTCCAAAAAATGGTGGACGAAGTTCGGGCCAAAGGCGCCAAAATAGTCGTCGTGCTATCGCACAACGGCATGGATGTGGATTTGAAAATGGCTACGCGCGTGCGCGGCGTAGATGCTATTTTGGGCGGGCACACGCACGACGGCGTGCCAGTGGCCATACCTGTGTCCAACGCAGGCGGGAAAACCCTGGTCACCAATGCTGGCAGCAATGGCAAATTTTTGGGTGTAATGGATTTTCAGGTGGGCAGTGCCGGCGTCAGCGACTTTCGCTACCGGCTGTTGCC
>CAJBBZ010000273.1 GCA_903951445.1 uncultured beta proteobacterium
AATCACTGGCGTGCGGCCCATGCCACCGCCCACCAAGACCTGAAAACCCACTTCGCCTGCGCTATTGCGCAGCACGCGCAAACCCACGTCATGCCAAGCGATGGCCGCGCGATCTTCCACCGAACCGGTAATCGCAATCTTGAATTTGCGCGGCAGGTAGGCAAATTCGGGGTGCAGCGTGCTCCATTGGCGCAACACTTCCGCGTAAGGGCGCGGGTCAACGGCTTCGTCCACGGCGATACCAGCGCGCTCGTCGCTAGTGATATTGCGAATGCAATTGCCGCTGGTCTGGATGCCGTGCAAATTCACACTGGCCAGCAATTCCATCACGTCGGCGCTTTTGGCCAGCGGAATCCAGTTGAACTGCATGTTTTGGCGGGTAGTGAAATGGCCGCAGTTGGTGACCAGGCGCGGGGCGATGCCGTTGCCAATCTGGTCCTGCGTACTTTGGGCGTGCGCCAACGTGGCGGCCTCAGGAGAATCAAACTCGCCCGCCACGCGGGCCAATACGCGCAGTTGCGCGCAGTTAAGTTCGCCATAGGGCACTGCCACGCGCAGCATGGGCGCGTAGCGCTGCACATACCAGCCGTTTTGCAAACGCAGCGGTCGGAAGGCGTCATCGGGCAAGCTGCCAGACAGGTGGCGCTGCAATTGGTCCCGGTACTGCGCAGCGCGGGCGTGGACAAATTGGCGGTCGAAATCGGTGTATTGGTACATGGTTTGTGTTGGCGTGCGGGGCAAAACCGGCGTGCTGTGCTTTTGTGCACCGGCCTCAAGAAGCCCGCCCGATTCAGCCGCGCGCGCGTAGGCGTTAGCAAAACTGGAGCGACTGTAGGGAGTTTTTCTTATTCTGAAAACTACTTTTTTTCTATTACTTTATATGCGAAATGGTATGTAGATATCGCTTTAGAAGGTCTGTAGAAGTCCGCCATCGCGAGAAGCGGAGCGACGCGGCGGTCCATAGGCGCAAGCTTGGCAAGCAAAAATGGATTGCTTCGCTGCGATCGCAATGGACGACACTTTGTGGTCTATTTGTCCAAGGCCCGCAGCTCGCGCATGCGCTCGTCGAAATAGCTGCCTACGGTGTAGCGCTCGGACAGCAGCACTTCGCGGCGCGGGTGCAAAAACAAGGGCAGGGAAATACGCCGCTTGGCCCGGTCCGCGCCTGTGGGGTTGAGCACTTGGTGCACGGTCGAGGGAAAGTAATGGCCCGAGGCCTCGGCCAGCATGTCGCCGATGTTGACGATCAAGAGGCCGAAATCGCAGGGCACATCTTGCCAACTGCCGTCCTGGCGGCGGATTTGCAGACCCGGTTCGGTGGCGGCGGGCAGCAGGGTGAGCAGGTTGATGTCGGTATGGGCGGCGGCGCGCACCGCATCGGGTTCTTCGGCGCCCAGCAGCGGCGGGTAATGCAAGACGCGCAGCAAGGTGTGGTCGCTGCCGTCCATCATGTCCGGCAGCGGCATGGAATACAAAGCGCGCACATGGTCGGGGGAATGTTCGCCCACCCAGCGCAAGAGGGTTTGGGCCAAGTCGCTGGCTTGGGCGTAATAGTCCAGCGCCGCTTTTGACACCTGCGCCGGGTAGCGGCCCCAGGGGTAGATGTGGAAAAACTCTTTGAGGTCGCGCCGGTGGTAGCCCTTGGCTGTTTCGGAAACTGCCGGCGAGAAATAGCCGTCGTGGGTATCCGCATCGCGCGCATAGGCGTGCTTGGCCTCGGTTTGGAAAAACCCAGCCCATTCGCTGTAAATGCCTTCGATGAGAGTTTGCGCCAACGGGTGGTTTTTGAGCACGGCAAAACCGGTTTCGTGCAAGCTGGCCGTGAAGGCTTGGGGCGCATCCGCGCCGGTGAAGTCGATGATGGGGAGTGCGGTACTCATGTTGTCAACCAATCACGCGTTAAAACTTCTTCAATTTTTTGGCGGCAGGCAGCGGCTTGCACTTGCATGCAGACGGTGGCGGGCCCAACTTCCCAGCCGCCTTGCGGATAGGGGATGGATTTGCGCTTAAGCATGGTTTGCCCTTGGGCCAGACCATCGGTGGCCACGCGCAGTGCGCCGGTCTCAGTGACAAAAAGATGTGGGTCGGTCAGCGCCACAAAGGCCAGCACATCATGCCCGAAGCAGCCATGGATCGCCGCTACGTGCGGATACAGATCGCTGTAAAAATTGGCGTAAAAACTCACCGCATGGTGCAGCGTATCGGTGGCAATATGGCGGTGGTGCGCGGCCAGTTGTTTGAACAGGGTGACGGGCAATATCACTTGATGCGTCACGTCCAGGCCCACCATGGTGAGCGCAAATCCGGCACAAAACACGCGGTCTGCGGCATGCGGGTCGTTCCAGATATTGGCCTCGGCCACCGGCGAAACATTACCCGGCTCTAGCACCGTGCCACCCATGATGACCACGGCGCGCAAAAGCTGCGGCAATTGCGGCTCTATTTCCAGCGCCAGCGCCAGATTGCCCAGCGGCCCCACGGCCACCACCGTGATTTCGCCCGGCTGCTGGCGCGCCATATCCACAATAAATTGCGCCGAACTGCGTGGGTCGATGCGCAGCGCATGCGCCTGGCGCTGTGCCAAATTGCCCAAGCCGTCTGCGCCGTGGATATGGGCGGGAGGGTCTTCGCCGGGTTTACCTAAAGGTGCAGCTACGCCTTGACTTACCGGGATACGGCCGCGCCCTGCAATGGCCAATAGGTAAAGGGCGTTTTCTGCGGCCTGCTTGACCGATACATTGCCGAAAGTGGTGGTCACGCCAACCACATCGATATCCGGGTGTGCCAGTGCGTAGTACAAGGCCATGGCATCGTCCACACCGGGGTCGGTGTCGTAAATCACTTGGTAGCGGGAATTGAGTTTGGACATCGTTTTTTCTAGTCTTAAGCGATCGCCTGACAGTAGCGCCCTATAGCTTGCTGCGCTTGCGCATCCGCATCCTTAGCGCTGCGTTCTGCCAAAAAGGAGCGAACTTCACTGGCCGCTGGAACGCTGGATTGCGCCCCCGGTTGGGTACAACACAGCGCAGCAGCTGCACTTGCAAATTGCAGCGCCGGCGCCATGGCTTGCCCATGGGCCAACTGCGCGATCAGCACGCCACAAAAAGTATCGCCCGCACCAGTGGTGTCTACAGCTTGAACGACAAAGCCCGTTTGGTAATGCAGCTCTCCGCCTTGGCGCGCCACCGCGCCGCGTGCGCCCAAAGTGACCACTACGGTCGGGCAGGGCAAGGTAGCCATAGCCTCCAGAATGCTGCCTTGGTTGTTACTGATAGCGCGCAACTCGCCTTCGTTGACGATAAGCAAGTCCACCAGGGCTAACAACTCGGGCGGTAGTGCTTGCGCTGGTGCAGCGTTCAGCGCCACTTGCAAACCCGCCGCGCGCGCTAGTTGGGCTGATTCAATAACGGTACTAAGCGGAATTTCCAGCTGCATCAGCAAAAAACGGTAGCCAGCCAGCGGCGGCAAATGCGCAGCCAGCAAGCGGGTGTTTGCGCCGGGCGCTACGGTGATAGCGTTTTCCGCGTCGTCGGACACACAAATAAAGGCGGTTCCGCTGGCGACATCGTCAAATTCCTGCGCATGCAGCAGCACACCGGCATTGTGTAAAGATGATTTAAGTGGCTGCGCATAGGCATCGCGCCCCAGCGCCAGCACCATGCCGGTGCGCGCGCCACCGGCCCGCGCGCAGGCCACCGCCTGGTTGGCACCTTTTCCGCCGGGAAAGGTTTGCAGATCGTGGCCCAGTACGGTTTCGCCCGGCGCTGGAATGCGCTGCGCGCGCACCACAAAATCCAGATTGGCCGATCCCGCTATCAGAACCATGTAAGCACCATGGAAAAAATCTTTCAAAATTTGTACGCCAATCTGCGCAGGCCCAAGCGCGCTGCACTAAGGAAGCGCCGTATAAGTCCAAACCCGTCATTACGAGCGCAGAGAAGCAATCCACTGTCCGAACCCGTCATTGCGAGCGAAGAGAAGCAATCCATTTTGGCTTGCCCATCTTGCGCTTGTGGATCGCCGCGTCGCTGTGCTCCTCGCGATGACGGACTTGTACGGACCTGCCCTAAGCCCACGGCGAGTGTAGAGCAAGTGCTTGCAAATTTGGCGCTCGGTTTGCTTGCGGCAGCCTGTAGGCTCACGTATGATGAACTGTTGCCACTGCTTTTCTACTATCGATAGACCGCCGCGGTACACAAGCTTGGCATGCCGCGCGTGCAGCATGCTTTTTTTCGAATCTCTCTTCGCTAGGAACCCCATTTATGCGTACTGCTCATATTTTCCCAACCGGTTTGTTGGCTTTGTCTATGGCCGCTGCCCTACCCGCGCTGGCTGAGCCGGCCGTTATTTACGACATGGGCGGAAAGTTCGACAAGTCTTTTAACGAAGCAGCCTACAACGGCATGCAAAAGTGGGCCAAAGAAACCGGCAAGAAATACCTGGAATTTGAAATCAGCAATGAATCGCAACGCGAGCAAGCCGTGCGCCGCATGGCAGAAAAAGGCGCCACCCCGATTATTGGCGTCGGTTTTTCGCAAGCATCGAGTATTGAAAAAGTAGCCAAAGAATTCCCCAAGCTGCAATTTGCGATTGTCGATATGGTGGTGGATGCGCCCAATGTGCAGTCGGTGGTTTTCAAAGAGCAGGAAGGCAGCTTTTTGGTCGGCGTGATGGCCGCTATGGCTAGCAAGAGCGGCAAAGTCGGCTTTATCGGCGGCATGGACATTCCGCTGATCCGCAAGTTTGAATGCGGCTACCGCCAGGGCGCATTATTTGCCAATTCCAAAGCCACGGTCACCGGCAATATGACCGGCACCACCGGCGCCGCCTGGAACGACCCCACACGCGGTGGTGAACTCACCAAAGCCCAGTTTGCGCAAGGCGTGGACGTGGTGTTTGCCGCAGCGGGCGGCACCGGTATCGGTGTCTACCAAGCCGCCAAAGACGCGGGCAAACTGGCGATTGGCGTGGACAGCAACCAAAACCATTTGCAGCCCGGCACTATGCTCACTTCCATGCTTAAGCGTGTGGATGTGGCGGTCTATAACGTGGCCATGGCGCACAAGCCGGGCTTGTCGATTCTGGGCTTCAAAGAAGGCGGTGTGGACTACGCGATGGATAGCCACAACGCCAAACTGGTCAGCGCGGACATGAAGAAAAAAGTCGATGCTGCCAAGGCCGACATCATCAGCGGAAAGATCAAAGTGGCCGATTACATGGCCGATAACGCTTGCAAGCTGTAAACCCTGCAAGCCCGGTCCCGGTGGCCGGGTTGACCTCTTTACCGGCCTTGCAAATGGCCGGTATCCATAAGCGCTTTGGCGATGTGCTGGCCAATGTGGATGTGAACTTCACTGTGGCGCAAGGCACTTTGCACGGCCTGATTGGAGAAAACGGCGCCGGCAAGAGTACGCTCATGTCGGTGCTGTACGGTTTTTATCCGTCCGATAGTGGCCGCATCGAGGTCTTTGGCAAACCGGTGCAGATCCGCAACGCGGACGACGCGATTGCTTGCGGCATCGGCATGGTGCACCAGCACTTTATGCTGGTCGAAACCCTCACTGCCTTGGAAAACGTGATGCTAGGCGCTGAGCCGCACTGGCATTTGCCCAGCGCCATCAAGCCAGTACGCGAGCGCTTGGAGGCCTTGATGCAGTCGACCGGACTGCGCGTGGCGCTGGATGCCACCGTGGCTGATTTGGCGGTAGGTGACCGCCAGCGTTTAGAGATTTTGAAAGCCCTGTACCGGGGCGCACGCATCCTGATTTTGGACGAGCCCACTGCCGTATTAACGCCGCAGGAAACCCAGCAATTGTTTGCCGTACTGCGGCAGTTGCGCGCGCAGGGCAGCACGGTGATTTTGATTACGCATAAGTTGAAAGAGGTGCTGGCGCTGTGCGACCAGGTGACCGTCATGCGCGCCGGGCACGTGGTGGACGATATGCCGATTGCGCGTGCCAGCGTGGAAGCGCTGGCCCAGGCCATGGTGGGGCGCAAAGTGCAGTTGGACAGACCGCCAGCGCAAGTGCCGACACAGCGCGAGGCGACACCGGTTTTGCTGGCCCAAGGCCTGCAACTGCGCGATGCCAGCGGTGTGCAGCGCCTGGCCGACGTGGGCTTGCAGTTGCGCGCCGGGGAAATCGTGGGGATTGCCGGTGTCTCGGGCAACGGACAAAGCGAGTTGCTCGATATCTTGTCCGGCCTGGCCGCGCCTGATGGCGGCAGCATGCAGGTGCTGGGCCGACAGTTTGTGAGCGGTGCCTGGCTGGACCCGTTTACCGCGCGCTGCATCGGCCTGGCGCATGTGCCCGAAGACCGGCAGGCGCGGGCTTTGGTGATGGACTTTCAGGCCTGGGAGTCGGCGGTGCTGGGCTATGAACACCTGCCGCAGTTTTGCCGCACCGGCTGGATGCGCGCAGGCGCCATGCGCAATGCGACGGCAGACATGATGGAGCGCTTTGACGTGCGTCCGCGCAAAGCGGCGTTGGGCAGCCGCAAATTTTCCGGGGGGAACCAGCAAAAGCTGGTGCTGGCGCGCGAGCTGGGCCAAGCGCCGCGTGTGCTGCTGGTAGGCCAGCCGACACGGGGCGTGGACATTGGCGCGATTGAGTTTATTTATTCGCAGTTGCGCGCCATGCGCGACGCAGGTTGTGCGGTGCTGCTGGTGTCCAGCGAGTTGGATGAAATTTTGGCCTTGTCGGACCGGGTCTTGGTGATGGTTCAAGGGCGTGTGAGCGGTGCGCTCGATATTGCCGATTGCAACGAAGAGCGCCTGGGTTTATTGATGGCTGGGGCTGCGGTATGAGCCAAACCACCGCCTTGCCGCGCTGGGCCGATGTGGCGCTTTTGCCCGTGGTCTGCTTGGCGCTTGCTTTGTGTGTCGCGGGCATCGTCGTGGCGCTGGTCGGGCAAAGTCCTTCGCAGGTGTTAGCGGCTTTGGTGCAAGGCGCATTTGGCACGCCGCGCGGCCTGAGCTACACCTTGTACTACGCCACTAGTTTTATTTTTACCGGCCTGGCCGTGGCCGTGGCGTTTCATGGTGGCTTATTCAATATCGGCGGCGAAGGCCAGGCCACTTTGGGCGGCTTGGGCACGGCCTTGGTGGCGCTGTGGCTATCGCCGGTTTTGCCCGCTTGGGCCATGCTGCCCTTGATGCTGGTGTGTGGTGCTTTGTTCGGCATGGTGTGGGCGGCGATCCCGGGCTATCTGCAAGCCTATCGGGGCAGCCATGTGGTGATTACCACCATCATGTTCAACTTTTTAGCCAGCACCTTGCTGGTGTATTTGCTGGTCAACCAATTGCGCGCGCCGGGCAATGTGGCGATCGAAAGCGCGGCCTTTGCGCCTTCGGCACAATTGATGTCGGTCCGTGAATTGCTCGCCTTGGTGGGCGTCGATTGGCCCGGCTCGCCGCTCAACGCTAGCTTGCTGCTGGCTTTGTTGGCTTGCATTGCGGTGTATTTTTTTCTGTGGCACAGCCGTAGCGGTTACCGCCTGCGGGCGGTGGGCTCCAGTCCTGGCGCGGCGGCGTATGCGGGTATCCGGCCACAGCGGCATATCGTACTGGCGATGGCGATCAGTGGCGCCTTGGCCGGCATGGTGGGTATGAATGAAGTGGCTGGGGTCAGCGGCAGACTGGTGCTGGAGTTTGTCAGCGGCGCCGGATTTACTGGTATCGCCGTGGCTTTGATGGGGCGCAACCATCCGGCAGGCATTTTGCTAGCCAGCGTCTTATTTGGCGCGCTGTTTCAGGGCGGGGCCGAAGTGGCTTTTGATGTGCCGGGTTTTAGCCGCGATATGGTGGTCATGCTGCAAGGTTTTGTGGTGCTGTTTTCCGGCGCCATGAGCTATGTGGTGGCCCGGCCGCTGGGCGCGCTGTTGCGCACATTGCATGTGCCGGGAGCCAAGCATGGATGAGACGCTGCTTGCATCGGTGCTCGCTTCTGCGGTGCGATTGGCCACGCCTTTGGTCTTGTGCGCGCTGGCTGGTTTATTTTCAGAGCGTTCGGGGGTGGTGGATATCGGACTGGAAGGCAAGATGCTGTTTGCCGCCTTTGCTGCTGGCGCCATGGGCGCTTTTACCGGTTCCACCACGCTGGCGCTGATGGCCGCGATGTTAGTGGGGGTCTTGCTGTCATCCTTGCATGGGCTGGCCTGCGTGAGTTATCCAGGGGACCAGGTGGTCTCTGGTGTAGCGCTCAATATCATCGCCGCAGGACTCACCGTAGTGCTGGGCATCGCCTGGTTCGCGCAAGGCGGGCAAACCCCGCCGCTGTCTTTGGACGTGCGGGTGCAGGCGCATTGGCAATGGCTGGTACAAGCGGTGCAGCCGCTGCCCTGGTTGGGGCCCGTCCTGGGGCAGGCGCTGTTCGGCCACAACCTGCTGGTCTATTGCGCCTACGCTTTGGTGCCCGTGGCCTGGTATGTGCTGTACCGCACCCGCTTTGGTTTGCGTTTGCGCGCGGTGGGCGAGAACCCGCAAATGGTCGATGCAGCAGGCGTGTCGGTGCAGCGTTTGCGTTATGCGGCCTTGGCCATCAACGGGCTTTTGTGCGGTTTGGCGGGTAGCTACCTGGTACTGGCGCAAAGCGCCAATTTTTCGCCGCACATGACCGCCGGGCAGGGCTTTATGGCGCTGGCCGCTTTGATCTTTGGGCGCTGGAAACCCTGGGGCGCATTGGGCGCTTGCCTGCTGTTTGGCTTGCTCGATGCCATTGCCATGCGCTTGCAAGGCGTGGACATTCCCGGTGTGGGCGCGGTGCCGGTGCAAGCTATTCAGGCCTTGCCCTATGCGATGACGGTGGTCTTGCTCGCCGGTTTTGTGGGGCGTGCAGTGGCGCCCGCGGCTTTAGGTAAACCTTATTTAAAAAATCGCTGAAAGCAGGGTCGTCGCATCACGGTCATCTTCGCGAGTAAGGACTTAGGGTAGGCGTTTCTTACCGCGTGCAGCGCGCTTATTCGGTCTTCTGGATGCTTCGTTTTTGCAAACGCTGCGCATCGAGTAATCGCGCTAATCGCTTGGGCAATGGCAGCGGTTCCCCCATCAGACGCCCGGCCAGCAATTCTGCGCATAGCGCTGCAAAAGTCAGCCCACGCGCGCCCATGGCCAGACACATCCATAAGCCGTTTTCGCCGCCTGCATTGGCAGGTCCCACCAGCGGCAAGCGGTCGTGCGAAACGCAGCGCTGCCCGCGCCACAGGCTAAGCTGCCCTGCCTTCAATTGCGCTTGCAAGGGCCCTGCCAGGCCGGGTACCAGCTGCGCAACGCGCGCCAAGTTAGCCTGATGGCAGTGCGCATCGCTGGCGCTATCCAGAGGCTCAAAACCGGCCCCTGCCAGCCATTGCAAACCCTCTGCCCCCGGGACGGCGGGCAAAAAATGGCCTTGCCCATGTACGGGTAGTGTGGGTCGGCTCAGTAAATCCGCTGCCGGGCCGCTGCTGACGCTGCCGTACATGGGGTGCAGCTGCGCTAAGGCGCGGCGGGCTGCGGGGCTTAGCGGGTCGGCTGGCGCATCATCCGGTTGGTTCAAAAGTCGCGCGGCATCCATTGCATTGCAAAGCACCAGTAATTCGCTGCTAGCCAGTTCCTGACCATTCGCATCCAAGGCCTTCCAGTGCGAGCCGGTGTAGCGCAAGTTTTCTACTGCGGCCTCGCAACGCAGCGTTACGCCGGGGGTGGCGAGGCACGCGCGTATCCAGGCTTTGGGTTTGAGCCACAGTGCCTCGGGCCGCCATGCGCTGCGCGTGTTCGCATCTTCAGGGCTTGCCGTTTCTTCACTCGCGGCGGTGTCTTCGGTGCTACTTTTGCCGTTTCGGCTACCTGGCGCAAACGCGAGCATTGCGCCGCCTTCTTCCCAATCTTGGCCTTTCACCAACATCGTTTGCAGCGTCTGGCGCGCCAGGTGGTAAGCGCTGCGGGTGAGGGAATACAGCGGGTCGGCGGGCGAGTTGCCACTGGCGCTGACTAAACCGGCGGGCAGGCCAGAGGCGCCTGCGGCTGGGGTATGGGCTTGTTCCAGCACCGTCACTTGCCAACCCCGCAAGGCTAGGGCGCGCGCGATGAGAGCGCCACTGATACCTGCGCCTATCAAGGTACAGCGACCTGGTTTTTCAAACCGCCGTAGGGATGCGCGACGGCTGCTGCGCAGAGTCCAAGTGGGGTCGAAAACCAAAGCGCCACCGGGGTGGGGCTTCCAAAGCCTTGGATCGAGTGTCGGCATGCCCGAACCGTGGCGGTCTGCACCGGCCCAGGTTAGTGTGGTGCCATGGCCGGCCAGCGCTTGCAGCAGGTGCAGTTCGTTCGCTGTCCAAGCCTGTACGGCGTCCAAGATGATGCGGCCCGCTTGCAATGCCAACTGTGCAAGGCTGGTGGCCCGAGGGCCTATGCACAAGGTCAGCAACACGCGGCCTTGCCCAAACGCAAGCCGATAAAAACCTGGCGCGGGCGGCCCCGCTAGGCGCAATGCACTGAGGGCTTGACCGAGTTCAAGGGCGTGCGTGGTGTGGAAAGAAGATGTCGTTGCGGTCGGTTCTGCGCTGGGGTGCGCGCTTGGGCAATCTGCCTTGAGCGCCAGTGGCCATTGATCTGCTGCCATAAGCCCGGCATAGTGCAAAAGGCCGGTGCCTGATTCGCCATCCGCAAAGGTTCGCCAGGCTCGTAAAAAGGCCGCCCCATCGCCAAATGCGGTATCCAAAACACATGTGGCGCCTGCGGCCACGGGGCTTGGCAGCGAAAGTTGAATCAGGCCGTTGGCGGTACGTAGCCCTGGGCGGCATCGGCACCGCTGCCGAAGAAATGGTTTTCCATTTGGCGGGCCAGGTACTGGCGGGCGCGGGCGTCGGCCAGATTCAGGCGGTTTTCATTGACCAGCATGGTCTGGTGCTTGAGCCAAGCGGCCCAGGCCTCTTTGCTGACGCTCTCCCAAATCCGTTTGCCCAATTCGCCAGGGTAGGGCGGGAAATCCAGACCTTCGGCCTCGGTGCCGAGTTTGATACAGGTGACGGTACGTGCCATGAAGTAAAACCTTTGATGTAGCGCAGAAAAGCATGCAGCCTAAAGCGCGATCTTATTCCCTTTGGCTGGCAGCCCCCTAGGATGCAGGCGGATAATCCTCAGCTTGCTCCGGGCGAGACCCCTTGAGACTGTCCTTTCCCGGATTGCCAAGTCCTGCGGCCTCGCAATGACAGCTGATGTCATCGCGAGGAGCGCAGCGACGTGGCGATCCATGTGTGTTCGATTTACAGTCAAAAATGGATTACTTCGCTTCGCTCGCAATGACGGGTTTGGACTTATGCAATGGATTCCTAGGGATGTTTGAAAAAAGGGAAAACGTGTGAATGTGCTTTTTGATTTGTTAGATGCCCACCCGAGGCGGATTTATGGGCTTACCGCGCTGGTAGCGGCTTTGTTGCTGCTATTTGGTTTGTACTTGCAGCATGTGGTCGGTCTGGAACCTTGCCCCATGTGCATCGTGCAGCGCTATGCCTTTGTGCTGGTGGCGCTATTGGCGGCGGTGGCGGCCACGCGCAAGTCACCGGGCGCATGGGTGGGTTTTGGGTTTTTGATTTTTCTGCTATCGGCCTTTGGCGCATTTGTGGCTGCGCGCCAGAGCTATTTGCAGTGGTACCCGCCCGAAGTGTTCACTTGCGGGCGCGACTTGTACGGCATGATTGAAAGCTTTCCGCTGCAACGCGTGATCCCCATGGTATTCAAAGGCAGTGGCGATTGCACCGCGATCGATTGGACTTTTTTAGGCGGCTCGATTGCCAACTGGTCTTTCTTGTGCTTTTGCGATGTAGCCATCACTTCCGCGCTGATTGCCTGGCGGCATAGCGGCCTGCGCCGTAAGGCTATCGAACAGTTTCAAGCCTGACCAAGGTCAGCACCAGGCCTTTAGCAGCGAAGCGCCGCCACGTCGCGTTCCTGCGCAGTGATGCGGACCCGGTCATTGCGAGGCCGCAGGCCGTGGCAATCCAAGGTTTGGTAGAAACTTCTGTTTTCGGCGCGATGGACTGCCGCGTCGCTGTCGCTCCGCGCAGTGACGCGAAGTAACTCAAGAGGAATTAGCCCAGCTTTTTCACTAGCACCTGGCTCTTGCGGTCCCAGTTGTATTGGCGCTTACGCGCTTCGGGCAGCCAGTCGGCGTCTACCAGCACGAAGCCGCGTTTTAAAAACCAGTGGGTGGTGCGGGTGGTCAGTACAAAAATACTTTCCAGACCGGCGGCGCGGGCGCGTTGTTCTATGCGTTTGAGCACACGTTCGCCGTCGCCCTGGCCTTGCACATCGGGGGAAACGGTGAGCGCTGCCATCTCGCCGGTGCGCGTTTCGGGGTAGGGGTTGAGCGCGGCGCAGGCGAATATCACGCCATCGTGCTCAATGACGGTGTAGCTGGAGGCATCGCGCTCTATTTCGGTGCGGCTACGTTTGACCAGGGTGCCGTCTTTTTCAAATGGCTCGATCAGTTTGAGGATGCCGCCCACATCGTTGTCGCCTGCTTCACGCAGGCTTTCGAGTTTTTCATCGACGATCATGGTGCCTATGCCGTCGTGCACATAGACCTCTAGCAAGATGGCGCCATCGACCGCATAGGGAATGATGTGGCTGCGCTCGACACCGCCTTTGCAGGCGGTCACGCAGTGTTGCAAATAAAAGCCCACATCGCCGGGCTCACGCGCAGGGGGCGCTTCCAGCAACAAGGCTTCGGCAGCGGCCAACGGGAGTTCGGTGTCCACCGGGTTGTCCTCGCTCAGTGGCTCAAGCGGGCGCTGCAAGATGCCGGGCACTTCAGTCAAAAAAATCAGTTTATCGGCCTGCAAGGCGGTGGCGACCGAGGTTGCGACTTCTTCCATCGTCAAATTAAAAGCCTCCCCGGTAGGCGAAAAACCAAAGGGCGAGAGCAGCAGCATGGCGCCCATGTCCAGCACTTTGCTAATGCCTGCCGTATCGACTTTGCGCACCACGCCGGAGTTTTGAAAATCCACGCCATCGACGATGCCCACCGGGCGCGCGGTAATGAAGTTGCCGCTGATCACCCGCACCGTGGAATCGGCCATGGGTGTGTTGGGTAGGCCCTGGCTGAAGGCGGCTTCGATTTCGTAGCGCAGTTGACCAGCTGCCTCCTGCGCGCAATCAAGGGCGATTTCGTCGGTAATGCGGATGCCGTGCGAATACTTGGCGGTATGGCCTTTGGCTTTGAGTTGCTCATTTACCTGGGGCCGAAAGCCGTGTACCAGCACCACTTTGACGCCCATGCTCTGGATCATGGCCAGGTCTTGCGCCAGGTGCGGCAGCTTGCCGGCCGCAATCGCTTCACCTGCAATGCCGACGACAAAAGTTTGGTGCCGAAACTTGTGGATATAGGGCGCCACCGACCTGAACCAGGGCACGAAGGTGAAGTTAAAGACAGAGGTCATGGGCGGCGGGTGGGCGGGTGGGCTGTTGGGTGGCTGGGTGGCACTAATGTAGCGAAAGCGGGGCGTCGGACCTACGTGTTTATGCGATAAAAGGATTCACCACGGTGAGCGCATCAAAACGCTGGCCGTGGGTCAGGTCTTCGGTGTAGAGCGTTTGTGCACCGCCACGCAATGCGGCTTCAATGACCATGGCATCCCAAATGGAGAGCTGTTGTTGCAACGACTTTTCTATGGCCGCCGTTACGAGTGCCACGTCGCTCGGTACCACCGACCAGCCCGTATAAGCCGTGACCAGCGCTTTGGCGTGTGCAGGCGGCATCTGTTGCTTACGGGTGCATACGTTGAATAGTTCGATCAGCACTTGGGTGCTGATCATGGCATCACCACTGGCGCTGGCTGTTGACACCAGCGCCCTGGCTATGGCCTGCTTTTCGGGTGCGGTGGAGTCGGTGCAGTACACCAAAACATTGGTATCAAAGAAAACGCTCACTGCGGTTCCTGCTGCGCTGCCGTGGTGTTCGGGCTGCTTGCATTACGGTCCTTGGCGCGGAAGTCATCGGCATAAAGAGCCTCCCGCAGTGTTGCCTTCGTCGTTACCTGGGCGGAGGGAGGGGGCGCTTGGGTCGCCAAGGTGGCGTGTTCGATAGCCAGCATGAGCTTGGTAGTAGATTCTTCGCGCAGCCGCTTGGTCGCGTCATCGGTGCCGTTGACGTAATGCTGCAAAAGCTCGCGCACCTTGGCGCTTAAAGATGTACCTTGCTGCGCTACGCGGATACGCGCTTGCTTGATCAATTCGTCGTCTAAAGAAATAGTGAGGTTGGACATGGGCAGGCTCCCGGTGGAATTGGCGTGGAGTGTAGCACCCATCAACACGATTTCACGCAATTATGTGAAGTCGTGAACCTGTGACTTGGGTGATAATCACGGCGATGGCTTCCTCTTTGCGTATCGAATTCCCAGAAAACCTCCCGGTCTCCGCCCGGCGCGAGGAAATTATGGCCTTGTTGGCGCGCCATCAGGTCATCATCGTCTGCGGTGAGACGGGTTCGGGCAAGACCACTCAGTTGCCCAAAATCGCCTTGGCCATGGGGCGCGGCCTATGCAATTACCCCAAAGTGCTGCCCAATGGCAAACCCGCGCCGCGCGGCAAGCTGATCGGCCACACCCAGCCGCGCCGCATCGCCGCCAGCAGCGTAGCCAAGCGCATTGCTGAAGAATTGCACACGCCTTTGGGCGAGGTAGTGGGCTTTAAGGTGCGTTTTCAGGACCGCTTAAGCCGCGATGCCTCGGTCAAGCTCATGACTGACGGCATATTGCTGGCCGAGACGCAGACCGACCCGCTGCTGCTGGCCTATGACACGCTCATCATCGACGAGGCGCACGAGCGTAGCCTGAATATCGACTTTTTGCTGGGCTATTTGCGCCAGATATTGCCGCGTCGGCCCGACCTCAAAGTGATAGTCACTTCGGCCACGATAGATGCGCAACGCTTTGCCGACCACTTTGCCAGTTTGCAAGGCACGCAAGAGGCCAGAACGCTGACCCCTGCGCCCGTGATCATGGTGTCGGGCCGCATGTTTCCGGTGGAGCAGCGCTACCGGCCTTTTGAAGAGCGGCGCGACTACGACGTGAACGATGCGATTGCCGAAGGCGTCGATGAACTCTGGCGCGGCGGGGCTGCTGGCGATATTTTGGTGTTCTTGCCCGGCGAGCGCGAAATCCGCGAAGCGGCAGACCATTTGCGCCGCCACCTGAGCCACCAGCCGGTCTTGCGCAACTGCGAGGTGCTGCCTTTGTTTGCGCGCCTGAGCCAGGCCGAGCAGGACCGCATTTTTGAAGGCCACACCGGGCGACGCATTGTGCTGGCCACCAACGTGGCCGAGACCTCGCTGACGGTGCCCGGCATCCGCTTTGTGATTGATATCGGCACGGCGCGCATCAAACGTTACAGCTTTCGCAGCAAGGTGGAGCAATTGCTGGTGGAGCCCATCAGCCAAAGCTCGGCCAACCAGCGTGCCGGGCGCTGCGGGCGGGTGGCCGATGGCATTTGTATACGTCTGTATGAGGACAAAGACTTTGCCGGGCGCGAGCGCTTTACCGATCCAGAGATATTGCGCTCTTCGCTGGCCGGGGTGATTCTGCGTATGAAGTCGCTGCGCTTGGGCGCGGTGGAAGACTTTCCGTTTCTGGAGCGCCCCTCGGGCCGGGCGATTGCCGATGGCTACCAACTGCTGCAAGAGCTGGGCGCGGTGGACGAGGCCAATGAACTCACGCCGCTGGGCCAGGAGCTAGCGCGCCTGCCGCTAGACCCGCGCGTGGGCCGCATGATTTTGGAGGCGCGCAAGCGTGAGGCCCTGGACGAAGTGCTCATCATCGCCTCGGCGCTGAGTGTGCAGGATGTGCGCGACCGGCCTATGGACGCGCAACAGCAGGCGGATCAAGCACATGCCAAGTTTGACGATGAGAAAAGCGAATTTTCCGGTTACCTAAAACTTTGGAAATGGATTGGCGCGGCGCGTGGCGACAAAGCCGAGGTCAGCGGCGCGCACAA
>CAJBBZ010000274.1 GCA_903951445.1 uncultured beta proteobacterium
AGCGCCCAGATTCGCGCTGAGATTGACGTCCTGCGACAGCAAATCGAAACACTCACGCGCAAGGGCGACCTCACCAAAGTGGCTGAACTGCAATACGGCAAGTTACCGGGCTTGGAAAAGCGCCTGAAAGATGCGCAAGATACCGAGGCAGGCCGAGCCAAAGGCGGCGAGGGCGCGATGCCGCAATTGCTGCGCACGCAGGTAGGCGCTGAAGAAATCGCCGATGTGGTGGCGCGCGCCACCGGCATTCCTATCGCCAAACTCATGCAGGGCGACCGCGAAAAGCTGCTGCTGATGGAAGAGCGTCTGCACCAGCGCGTGGTTGGCCAGGACGAGGCCATCGGCGCCGTGGCTAATGCGATTCGCCGTTCCCGCTCTGGCCTGTCAGACCCCAACCGTCCCACCGGTTCCTTTTTGTTCTTGGGGCCCACGGGTGTTGGTAAGACGGAGTTGTGCAAAGCCTTGGCCGGTTTCTTGTTTGACAGCGAGGACCATTTGATCCGCATGGACATGAGCGAGTTCATGGAAAAGCATTCGGTGGCCCGTTTGATAGGCGCGCCCCCTGGCTACGTGGGTTACGAGGAGGGCGGTTACCTCACCGAAGCGGTGCGCCGCAAACCCTATAGCGTGCTCTTGCTAGACGAAGTGGAAAAGGCCCATCCCGATGTGTTTAACGTGCTGCTACAAGTGCTGGACGATGGCCGCCTGACCGACGGCCAGGGCCGCACCGTGGACTTTAAAAACACCGTCATTGTGATGACCAGCAATATTGGCTCGCAATTGATCCAAAGCATGGTGGGCCAAGACCGCGAAGACATCAAAGACGCGGTGACGGGCGAATTGAAAAACCATTTCCGGCCTGAATTTATTAACCGGATTGACGAGACCGTGGTTTTCCACGCGCTGGATGCCAGCCATATCGCCAATATCGCCAAGATCCAGTTGCAAACCCTGATGGACCGCTTGGCGCGCATGGACTATGTGCTGGAGGTGTCAGACGCTGCCGTGGCTGAGTTGGCCAAAGTCGGTTTTGACCCGGTGTATGGCGCTAGGCCGCTCAAGCGCGCGATTCAGCAGCGCCTGGAAAACCCACTGTCCAAATTGCTTTTAGAAGGCCGCTTTGTGCCCAAAGACACCATCCACGTAGGCGTGGACCCGATACGCAATCCGGGGCAGTTTTCGTTTAGCGCGAATTAGCGCTCAAGGAGTGGCGGTGCTGCCGGTCTGTACGCGGCGGGCGCCGTCGTAGCGGCGCGCCCAGTAGGCCAGGCCCATATCCTCGACGCGCACTTCGGCGCCGGGCTTGGGCGAGTGGATGAATTTACCGTTGCCCACGTAAATCCCTACGTGGCTGAAAGCATGGCGCATGGTGTTGAAAAACACCAAATCACCGGGTTTGAGCTCTGATTTGTCGATAGTTTGGGTGGCTGCGGCTTGCTGCGCCGCGCTGCGTGGTAGCACCAAACCGATGGTTTGCTCGTACATGGCTTTCACAAAACCGCTGCAATCAAAGCCGCTTTCGGCGCTGGTGCCGCCCCGGCGGTAGGGCACTCCTAAGAACCCCATCGCGCCCACCACCAGATCGGAGGCCTGGTTTTGCATCTGGTTGCCTGCCTCGCTGATGCGGTTGAGCAAGCCTTTGTCGGTCAGGAATTTGCCTAAATCGTCGTTGGCTGGCGCAGTTTGCGCGGCGCTGATACCGCAGGCAAAAACCAATAAAAGGGCGACGCGGGAGGAGAATTGCATGGTCGCACTGTAGCCGACAAGCGGGGGTACGTCAAGTAAAATTTACATGAGGTATATTATTTAAGTTATTGATTTATATAAATAATTAAGATTTAAAAGTGATGTTAAAGGAATCTTAGGAGGCGCATGTGAGGGATCGCATGGCCTAATACGCAGTCTAATTTCACCAGGGATGACTGCACCCATATGGTGCACGCCACATCTCGGCGATTGGTTATGCTCTGCGCTTTTAGCCATCGGAAAGAATGCCCATGTTGCTCGATATTGAGGAAAGCCAACTGGTGTTGGTGGACTACCAGGCGCGTTTGATGCCCGCGTTATTTGACGCGCCGCAGGTGATGGCCAACGCGGTGCGTCTGGCCCGCTTGGCTGCGCTGCTGCAAGTTCCCACCGTGTTGCTAGAGCAAAGCCCGGATCGCTTGGGCCCAACCGCCGAGCCGCTTTTGACGGCGACGCAGGCTTTGGCGGCCGCGCGCCTTTTGCGCAGCCTTCAAAAAACCCATTTCAGTGGCGTGGAGGACGGCTTGTCCGAGATTCTGCGCCCGCCAGTCAAGCCCGCAGGTGGCAATGCGCGCAGCCTTCCCAAGCATTTGCAAAAACCGGCGTCAGAGCAAAACCTGCGTCCGTCCATTGTGCTGGCGGGTTGCGAAGCCCATGTCTGCCTGATGCAAACTGCACTGGCTTTGCTGGAGGACGAGTTCGAGGTCTGGGTGGTGACCGACGCATGCAGTTCGCGCACTGAGCGTAACCGCGATGCCGCCTTTGACCGCCTGGCGGGGGCCGGCGCTGAACTGCTTACAACCGAAATGGTGGCCTTTGAATGGCTGCGCCATGCCGACCATCCCCAGTTTCGCGCGGTGCAGGCGCTCATTAAGTAAGTGCTTTCATGGGGTTGATGCGCTTGCCCTAGTCAGCCACTAGCAAGTTGCATGTTCATAATCTGCCCAGCTACGCAGCCCCGGCGTAGAACATTATGTGGAGACCGATATGCCCGATTACCAAGCCTTTCACCGCCGCTCTATCGACGACCGCGACGCCTTCTGGGCAGAGCAGGCACAGCGCATCGATTGGCAGACGCAACCTAAAACGATTTGCGATTACAGCAACCCGCCTTTTGCGCGCTGGTTTGAAGGCGGCACGACCAATCTGTGTCACAACGCGGTGGACCGCCACCTCAAAGACCGCCCTGACCAAATCGCTTTGATTGCGGTATCGACAGAAACCGATACCGAGCAGACCTATACCTTCCGCCAGCTCCATGCCCATGTGCAAACCATGGCGGCGGCCTTGCTGGATTTAGGCGTGCGCAAAGGCGACCGCGTGCTGATTTACATGCCTATGGTGGCTGAGGCTGCTTTTGCTATGTTGGCCTGTGCCCGAATCGGGGCGATTCACTCGGTCGTGTTTGGTGGTTTTGCCTCCGTGTCCCTGGCCTCGCGGATTGAAGACGCCTCGCCGGTGGTGGTAGTCAGTGCGGATGCGGGCTCGCGCGGCGGCAAAGTGGTGCCTTACAAGCCTTTGCTGGACGAGGCGCTGGCCTTGTCCAGCCACAAGCCGCAAGCGGTGTTGCTGGTGGATCGCCAATTGGCGCCCATGGCCATGACAGCCGGGCGGGACCATAGTTGGGCCAGCCTACAAACAAAACACCATAACGCCGTCGTGCCCTGTGAATGGGTCGATGCCACGCACCCCAGCTACACCTTGTACACCAGCGGCACCACCGGCAAACCCAAAGGCGTGCAGCGCGATACCGGCGGCTATGCCGTTGCCTTGGCAGCGAGCATGGAAACTATTTTTTGCGGCAAAGCCGGTGAAACCTATTTCTCCACCAGCGACATCGGTTGGGTGGTCGGCCATAGCTACATCGTCTACGGCCCGCTAATCGCGGGTATGGCCACCATCATGTACGAAGGCCTGCCCATCCGGCCCGACGGCGGCATTTGGTGGAGCCTGGTGGAAAAGTACAAAGTCACCGTCATGTTCAGCGCGCCCACCGCCATCCGCGTGCTGAAAAAACAAGACCCGGCCCTGCTCAAGCGCTATGACTTGAGCAGTTTGCGCGCCCTGTTTTTGGCCGGTGAGCCCTTGGATGAGCCAACAGCCCAGTGGATTAGCGATGGCTTGGGCAAAGACATCATCGACAACTACTGGCAGACAGAGAGCGGTTGGCCTATCTTGACGATTGCCAACGGTGTGGAAAAAGCGCTTAGCAAATTCGGCAGTCCCGGTATCGCCATGTACGGCTATGACGTCAAACTGCTGGACGAAGCCACGGGCGAAGAGCTGCACGGCTCGGATAAAAAAGGCGTGCTGGTTATCGAAGGGCCCTTGCCACCGGGCTGCATGCAAACCGTATGGCAGGATGATGCGCGCTTTGTCAATACGTATTGGAAAAGCGTCCCCGGTAAATTGGTGTACAGCACTTTTGACTGGGCCACGCGCGACAAAGACGGCTATTACTTCATTTTAGGTCGCACCGACGACGTGATCAACGTGGCTGGCCACCGCCTGGGTACCCGCGAAATTGAGGAATGCATTTCCGGCCATCCTAATGTGTCTGAAGTGGCGGTGGTTGGCGTGGCCGACACGCTCAAAGGCCAGGTGGCCATGGCCTTTGCGGTGGTTAAAGACGCCAGCGGGCTGGTCGATGACAAGTCACGTTTTGCTTTGGAGGGCGAAATCATGAAGTTGGTGGACCAGTCGATTGGCGCCATCGGCCGACCGGCGCGGGTGCGTTTTGTGACCGTCCTGCCCAAAACCCGCAGCGGCAAGCTGCTGCGCCGCGCCATCCAGGCGGTCTGCGAGGGCCGCGATCCCGGCGACCTGACCACCATGGAAGACCCCACGGCCTTGCAACAAATCCGGGATTTGATGTAGTTGCGCACCGGGCCAAGCGCCTTTAACACTAAGTGTCTTTGGCGAGCAGGCCCTGTTTCGATGGCACAATGTGCGCTGTTACCAAGGCGCCCAGCGCCAACGTCGCATCCGCCATCCGGTCAAGCCGTACAGCGGAAGGTCTTTTAACCAACTTATGTTTCCCCGGAGGGAAACGGAGGTCAGCGAAAAATGAGTACGAGTTCGTCCGTCTATTCAGCCTATCTGGGCAACACCTTTCTCTTCGGCGGCAATGCGCCCTATGTCGAAGAGATGTATGAAAACTACCTCGACAACCCTGGCAGTGTGCCTGACACCTGGCGCGATTACTTCGACGCCTTGCAGCATGTGCCGGCCTCTGATGGCAGCAACGCGCGCGATGTGGCGCATCTGCCGGTGGTCAATGCCTTTGCCCAGCGTGCCAAATCTGGCGGCACCCGTGTGGTGCTGGCCAGCGCCGACGCTGAAATGGGCCGCAAGCGCACCGCCGCGCAACAACTGATCGCCGCCTACCGCAACGTCGGCCAGCGCTGGGCCGATCTAGACCCGCTCAAGCGTACCGAGCGCCCGCACATCCCCGACCTGGACCCCGCGTTTTACGGGTTTGGCGATGCCGATCAGGAAACCGTGTTTGACACTAGCAACACCTTCTTCGGCAAAAACAGCATGTCGCTGCGCGAATTGCTCAATGCCTTGCGCGAGACCTATTGCGGCACCTTGGGCGCTGAGTACATGTACGCCACCGACCAGGACGAAAAGCGCTGGTGGCAGCAAAAGCTGGAAGCTGTGCGCAGCAAACCCAATTTCAACGCCGACAAGAAAAAGCATATCCTGGGCCGCCTGACCGCCGCTGAAGGCCTGGAGCGTTTTCTGCACACCAAATACGTCGGCCAAAAGCGCTTTTCGCTAGAAGGCGGCGAGAGCTTTATCGCTGCCATGGACGAATTGATCCAGGCCGCAGGCAGCCAGGGCGTGCAAGAGATCGTGATTGGCATGGCGCACCGGGGGCGTCTTAACGTGCTGGTCAATACCATGGGCAAACAGCCCAAGGATTTGTTCGCCGAGTTTGACCATACCGCGCCCGAAGAACTGACTTCTGGCGATGTGAAATACCACCAAGGCTTTAGCTCAGACATGAGCACGCCTGGCGGCCCGGTGCATTTGTCGCTGGCCTTTAACCCCTCGCACCTGGAGATCGTCAACCCCGTGGTCCAAGGCTCGGTGCGTGCGCGCATGGACCGGCGCTCCGACCCCCAAGGCAAGCAAGTGCTGCCGGTGCTGGTGCATGGCGACGCAGCGTTCGGCGGCCAGGGTGTGAACCAAGAAACTTTGGCACTGGCCCAAACCCGTGGCTACACCACCGGCGGTACGGTGCACATCATCATCAACAACCAGATCGGCTTTACCACCTCGGACCCGCGCGATATGCGCTCCAGCGCGTTTTGCACCGACATCGTCAAGATGGTGGAAGCGCCGGTGCTGCACGTCAATGCCGATGACCCCGAGGCCGTGGTGCTGGCCACGCAGTTCGCCCTGGAATACCGCATGAAGTTCCGCAAGGACGTGGTGGTAGACATTATTTGCTTTCGCAAACTCGGCCACAACGAGCAGGACACACCGAGCCTGACGCAACCGCTGATGTACAAAAAAATCGGTGCGCATCCAGGTACCCGCAAACTCTTTGCGGACAAACTGTCCGCACAAGGTTTGGGCGAAACTTTGGGCGATGACATGGCCAAAGCCTACCGCGCCGCATTGGATGAAGGCCGCCATGCGGCTGACCCGGTGCTGTCCAATTTCAAGACCAAGTTCACCGTGGACTGGGCGCCGTTTTTGGGCAAAAAATGGACCGATGTGGGCGATACCGCGCTGCCCTTGAGCGAGTGGAAACGTTTGGCCGAACGCCTGACCACGATTCCGAGCACTGTTACGCCGCACCAGTTGGTGCGCAAGGTCTATGACGACCGCGCCGCTATGGGCCGGGGCGATATTCCGGTGGACTGGGGTATGGGCGAGCATATGGCCTTGGCCTCCCTGGTGGCCAGCGGCTATCCGGTGCGCCTGTCTGGCGAAGACAGCGGACGCGGCACCTTTACCCATCGCCACGCCGTCATCCACGACCAGAACCGTGAAAAATGGGACGTGGGCACCTACGTACCTTTGCAAAACGTGGCCGATGGACAAGCGCCATTTGTGGTGATCGACTCCATCCTCTCCGAAGAAGCGGTGCTGGGCTTTGAGTATGGCTATGCCTCGAATGACCCCAACACTATGGTGATTTGGGAAGCACAATTTGGCGACTTTGCCAATGGCGCGCAAGTGGTAATCGACCAGTTCATCGCCTCAGGCGAAGTCAAATGGGGCCGCGTCAATGGCCTGACCTTGATGCTGCCGCACGGCTACGAAGGCCAGGGCCCGGAACACAGCTCGGCGCGCCTGGAGCGCTTTATGCAGTTGGCGGCGGACACCAATATGCAAATTGTGCAACCCACTACCGCCAGCCAAATTTTCCATGTGCTGCGCCGCCAAATGGTGCGCACTGTGCGCAAGCCCTTGGTCATCATGACGCCCAAGTCACTGCTGCGCAATAAAGACGCTACTTCGCCGCTGAGCGAGTTCACCCGGGGCGGATTCCAAACCGTGATCGGCGAGGTCAAAGAGATCAAGGCCGAGAGGGTCAAGCGCATCGTCGTGTGCTCGGGCAAGGTGTATTACGACCTGGTGAAAAAGCGCGAAGAGCGCGGCTCAGACGATGTCGCCATTGTGCGTATTGAGCAGCTGTATCCGTTCGCACACAAGGCTTTTGCGAACGAAATAAAGAAATACCCGAACGCCACCGAAATCGTCTGGACCCAGGACGAGCCGCAAAACCAGGGCGCGTGGTTTTTTGTGCAGCACTACATCCACGAGAACATGTTGGATGGCCAAAAGCTCGGCTATGCCGGTCGCGCCGCTTCGGCTTCGCCAGCGGTGGGCTATTCGCACCTGCACCAGGAACAGCAAAAAGCACTTGTCGATGGCGCATTCGGCAAGCTCAAAGGCGTGGTGTTGACCAAGTAAGGCAACCCCCCGACACGCAAACTCATTGAAAGAATCGTATGGCCATCGTAGAAGTAAAAGTTCCCCAACTGTCTGAATCTGTGGCAGAAGCCACGATGCTGCAGTGGAAGAAAAAAGTAGGCGACAGCGTCGCCGCAGATGAAACGCTCATTGAAATCGAGACCGACAAAGTGGTACTCGAAGTACCTGCCCCTTCGGCTGGCGTGCTCTCGGAAATCCTGGTGCTTGACGGCGGCATGGTCAAGGCGGAACAGTTGATCGCACGCATCGATACCGATGGCAAAGTTGCGGCAGCACCGGCACCTTCCGTTTCAGCGTCCTCGGCACCCCCCGCTGCGGCAGCCGCACCAGCTGCCAGCAAAGCCGATGTCTTGATGCCCGCCGCAGCCAAGCTGATGGCTGACAATCAACTGGCCGCAGGCTCGGTTCCCGGCACCGGCAAAGATGGCCGCGTCACCAAAGGCGACGTTTTGCAAGCCTTGCAAACGCCCGCGCCCGCAGCCGTCATCCCCACCGGTGTGCCGCAAACCACCTTGCCGCAAGTGTCGGCCCCCAGCAGCGTGGGTCTGGGTGATCGCCCGGAGCAGCGCGTGCCCATGAGCCGCCTGCGTGCCCGCGTGGCAGAGCGCTTGTTGCAATCGCAAGCCACCAACGCCATCCTCACCACCTTCAATGAAATCAACATGGCCCCGGTCATGGAGATGCGCAAAAGATTCCAAGAGCGCTTTGAAAAAGAGCACGGCATCAAGCTGGGCTTTATGAGCTTTTTTGTGAAAGCAGCGGTGCATGCCTTAAAGAAATACCCGGTGCTCAACGCCTCGGTCGATGGCAATGACATCGTGTACCACGGCTACTTTGACATCGGTATTGCCGTGGGCTCGCCGCGCGGCTTGGTAGTACCTATTTTGCGCAATGCCGACCAAATGAGCTTTTCCGATATCGAGAAAAAAATTGCCGAGTTCGGCGCCAAAGCGCGCGATGGCAAGCTGGGCATGGATGACATGACTGGCGGCACTTTCTCGATCTCGAATGGCGGCACCTTTGGCTCCATGCTGTCCACGCCCATCATCAACCCGCCACAGTCCGCAATTCTGGGTGTGCATGCCACCAAAGATCGGGCCGTGGTCGAAAACGGTCAGGTCGTGGTGCGCCCCATGAATTACTTTGCCATGAGCTATGACCACCGCATCATCGATGGCCGCGAAGCGGTGCTGGGCCTGGTGGCGATCAAGGAGGCAATGGAAGATCCTTCGCGCCTCTTGTTCGATATCTGATCGGAAGCGCCATGAACACAGAATTTGATGTCGTCGTTATCGGCGCAGGCCCTGGCGGTTATATCGCAGCCATCCGCGCAGCCCAGTTGGGGTTTAAGGTGGCTTGCATCGACGAATGGAAAAACGCCAAGGGCGGCCCGGCACCCGGCGGCACCTGTACCAATGTCGGATGCATTCCCTCCAAGGCCTTGTTGCAGTCCAGCGAACACTTCGACCACGCGTTGCACCATTTTGCGGACCACGGTATCAGCGCTACCGGCGTGGCCATGGATGTCACGCAAATGCTGGCCCGCAAAGACGCGGTGGTTCAGCAAAACAACGATGGCATTTTGTATTTGTTCAAGAAAAACAAAGTCACGTTTTTCCATGGACGCGGTGCCCTAGCAGCATCCCACAACGGACTGCATACCGTAGAGGTCAGCGGCGCAGAAGCCCAAAGTCTGGCCGCCAAGCACGTCATCATCGCGACCGGTTCCAATGCGCGGCCTTTGGCTGGTACGCCGTTTGATGAAGTCAACGTCCTGTCTAACGACGGCGCGCTGCGTATCGGCGCCGTGCCCAATCGGCTGGCCCTAATCGGCTCTGGCGTGATCGGCCTGGAAATGGGATCAGTCTGGCGCCGTCTGGGTGCGCAGGTTACGATTTTGGAAGGTCTGCCCACCTTCTTGGGCGCAGTGGATCAGCAAATCGCCAAAGAGGCGAAAAAAGCTTTTGACAAGCAGGGCTTGCACATCGAGCTGGGCGTCCAAGTGGGCGAGATCAAGTCTGGCAAAAAAGGCGTTTCTATCGCTTACACCAACGCCAAAGGCGAAGCGCAAACCTTGGACGTGGACAAGCTGATTGTGTCCATTGGCCGCGTGCCCAATACCACCGGTCTGAACGCGCAAGCAGTAGGGCTGGCGCTTGACGAGCGCGGTGCGATCGTGGTGGACGCCGATTGCAAAACCAATGTGCCTGGCATTTGGGCGGTGGGCGATGTCGTGCGCGGCCCCATGCTGGCGCACAAGGCGGAAGAAGAGGGCGTGGCGGGGGCCGAGCGGATTGCCGGTCAGCACGGGCATGTCAACTTCAACACCATCCCCTGGGTGATTTACACCAGCCCCGAAATCGCCTGGGTCGGCCGTACCGAGCAGCAACTCAAAGCCGATGGCGTGGCTTACAAAGCGGGTACTTTTCCTTTCTTGGCTAATGGCCGTGCCCGCGCGCTGGGCGATACCACCGGCATGGTGAAGTTTTTGGCCGATGCCACTACCGACGAAATACTAGGCGTACACATGGTCGGCCCGCAGGTGTCCGAGCTGATTGCCGAGGCGGTGGTGGCGATGGAATTCAAAGCCAGCGCCGAAGACATTGCCCGCATTTGCCATGCGCATCCGTCGCTGAGCGAAACCACCAAAGAAGCTGCGCTGGCCGTAGACAAGCGCACGCTGAACTTCTAGGCTTTTTCCTTTTCGACTTCAGGGCCGGCCACGCGGTGGCGGCCTTGTTGCTTGGCGCGGTACAAAGCTGCATCGGCTTGCTGCACCAATTGCAATGGTTTGGAACCCTGGTGCGGATAAGCGGTGGCTACACCGATGCTGACCGACACCCGGCCATAGGGTGAGTCCTCATGCGCAAGCGCCAATGCAAATACTTCCTGACATAAATAGCTGGCGATGGTGTTGATACCGTTGAGGTCGGTGTCCGGTGCGATAAGCACAAATTCTTCGCCGCCGTAGCGCGCTATTAAATCGCCGCTGCGCATGACGCCCGCTTCAAACACCCGCGCCAACTGACGCAGGCACGCATCACCCGCCGGGTGGCCATAGCGGTCGTTATAGGTTTTGAACCAGTCCACATCGATGAGCGCGACCGACAAAGGCCGTTTATCGCGCGCGGCGCGGCCCCATTCCACTTGTAATGTTTCGTCAAAGCGGCGGCGATTGGCTACGCCAGTCATACCGTCCACGGTGCTGAGCGCCTCCAGGCGCCGCGCTGCCATGGCCAGCTCTTGCGTGCGTTGCGAGACCTGCGACTCCAAGTCGATCTCGGCCTGGCGCGCTTTTTCTAATGCCTGGTTTTGCTCTTGCAGCAAGCCGCGCAATTCGCGCATATGGACCTGGCGCTTTTGCACTTCCTGAAAGGCCACCGCGCCCGCCAGTACCACCAAGCCCTGCACCAGAGCGTTGTCCATGCTGTAGCTGCTGAACAAAACATTGCCAATCCAGGCGCTTTGGGGCAGATGTTGCAAATACAGACTCACTAGTGGTACCACGAGCCCCATGCAATACCAAAGAAACACGCGCGCTCCGCGCACCGCTAGCCAAGCGCTCAGCAGCACCAACACCCCGTAGGCCAGCGGTACGCCGCCGTGTAGAACTGCTGCGGCCAGCATCGGCCAAGGCGTGAGCACTGGAAGTACCAGACTGAGCCCGCCTGCGGCGTACAAAGCCCTACGGTAAGGAAGGTCCGCCGCCCGCTTACCCAGGGCATGGAGCAATAGGCCCACAGTAAAAAACAGCAATGCCGCATCTGCCAGCAAATGCGACACCGTGGCCAGCGTATGCCCGCTCCAAGGCAGCAGCACCGGTAGCAGGCCGCTGTTCTCGCCGATACGCCAGGTGGCAGCCAGTACCGTGCCCAGAAACCAGGCAAAGGCTTTTTGCCCGGTGGCCGCCCACAAAAATGCGAATACCAGCGCTAGCGCGGCGCACAAGCCGCCTATCCAGCCATAGCGCATCGCGTCGGCATGCTCTGCCGCTTGAAAGGTGGTGCTGTCCCACAACTGCGCGGACAAATCCGCGCTAAATGGGCTTTTCACCCGCATCCACACGGTTTGGCTCTCACGGGGCGCCAGCAAAAAGGGAATGATGAGTAAGCGGTGCGGGTAGGGGCGGCTGTCAAAAGCCATGCCGTGGCCGGTTTTGGTGCCGCGCAAAGAGCCGTCAGGCGCTTCGCAAAACACTTCAATATGTTCCAACAGCGGTTGGGCCATTACCAGCAAACGCCCAGCGGGTGCATTGCCCGAATTGATGATAGGCAATTTCACCCAATAGGCTGAACTACTGCGGTCGAAATCCGCGTTCCATGCCCCGCCTGGGATTTCCTTGAAGGTCAAGGGCCCGTTGTCGCTGCGCGCCAAGTCGAAGGTGAGCGCGCCTGTGCGGTCTTCGGCCCAACTGGCATAAGCGTTCAGGTTCAGAGTTTCCTGGCCGACTTTGGCGAAGTCCAGTTCACGGGCTGTTGCGGTATTCGCAAGGGAAAGTGCTAGCAACAGCCAGATAACGTTGCGTAGTGCGCCTGACAGCGACGCGAAATACGCCCCCACCTTTTCCAGAAGGCCTTGTATTGATTGCCTCAGCCCTCGCGCATACGGTTCTCCCCTAGGCGCCCGCCAAGCAGCTACCCTGGCGATGCCAGGGGATGCGTTTGTCAGGAATTTAGAGATTCGCACGCTTAATGTATTTTCTTGGTAAATAACGCTTAGTGTAATTATGTTTATTTTGATTTTAACGAATAAAAAGAACGTTTTTTGTAATTTGTGGTTTTAAAACCATTTTCATGGCGCGATGCATTTGCTTTATCTGATGTGAACTGTAATGCGGTGAGCTGTTTTGCGGGGCCCGGGGTGGTCAAAGGGATTTGCAGTGGGTATTGGCAGCGCAGGCTTGCACCTTAGCGCAAAGTGCTAGCTTGCTTTGCCCGCCCCCAAGCCAGCCAGGGCAAGGGGTGGTGTTAAAGTCAGTCCACATTCACGAAAGATCATCTTGGCAACTCCCAATTACGGTTACGAAAAGCGTCAGAAAGAGCTGGCTAAAAAACGTAAAAAAGAAGACAAGCTCAAGAGCAAAACCGAGCGCAAGGTCGGGGGTGAGGCGGGTGAATCTGGTTCCGATGACCTGCTGACGCCGGCTTACACCCCGCCCCAGGCCGATCCCGGCCAGGCCCAGAGCTAAACCAGCGCAGCGGCTGCCTGGCCCATGGCCACAGCGCCGCGATCGGCTATGTCCAGGCGCTGAGCCTCTGTATAGCGCACAAAATTGCGCTCAATTGATTGCAGGTACACCGGGTCATAGTGCTCGGTTAGCAGGGAGCGCACTACGCTGGCAAAGTCCCCCTGGCTTACCGCATCTTTCCATGCTTGTACCGTTACCTTGCCGCGCTGCGCGGTGAGGGCGTCGAGTCGTTGGCAAAAATACGCCGGGTTGCGCAAGAAAAACGCATAGTCTTCTAGCAAGAGTGCGACGCGCTCGGCAAGCGGCAACTCGATAAAAACGCATGCGCTGGCGCGCATGGCCTCCAGCAGCCCCGCATGTATCGCCACATTGCCGACTTTTTTGCTTTCGCTTTCCACAAACACCGGGCGCCCGGCATCAAAACCTCGCAAAGCGTCCCAGACCAGGGTGTCAAAGCGCTTTTGGCTGGGTTGCGGCTGGCCGGGGATCGCGCCTAAAACCGAGCTGCGGTGCTGCGCCAGGGCTTCCAGGTCCAGCACCTGGGCGCCAGCGGCTGCCAAGGCCTGCAATAGCCGGGTCTTGCCTGAGCCGGTGGTGCCGCAAATCACCTTGAATTGCATCTGCGCGGCCAAGCGCTCCATATCGAGCAGCATCTCGGCACGAAAGGCTTTGTAGCCGCCTTCGACCAGGCTGACCCGAAAGCCGATTTGGTCCAGGATCAGCGACAGCGCGCCGCTGCGCTTGCCGCCGCGCCAGCAATAGGCCAGCGGCGTCCAATCGCGCGGCTTGTCCAGCACATGGGCTTCGATGTGGGCGGCGATATTGCGCGCCGCGATGGCCGCGCCACGTTTTTTGGCTTCGAAGGCGTTGACCTGCTTGTACATCGTGCCAATCGCTTGGCGTTCGCTGTCGTTCAGTGTGGGCCAGTTCAGGGCGCCGGGCAGGTGGTCCAGAGCGTGTTCAGATTCGCTGCGCGCATCGATCACGGTGTCAAATTGCGCATAGCGGTCTATGACCTCGCGCGGGCTGATCAATTGCAAACTCATGGCAGCAGCTTTCGTAGCGCCGGCCACACATTGCCCAGCATGATGGGGTGCGCCGCTTCCACCGGGTGGATGCGGTCGCTTTGGAACAGGGCGTCGGCGTTTTCCGCATCGGCCACGCCTTTCAGAAAAAACGGCACCAGTGCGGTTTTGTGGCGCTTGGCCACCTCGGCATACATGGCGCTGAATTCGGCGGCGTACTGCGGCCCGTAATTGGGCGGTACCTGCATGCCCAGTAGCAGCACTTTGGCACCCTGGCTTTGCGCCGCCTTGACCATGGCTTCCAGATTATCTTGGCTGGTTTTGAGGGGCAGGCCGCGCAAGGCATCGTTGCCGCCTAATTCAATCAGCACGATTTGGGGTTTGTGCTGTGCCAACAGGGCCGGCAGGCGCGACCGGCCGCCCGAAGTGGTGTCGCCGCTGATGCTGGCGTTGACGACGGTGATCGCCTTGGCTTCATCGCGCAGGCGTTTGTCCAGCAGCGCCACCCAGCCGGTGCCGCGTTTGAGGCCGTATTCGGCGCTGAGCGAATCGCCCACCACCAGCAGCGTTGCCTCGGTTTTGGCCCGGGCCGTAAAGCTGCCAAATAGCAAAAGGCCAAGTGCGCTTACGTTAAAGTACCTGCGATTCATTGAAAGTTCCATGTCTGATTCAATTATCGCGGTAAGCCAAGTCTGCAAGTCGGTGACCGATTCCACCGGCACCCTGCAAATCCTCCACAACATCGATTTTTCGCTCCAAGCGCGCGAGGCAGTAGCCATTGTGGGCGCCTCCGGGTCGGGCAAAAGCACGCTGCTGTCCATCATTGCGGGGCTAGACACCCCCACCACCGGCACGGTGCATATTGCCGGACAAGACCTGTTTGCGCTAGACGAAGACGCCCGCGCGGCCTTACGGGCCCGGCAAATCGGCTTTGTGTTCCAAAGTTTTCAGCTGCTGGGTAATTTGACGGCCCTAGAAAACGTGATGCTGCCGCTGGAGCTATCGGGCCGCAAAGACGCGCGTAAATTGGCGGCAAGCATGCTGGAACGCGTGGGCCTGTCGCAGCGGCTGCAGGCCTATCCCAAAGTGCTGAGCGGCGGCGAGCAGCAGCGTGTGGCGCTGGCCCGCGCCTTTGTGGTGCAACCGGCGGTTTTGCTGGCCGATGAGCCCACGGGCAGCCTGGACTTTGCCACCGGCGAAACCATCATGGCGCTGATGTTTGAGCTCAATCGCGAGTTGGGCACCACCTTGGTGTTGGTCACCCATGACCGCGCTATCGCCCAGCGCTGCCAACGCTGCCTGACCATCGAGGCAGGACGCTTGGCTTCGGATGTGAGTGCGGCGGTCTCGCTAGGCTCATAAAGCAAGCGCAGGCGAAGCGTTTTGCTGCGTCCGGCGTGTTTCGTGTGAAGCGGCCGCTTGACCGGTAGATGGGCTGTTGTGAGACCCGGGCGGCTTGCAATGCCTTTGCAGGCCGAACGCGCGTGGCCCTGCCGCGATAATGGGGCGATGTCCGCTTCCCACATACTTTTTGGTTTTCATGCGCTGGGTGTGCGCCTGAAAATTGCGCCGCAATCGATTGTCGAGCTGTATTACGAACCCACCCGGCGTGACGCGCGTATGCGCCAATTTCTGGAAAAAGCCCACGAAGCAGGGGTACGCCTGATTGAAGCGGACGGCATGCGCTTATCCAAACTGTGCGGCAGCCACGGCCACCAAGGCGTTGCGGCGCGCACGCGGCCTTTGCCGCAGGCCCGCTCGCTCGATACGCTGCTAGAAGATTTGGAATCTGCACAAGCTGCCTTGCCGGTGCAGGACAGGCAGCCGCCCTTGCTTTTGGTGCTGGACGGCGTGACCGACCCGCACAACCTAGGCGCTTGTTTGCGTGTGGCCGATGGTGCGGGCGCGCATGCAGTGATCGCCCCCAAAGACCACGCCGCCGGTATCAACGCCACGGTGGCCAAAGTAGCCAGCGGCGCGGCCGAAACCGTGCCTTACTTTATGGTGACCAATTTGGCGCGCACACTGATGGAACTCAAAGAGCGCAATATCTGGATAACAGGCACCAGCGGTGCTGCGCCACGCACTTTGTACGAGGCGGATTTTCGCGGTCCGACTGCATTGGTGCTGGGCGCCGAAGGCGACGGCATGCGCCAGCTCACCGCTAAAACTTGCGACCAATTGGTCAGCTTGCCGATGCGCGGGGCCGTGGAAAGCTTGAATGTGTCGGTCGCCAGCGGCATATGTTTGTACGAGGTGCTGCGCCAGCGCAGCGGTTTGGCTATTCACCCAGGAGGAAAACCATGAAAAACAGTTTCAACCCAAAGTATTTCGCGCTTGGCGCGTGTGCGGTCCTGCTGCTGAGCTTGGGCGCCTGCACCCAAGAACAGCAAAACAAATTGGGCCGCGACATCCAAAACTGGACCGGTACCAACGGCGTGTTGGAAGTCTATGCTGGCGACAAATTGGTGCGCCGCTTTCTCAAAGTGGACAAACTCAGCACCGCCATGGGCACCGACGATAACAAGCCGCGCCCTTACCGCTTTGGCTATGGCGTGCTGGACGAAAACCTGAACATGCAGACCGATGCCAACGAGAAAAAAGTCTATTTTGAGATTAGCGACTACGCCACGAATTACTTGTTTTTTGAGAATCCGAACTGAGGCTTGCGAAATCGCCTGGTCCAGCTAAATAAGAAGGCTGCTGCGCTTCAAACACCCTCGCCAACAAGCCGGTGGTCCAATTGCCAGCCGGTTTTCAATCCGCCTTAACGAAGCCGGCGCATCCTAGGCCCAGCGTGGCCGATTGGGAAAACTATTTGCCCGATGGGGGCCTTTGCCTAGGGTAAACCATAGTTATCCCCGCGTGCCATCCGATGCAACATGGATCTTCGATGTGCTGTCGTATTGCCGATAGCCGCCTGTTGAAGGCGTTCGAACATTCATCAACCGTTACCAGGAGCCAAAACCATGAAATCGAAGATCGCCGAAGAATACGTCCACATTCCAGACCTCGCCTGGATTGACTTTCCGGCAGGTTTGGCCGATGGCGGTATCCGTTGGAAATTGCTCCACGTTCAGCCCGGCCACGGCGCTTGGACGGCTATTTTTGATTGCCCCAAGGGCTCCTCGTTTGCACCCCATATCCATGCGGGGCCTGGCGAGTATTTTCTGACTAAAGGGCGGATGGACGTTCGCGGTGGAAAAGACAATGGCGGAGAAACTGCGGTTGCACCGGGCTATGGTTTTGA